>JAIMKT010000018.1 GCA_020692245.1 Microcoleus sp. GA_180221_E-2-1-MAG-45_12
AACTCATCCTTAACTCTTTAGGACTACCTGATAGAGTAATGAAAATATTTTTGTTTGGGTAGTTGTTTTAATATCGCTACCCTATTTTTTTGTCTATTTTGCTCTTCTTTCTCTTCTATACCTAGTTTTTATGCTCCTTGTCATCCCCTTGAGATTTTAAGCAATTCTAGTTGTTCTGAGAATGAGATCGATCGAGCCAGATTGATAGTTTCTTGTAGTTGTGATGTCATCTATACTGTGTTTTTATCAGGTAATTTTAGGCGATCTGGCGATCTTATTTTTAATCTTCAATCCTAAAATCTTTCATAAATTCAAACAATCTTGCAATTTCTCTTAGCTGTGATAAAACCTCATTTCTTCCACCACTTGCATCAAAATATAAAACTCCAGAGCCTTGCCTCTCTAACTTAGTTGACTTGAAAGTTTTATTCGGCTTTGTACACTTTTTACTCAATTCTTGATGTGTATCAATAAACTCTAGAGATGATAGTCTTTGAATATCAAAATCAGAGCCTGTAATACGATCTCTAACTATATCTAAAATTTCATCAACTACAGTAGGTACATCTTTTGCTTCATAAACTGATCCATCAAGATAGAACCTTACTGGGGTTTTTTTCGTTGCTCTTGATCCTATTATTTTATCTGATTTGATAACATCATTTTCTTGAAGAGAACATCTATAATAAAGTTTTCCATCAAGTACATCTGCTTGATCTAGAGACTCAATTATGCTGCCAGTTGCTTGACAGGTAGGGTTAGACTGAAACAATCTTTTTTTTAGATCAAGCTTTGCATAATATTTTTCTGAATTTTCCAATACATCTTTTAATCTGTTTTTCCAGATAATTACTCTTTCATTTATTTTAGAGCCTGTAGCCTTAGACATTGCATCGCTAAAAATTAGATCGTAGCTAGACATATCCAAAAAAGTTTCATAAATAATTTCTGTTTTACCTCTAAGTTGACTGATGTCATAATCAACAAATCCTAACATTTGAACCTCAAAAACTGACTGGCTTAAGGTATTAACAAAAGATATTTGATCCTTTTTCCGAAGAAAATTTCTAAACTGATTGCCAGAGTAGACTATTTTAATCATTTCAATTACTTTTTTAAATATCTCTTCTAAATCTTCTAAACTCCTAAACTTATCTGAATTTTTATCTCTCATATATCCATTAAGCGTTTCCGCACGAATTTCTGGATATTTATTAGACTCACTATCAAAAAGCTCATACACACAAAAAAACCTTAAAACAAGCTCTACATCAAACATTCTATTTTTATCGGCTGTTCCTTCTTTTGGAGTCTTAAATTTAGAAAACGGTTCAAGAAGCTCTCTATAAGTAGTATTCCCGCTACAGCCAATTAGAAAATCGTTAAATATTCCGTGAAACATACAATTTCTTAATTCCTGCGGATTAAGAGAGACAGAACCTTGATTCAGTCTACCGAAGACTTCAAATTGTATTTCAGGATCAGTTCCACTTTGTATAATGATGGTATCTATTTCTCTTTCCATAAACAAGTCACTAATGCTACTAGGAAGTTGTGAAAATTTTGCTTGATTAAGATCAGTAAGAGTTTCTAGATTTGCAAGTTTTAGTAGACCATTGACAAAGTTGGCAATAGTCGTAATTCGTTGTACTCCATCAATAACCTCGAATATAACTCGTCCAGTGTTGTCATTTTCGTCATCTTTGATTTTTTCAAGCAAAAAAATAGCTGGAATAGGTATCTGTAAAAAAATTGATTCTATAAAGCGACATTGCTTGTCATTACTCCAAACAAAAGTTCTTTGGTACGAAGGTATAACAATTTTTGTCGTCTGAAAATCTCTAATTAGATCCCCAACTGATCTGGTGATTGTTTTCTTGACTACCTGAGCTTTTCTAAGGTTTGTTAAAAAATCATTTCCAATTGCCACAGCCTCATACTCCTTAAGATATACGATGATTAGCTTTTACATAACACTGCTTATCACTAATAATATTAAATTATCTTATAATATATCTTCCTCTGTAAGCCTAGCGTCTTTAAGAATACTTTTTAAGGTTCCAGCAGGTAAGTCTCGATTACTATGTACAGGAATAGAAAGAATAACAACCTCTCCTAATTTTGCATAGATATGATGGCTACCAGTAATTCTTTTGAGTTTCCAGCCATGCCGCTCAACAATTTTGCATAGTGTTTTTCCAGAAACAGACTTCATAAAGATAATTCAATTAATTTTTTTTCAGGTGCAAGTTCTTGCTGTTGACTAGCGACTTCTAACCAACCCTGAACAGCCTCCTCAAGCATCTCTAACAACTGCTCATAACTCTCTCCCCAAGTATGACAACCCGGCAGAGCCGGAACAGAGCCACACCATACACCATCTTCTTGCCAGATAACTGCCTTAATTTTCATGACTGATAATTTAATATCTATTTGCTAAGTATCCTAACTCAATGTCGCCTAACAGTGAATTTGCTACTCTGGTTTTAATCCTAAAAACTCGTAGATGCGTCCAGAGCGATCGCCTAATAGTTTCAAGCGATCGCATCTAACACAATAATTTCTAAATTTGGTACGGTAGGTAAATTATTCTCCAAAATGCCGGATGATGGCTTCGGCAAATTCTGAACATTTGAGGGCAGGCACAGGGGGTTCCATGAGTCTAGCGAGGTCGTAGGTGACTTCCTTATTGGCGATCGCCCCACTGACTCCTTTTTTAACCAAATCTGCAGCTTCCTGCCAGCCCATATATTCCAACATCATCACCCCAGAAAGAACCAGAGAACCGGGGTTGACTCGATCGAGTCCAGCGTGTTTCGGAGCCGTGCCGTGGGTTGCTTCAAAAATAGCGCAGTTATCGCCAATATTTGCCCCCGGGCCCATACCAAGTCCACCGACGATCGCCGCCGCTGCATCCGAGAGATAATCCCCATTCAAGTTCATGGTTGCCAAGATTGAATACTCATCGGGGCGAGTTTGAATCTGTTGGAAAATACTATCAGCGATGCGATCGTTCACCATGATCTTTTGCTTCCAAGCCTCATTACCGTGGGTTTCCCAAATTGTATCTAGCACTTCTTGGACTTCTTGACAAATTGTCGCCTGTTTTTCAGGAGTTAAGCCATCGTAGCCGGGATCAATTAACCGAGCATTTTCCTCTACGGTCAGATCAGTTTTGCTTTCCTTATTGCCTAAAATCCAAGATTCCCGCTCCGTTACACATTCAGCCCGAAACTCACTAGTCGCCAATTCATAACCCCAATCCCGAAAGGCTCCCTCGGTATATTTCATAATATTGCCCTTATGGACAAGGGTGACTTGTTGCTTGGCGGGAGGTAATCTTAGGGCGTGTTGGATGGCGCGGCGGACAAGGCGTTGAGAACCTGTTTTACTAATGGGCTTAATCCCAATACCCGAATCAAGGGGAATTTGTTTTTTGCCATGCTCTGGGGTGGCGGGGATTAATTCTTCGTTGAGGAGTTTGATTAACTTATCCCCAATCTCGCTCCCTTGCCGCCATTCAATGCCGAGGTAAATATCCTCCGTATTTTCCCGGTAGATAATCACATCTAGCTTTTCTGGAGATTTGTGGGGGGAAGGAGTGCCGATGTAGTAACGGCAGGGACGGACGCAGGAGTAGAGGTCATGGATTTGGCGGAGGGCAACGTTGAGGGAGCGAATACCGCCACCGATCGGGGTAGTCAGGGGGCCTTTGATGGCTATGCCGTATTCTTTGATAGCTGTGAGGGTATCTTCAGGTAAGTATTGGTAGGTTCCGTACTGTTCACAGGCTTCATCTCCGGCATAGACCTTAAACCAAGAAATCTGGCGTTTGCCCCCGTAGGCTTTCTCAATGGCAGCATCCAATACTCTCTGGGTTGCCGGCCAAAGATCAATACCTGTGCCATCACCACGAATGAAGGGAATGATCGGATTATCAGGTACGATCGGATTGCCGTTAGTAAAGGTGACTCGATCGCCGCTAGTGGGGGGGGTAATTTTTTCGTACATTTTGCTGAGATTTTTTGATTTTGGATTATTGGGGATTATTTAATTTAAATTAGCTAGATTAGCCAGATTAACTAAGCAGATTAACTAAGCATAAGTAGCTAGGCATGAATAGCCAGAAATGAAACATGGATTATTATAGTTTGAATCAGTTAAAAGAAAGTATCGATCGTCACCCAGAGCAATGGCGACCCCTCGTGTTTACCAATGGTTGTTTTGATCTACTCCATGTGGGGCATATTCGTTATTTGCAGGCAGCGAGGCAACTAGGACGAGCCTTAGTGGTTGGTTTGAATAGCGATCGATCGGTACAAATCATTAAGCCACCCCAGCCCGGTAAACCCCAGCGCCCGATTATACCCGAACTTCAGAGAGCCGAAATTCTTGCTGCCCTCAAACCTGTGGATGGGGTAGTTATTTTTACGGAACCAACGGCCGATCGTCTCTTGGCAACACTCCAGCCAGAAATTTATGCCAAAGGCGGCGACTATACCGAAGATACTTTGCCGGAAACTCCCACGGTCAGGGCTTACGGTGGTAAGATTCAGTTGATTAAGATAGAAATTCCGACCTCTACCACGGGAATTATTGAAAAAATCCGTAATTCTGGGGATAACCATCCTGAGAAAAGTACGGGGAAATAGATTTTAGTTTTTAATTTTTCTAACTTTTAATTTTTTTATTGTTGATAATCTCTATGAGTGACGTAAGTAGTAATAGGAACGATGCTATGCCTGAAGATCAACCGAACTTCGTGGATAGGTATAACCAGTTTGTCGCTGTCAATGAAAAGAAACAGATGCAGCTGGTTCCAGAATTGGTGGCTCAAGGCTCCGTGGGCTTAGAGATTCTCATGAAATTTCTCCATCAGGGCAAGGACAACCCCAAGGTTATTCATGGTATGGTTTATCAAAGCCTTTTTGCCGTAGAAACACCGATCGTCCAAGATTTCTTAGCCGCTAATTTCTCTCAGGGGATTCTCTCCCTACGCTCAGACCAAGGAATTGATTATACTGAGTTGCAAAAGTTATTGGTGAAGCAAGAATATCTAGAGGCCGATCGCCTGACTATGCAAAAGCTCTGTGAAATTGCCGGGGCAGCAGCTACTAAAAGAAAATGGCTATATTTTAGTGAAGTGGAGAGTATTCCAGTTGTGGATTTGCAAACCATTAATAACTTGTGGCTGTTTAATTCTCAGGGTAAATTTGGCTTTTCTGTGCAGCGAGAATTATGGTTGGCTCTTAATCAAGAATTTCCCAAACTTTGGGAAGCAATCAACTGGAAATCAGGGAACAACTGGACAAGGTATCCTCAACAGTTTACTTGGAACCTCAGCGCACCCAAAGGGCATCTACCATTATCTAATCAATTGAGGGGAGTTCAGGTAATCAAAGCTATATTCGCTCATCCAGCTTGGCATCGAGAGAATTAGTTTGAAATTAGCTTGAAACTAGCTGAAAATTAGCTGGTAATCTACTAGAAATTATTTTCAGGGCTTAGACAAGATAGCGACATTTTCACTGTTGGCGAATTGTTAATGAATTGTTAGCGAATTGTTGGCGAATTGTTGGTGGGCATTGCCCACCCTACCTATGAATCTACGTGTCAGCTCTAATTTTGAAAATAAAGCTTGCAGAAAATAGCACTTGAACCAGTGACTTTGGCTGACAACTTTCGGGGGTATCTATCGGTAAGAGTCAAGAATAGGATTAGAGATTAAAGCTAGTTAATTCTAGTTAGAACTAATTGACGCTAATCAATACTAATTAATTCTTAGCTCTACAAAATATTCTATTAGTTGCTGTTATTAACTAGGTATTAGTAGTGAAGGTTATTTGATGAATTGCAAGAAATAAATTATTAAATGATTGCTATTAATCCATTTTTTGCTAAGTCTTGATTAAGCCTTTACTAAGAAATAAAAAAATACGGCAACTAAAAATAACTACTAGATATTACCGAATGATTAACTCAGATATCACTAATATTCTCTACTGCCGATTAGATGGCTTGACTGCCCTAGAACGGGAACAGGTTAGGTATCAATCCTTGAATAAGTTGGGATTAATAAATTCTCATGATTCCCTCGCAATCTTAGAAGAAGCTACCCAAAGTAGTAGTAATTTTCTCGAAACCCCGATCGCACTCCTAAGTATTTTTGTAGATAGTCAACAATTAATTAAATCGGTGGTGGGCTTAAATAACTTGGGTTTTAATCACGAACTGGTGGTGAAAAAACAAATTCCCCCTTCAGAATCTTTTTGTATCCATGTGGTAGATAGTCTCACGGCTCTCGCGATCGACAATACTCTCCAAGACCCCTTCTTTTGTCAAAGTTTGTTGACCCAACACTGTGGAGTTCGATCGTATCTGGGAATTCCCTTGATTACCACCACTGGAGAATGTATTGGCACGTTGGCAGTGATGGATTTACAACCCCGGAAGTTTGCCACCAAGGATTTACAATTTTTAGGAATTCTTGCCCGACTGACCATGACTCAATTGGAAAACCAAGGAGCTAATGTCTCAACACCATTTCTGCAACAACTTAATCCCCTTAATTCTCTTCAGCAAAATAATCAATCTCTTCAACTCGATCAACTGAATCAACTCGATCGATTAACTAGTGCAGTTACTGAAGCTACTCGAAGTGTAATTACTGAGGCTACCCGAAATCTAGTCACGGATACCTCTCAAAGTATGCTTACTGAAACTACTGCAAATACGGTTACTAAGGCTACTCAAGGGGTGGTTACAGAGGCTACTCGAAATGAAGAAATCAAAGCTCCAGTTAAGCTCAAACTTTTGGCAAAACTCATCGAAGAACTAAGGACTCCCCTCACGGCGGTCATGGGAATGACGGGAATTTTGCAACAGCAAATATACGGTTTGTTGACCCTCAAGCAGCAGGAATACCTAGAGGTAATTCACCAGAGCGGACAGAGAATGCTCACAAGAATTGAAGAAATTCTGGCTCTAGATATTGCCGATGATAATTCTCAGCAAATGAATCTGACCATGGTTGATATGGAAATGCTGTGTCAGCAGGTAATTAATACACTCCAAGGGGTGATGCAAGACCGGAAGCAGAAAATTTACCTAGAGATTCAAGAGGGCAGTCGGTTGTGGGTGCTCGATCGCCTCAAGGTGCGACAAATGCTCTATTACTTGGTAGCAGTTATGATAGATACTCTGCCCATTGGGAGTCAGATAAAAATCATGGTTGACCAGATAGTTGATCAACAGGAGGATTATTTGTGTATTCGGATAGTTGCGACTCAAGTAGGCAGAAGATTGGTAGAAACCAAGTCTCGATCGACTGGCTATCATCAAAAATCCCTTGTC
Source organism: Microcoleus sp. GA_180221_E-2-1-MAG-45_12 (assembly GCA_020692245.1). Classification (GTDB taxonomy): domain Bacteria; phylum Cyanobacteriota; class Cyanobacteriia; order Cyanobacteriales; family JAAUUE01; genus JAAUUE01. Next base: position 7,354 of record JAIMKT010000018.1, read on the forward strand.
CAAAACTTTACTACTTCCTCTGATAATCCTTCCATTAATTCCGCTAATTCCGCCAAATACGCTAAGACCTCTAGTTCTAGTCCCTCAGATAAATCTGCTGGCGATTCTCGAAGTAATTCTTTCCTTGATTTGGCTAGCCATTTTGACCATAACTCTGCAAATAACTCTGCAAATAACCCTACTGGTGAATCCACCCTTGGGAATAAATTGCAACTAATTGTCGGTGGGATGGGTGATATGGCTGTAGCTAGTGATCCTTATCGAGATGATGGGGCTGTGAGTATTGCTGTAAGTGGGATGGCAGGTGGTGTAGAAGATGATCCGGAGCAGAGATACAGCAGAGCATCTGTGGCGACAGAATTACCTTTTGGAGTCTCAATATCAGACTATCTAGGCAACCCTCAAAACTTAGAGGCAGAGTCATGGCATCGTTTGGGGTTATTACTGAGTTGCTATTTAGCCGAGATTCATAATGGTAAGATACTGATGCAAGGCAGCAAGGAATCGGGCTATGGCTACGTGATGACCCTGCCCCAGTCCTAGCTTAATTAGGGATTAGTTTTAGATAATTGGCTGGGGATAGTTAAGTTGAATAGTTAATTAAGGATTGTTTAGAGTATGCATTCTATCTGGCAACAATTTACGCTCTCGCAAATTCAGGTACGGCAGTGGCGGGGGAGCAGCTATGTATATCATTTGGTAGGATTGCTGCGATCGTGGCGAAAAACCAGTTGGCTGCTGCCTTGGGGTGAAGCGATCGGGGCGTTGCTGGTGGCGATTACCCTCGGATTAGCTCCCTTTGTTTCCACAACTTTAATTGGAGTTTTGGGGGTAGCGATCGCCCTCTGGTGGGTACTTTTGACCCTTGCAGATGAACCAGAGGCAACCCCAGCCGGAGTAAGTAGTGCCACGCCCATCCATTTAGCTCTCCTGCTCTATTGGTTTATCTCTCTCTTTGCCACAGCCCTCTCCCCGGTGAAAATGGCAGCCTTAATTGGTCTATCTCGGCTAACTTTGTATTTAATGACTTTTTTGTTGATGGCAAGGGTGATGCGATCGAGCCGCCTGCGTAATGCCATTATTAGTGTTTATCTGCATACTTCCCTCATCGTCAGCGTCTACGGAATCCAGCAATGGAAATCTGGGGTCAAACCTCTTGCTACTTGGGTAGATGCCAATTCTTCCCTAAGGGATGTGACTAGGGTTTATAGCTATCTGGGCAACCCCAATCTGTTAGCCGCCTATCTCGTCCCGGCGATCGCCCTGAGCCTAGGAGCTATCTTTGCTTGGAAGGGTTGGATTCCCAAACTCCTTGCAGTAACTATATTTCTAGTCAATTCTGCCTGCTTATTTTATACCTATAGTCGGGGTGGTTGGCTGGGCTTTGCCGTGTGTATCTTTACCTTCGTAATTTTATTAGGGTTTTGGTATAGCGAGAAACTCCCACAACGTTGGCGGAAACTTGCCATTCCGGTCATTTTGGGTAGTACGGGTTTTATATTTTTAAGCGCAGTTTTGGGTGTGCCGACTTTGCGCGATCGCTTTTTGAGTACGTTCCTCGGCAGACAAGATAGCAGCAATAACTTTCGGTTAAACGTCTGGAGTTCTGTGATTAACATGATCCAAGACCGACCAATCCTAGGAATTGGGCCTGGAAATAATGCCTTTAATGCGGTCTATCCCCTCTACCAAAGAACTCGTTTCACCGCCCTGAGTGCCTACTCCATTGTCCTAGAAATTGCCGTAGAGACTGGGTTTATCGGGCTAGCCTGTTTCCTGTGGTTTTTGATTATTACTTGGAATCAAGCCGCCCAAAGATTGAGCCAGTTTAGGTCTAACCTCAATAGCCATGGTTTTTGGTTAATGGGCGCGATCGCTGGCACCACAGGCATGTTAGCCCACGGATTAGTAGACACGGTGTGGTATCGTCCCCAAGTTATTCTCCTCTGGTGGCTCCTCGTTGGCATCATCACCAGCTATTACCTCTGGATTCCTACCCCCAAGGAAGACCCTGAAACTATCGAAAATTAGCCGATAATTTAGAGTACGCCCTCATGGCGCAAAGCCTTGCGCCCCTACAATTGACCGTAATTTACCAGATTAAGAAACGCTATATTGATATTCTTACCACTTTGAAGAAACAGGGATTCCTAGCAAGTTAACAGGAGTCAACAATTATGCAAAGGGCTAAAACTTTAAATAAAAATTCATTTCAAAACTTTTTAGTTATTGATACCGAAGGTGTGGAGGTGCTGCGAGAAATTGCGGTGATTGATCATCAAGGCAAGTTGATCTATGAGGCTTTTGTGGATGGGCATGAACGGAATCGATCGATCCACCACAGCCGTAAATCCCTAGAGCAGATTGTCCGGGACTTAGCCGTGATCATTGCCCACAAAACCATTGTTTGTCATTATGCGGAGCACGATCGAGGAGTGATCTCCCGGAGCTTTGCTCAAGCCCAAATTCCCCATCCTCAAGTAACTTATCTCTGTACCTGTGAACTCGCCAAAACATACCTTCCCCATGCCCAGAGTTATGCCCTAGAACATCTTAGTAAAATTCTCAATCTCCAAGTTAATCATCAATATTTTCACGATCGTCATGCCCACGTTGCCCGCTACGATGCCCACTTTACCTACCAGCTTTACCGCCAACTCCAACAACTCCAAGCTATGTCTCAACTATCTACAACGCCTAACCCCTTTAGTAGTAGCCGAGTTGATAACCCTTTTCAAGATCATCTAGATTTTCAGGAAATCTATGCTGCCGAATTTGCAACTCTCAAATCTGTCTTACTTGATGTTAAAAATGATCCGAATCAACAAAGTAAAGGAGCCTTAGTAATTGGGGAAGCGGGCAGTGGTAAAACCCATTTAATGATGCGCCTAGCAAAGGAATTCTTACGAACTAACCGCCTCCTATTTATTCGCCATCCCAATAATGCCCAATCTGTAATTTATCATACCTATTCCCGCATTCTTGAATCCTTTGCTGAAAGAGTTCCCCTTAGAGAACAAGATCAAAATCAAGATCAAGATCAAAACCAAGATCAAAACCAAGGAGTAGAAAAAACTCCAGCACATACCCAACTAGAGCTTTTATTATCAAATAGTTTAATTAAAATTCTTAGTTCCACAGATAAGTTTATTAATACTCAAAAGGGGCGAGATATTATTGCGGCTCTGGAGAATAATAGCTTAAGTTTATATAAACGCCTTGGGGCAGATGGCACCCAAAAAAATAGAGATAATTGGCAATCTATAGAAAAATATATTAATGATTGGTGGACAGAACGCTATACCGGGGCTGGTTATTCGGCAACTATTCTTAAGGGCATTATTCGGTTTTGTAGTTATACAGATTCTGGGAAAAAAGAATTAGTAAGACGGTGGTTAGCTGGACACGAATTAGATACAGAAGAAGCTACTAGTATTGGTTTAGAGAATTGGTCTGAGAATTTAAGTCGAGAAGAATTTGCCCTCGAAGCAATTAGTGTTTTTGGGCGATTGTCAACCCTTGATGAACCTTTAATTATTGTTTTTGACCAGTTAGAAAGTCTGGGTTTAGAGCAGAATCGAGATATCTTAAATAGTTTTGGGTCAGCAGTTAAGGAAATATTAACCCATGTGCCGAATAGTTTGATTATTTTGAATTTGTTTCCTGATCGCTGGCAGCAGTTCCAAGGTTTCTTTGATGGCTCAGTGGTCGATCGAGTCTCCCAATACACCATTAAACTTAATCGTCCTTTGGAGACTAAACTCAAAAATATTCTCTCTCTGAAATCTCAAAGTATTGGTTTAGATATTGAGACGCTCTTTACACCTCTAGAATTAGGAGATATTCTCAAACAAAAATCAATCCGGGCAGTTCTGAACCGGGCAGCAGAATATTATCGATCGAAAGCTCACGGTCAACCTGTTCCCAAAAAAAATATTGCTGTAAATCCTATTTCTAGCACCATCCCAAATCCTAGTGATATCAATCATAATTCCAATGTTCTCGCCAGATTAGAGATGCTAGAAACAACTGTGAGAAAAATTGCAACTTTATTATTGCCTTTTGCTCAAGGGGAAGGTCTAACTAGTTTTTTACCTCCTGTAGACTCAATCAATCCAGCGTTAGTCAACTCCAATATTTCTCTAACAAACCCAGCCCCAGAGTCAGATATTGTGACGACTTATCTATCTCAAACTAGGCAAACTCTAGAAGAAGAATATGATCAAGTAACTGTGATTGATGACTATGATGATATCGGCAAACTTAAGGCGATCGTCAATGCTTTTCAACAATGCCAGAATATAGAAGTCAGTCAAGTCCGCCTAGGCAGAAGTAAGGTTCCTGAAAATTTACTGTTAACTATTAATCACCAAGACTGGGCGATCGCCTTCTTAAATTTGGGTGGTAGTGCCTTTACCGCAAAAATTAAAAGATTTAATGAATGTGTCTCTAGACTTTCTTCTACAAACTTTTACCTGATTAAAGATCATAGGAGTAAACAGATTAATATTGGAACGATAGGCAAAGAAAATATTGATATTTTGAATAAGGCTAAAAATGGTGCATTTATATTGTTTGATCGACAGAAGCGGATTGATTTTGAGTTGCTTTATCGATTAATCATTGATATCCAAGAGCAGGATTTAGAAGTTGATTTATCAAAAGCTCTGCCCATCGCTGCCCGTCATCTTCGGGATGATTGGTTAGTCCAAATGCTAGGAAAACCTTTAATTGATTAAGGAGATGACTTCAATATTTTTTGTAATTATAGGAATTTTAATTTTATTATTGGCTATGCTCGAAATTGGGCTGAGAGTCTCGATCGGGTTTGGGAATCCTTTGATTTATGTTGCCGACCCAGAAATTGGCTATTTATTGGCTCCGAATCAACGGGTGTGGCGTTTTGGGAATCGGGTAGAAATTAATGAATATTCCATGCGGAGTCCTAGCCTATTAAATCTAGCCCCAGATTTACGAATTTTATTATTAGGAGATTCGGTACTCAATGGTAGTTGGTGGACAGATCAAAATGAAACAATCTCAGCAGTAGTGACAAGGATTTTGTTAACTACTAATTCACCAAAAATAGAAGTTCTAAATATTTCTGCTAATGGCTGGAGTCCTCGCAATGAATTGGCATACTTAAAAAAATTTGGTTGTTTTCAGGCGCAAATTCTAGTTTTATTGTTGAATACTGATGATCTGTTTGGAACGGCTCCCACTTCGATGCCTGTGGGGAACGATCGATACTATCCCAGCCAAAAACCTGCCCTAGCTATTCTTGAAGCTGCCACCAGATTCCTGCCCTATGCTCCACCTCCAGAAATGGCAATAGTCAACGCTGAAGGGGGCGATCGAGTGGGATTCAACCTTGCGGCAATTGAGGAAATCTACCACATCACCCAAGCCCAAAATATTTCCCTAAAAATCGCCCTCACTCCCCTCTGGCATGAAGTAACCAACCAGACTAAGGATTATGAAATCACTGCTCGATCGAGATTAGTCAAATTCACCCAAGAGCAGGGAATTGCCTACCTAGATTTTTTACCAATTTTCCAGAGTCACAGCGATCCACAAACTCTCTACCATGACCAAATTCACCTCAGTCCCTTGGGAAATAAATTAGTTGGTACTGAAATTAGTAAGCTGATTGTAGAGAAAACCCACCATATTAAGTTAGAAAATGAGGTCTAATGGAACTAACGAAAAAAATAAAGTATTCACCAATCAAGTAATCAATCACATAATCAAGCCGACAAGTTGTTGGGGGTCTCCATGCTTAACTACGATTCTGATAAACGCAAACTACTATCTGTGCTGTGTCACGGTTCAATCTTTTTAAACTCCATAGTTATTGGGGCGGGAGTTCCCCTAGCGGTTTTACTTGTCTCGGATGATCCTGTAGTCAAAACTAGTGCGAAGGAATCTTTGAATTTTCACTTTAATATGTGGCTGTACTGGGCAATTTTCGGAGCCTTGGCATGGATTTTAATTGGGTTGCCTTTCTTGGCAATTGTGGCGATCGCCAACCTCATCCTACCAATCTTGGCAATTCTCAGTTCCTTAGCGAACCCAAACGAATCCTACCGCTACCCATTCATCTTCCGCATTCTCTAGGTTTCCCTAAGAAGCAATCACCATAAGAGACCAGCTACCAAATATGCTGCGATCGCTGATGCAATCAGGCTGGTAATCTAGCCCAGCCATACTTGACACTCCTACAGCTAAAGCCAGTGGATTTTACGGCGATTTATATGAAATTATCCTAAATATCACACTGCACCCTATAAGAGCGGCGATCGCACTACGTTTTCATTTACTACTTACGGTTGCTTCACTAATTACTTCTAGAACTTCTTTCGGATGTGAAATCATAGGGAAATGGCTTGATGCCACAGTTACTGTTTTTGCATTCATTCGTTGAGACATTTCACGCTGTAAATCTGGCGGAACTGCCTTGTCGTTGCTTGCTAGAACATACCAGCTTGGTTTATCTCTCCAAGCAGGCAAACTTGCCCTCACTTCCGTTAGTGATATCGATGGTGTTATTTGAGTCGCATGAATTAATGCCTTTCTTCCTTCTGAAAGACCATTTGCTAAAACTTCATCAATACCTTCTCTGGAAATCCAAACAAAACCATTTTGTTCTTGAAAATGCGGTGAAGGGGAACCATATTTACTCATTAAATCAGCCATGGATTCGCCAGCATCGGGAGCAAGCGCCGCAATATACACCAAACCAGCAACTCGTTCATCATTGCCAACTGTAGTAATAACAAAACCTCCCCACGAATGACCAACTAGAATACATTTTCCCTCTATGTGGTCTAAAGCACGTTTTGTTGCAGCAATATCGTCTTCCAGAGAGGTAAGCGGGTTTTGCACTGCAATTACTTTATAGCCTTCTGTCAGCAGCGTCGGAATAATCTCACTGTAACAGGAGCCATCTGCCCAAAAGCCGTGGACTAAAATAACGTTTTGAACTTTGCTCATAAAGGTTTCAATGAAAATAGCGTTAGCTGTGAAACATTTTCAATAGAGTATCAAAGAAGCAGTTGAACTATGCATTAAACGGGAAAATTTTGTCTAATGTCATTATGAGGCAGATAGGCTGAATGTCAAGTTTCGGGGTAATTAGCCCAGCAATTCTTATTTTAGTATGAACTAAAAATGGCATCGAAAAGGTTTTTGTCCAAGTTGCTAAACGATCGAATAAGGCTTCTAGCTTTCATCGATCGGGTAGTTTTGCCATAATGAGAATTGCTGACACAGTTTATTGAGATTAGTCGAGCAATTCTAATGACGACTTAGACCATTTGTTTTAAGCACACTACCCTATTACGTTCATAATTACGCTCCTAAGCTCTTTATCAGGAGGACGCTTTTTAAACTGCTCATGACTATAGAGCCATAATGGTTTAATAATACGTTTACCTTCATTGACCAAATAAATAAGTCGAACTTGTCCAGAAGCACCTTGCCCTATTTTTATTTCAAGTTTGTGAAGTGTCCATTCATTTGGAATATTTATTCCTCCAGGCAATGGTTCATCTCTAGAACTTCTAGGATAAACCTCATGCACCAAGTCTTTCAGGATTGCAACAATTGTGTTTGAAAAATTGTTACCGTATACTTTACTTTTAGCCAACTTTTTAAAAGTTCTTTCAAAGCTATCTGTCTTTTCAAGAAAGAAGGGAGGTAAGCCAGTCATTTATCTCATCCTCATGGACATATTCGGGATCTTTAGCAGGCTGTTTAAAGGATTGATCGAGCAAATATGAAATTGAAGCCTTGTAAGCAGGATTATCTTGCTCAATCTGTTCCAGTTTCTGATAGCCAAGTAATTTCATATCTTCTAAAAGGATAGATTCTGTAGATCGGGCTTCGGATGGAAGTCCTTTCCGTGCTTTTTTCCAAGGAAAATCTACGTGAGTCATTCCACTTAAGTAGTAAGCATGGTGTTGCCCAAAATAATCCCAAACCTCTTCAAGTAAATCCTTTCGATCATCAGTAATCTGTGAAAAAGAGTATTTATCTGGCATTGGGAGTTGCTCAGCTTCAAATTGTGAATAAAAGCGGTAAGCTGGGGGGCAAACAGGTCCATATCGCCATGCTTGAATTTCGTCCTCGAATAAAGGCTCATCAAAAAGTGCAAGGTGTAAACTTTGTGCGTAATAAAGAAGTTTTTGCACCTTCATATTAGTCATTTGATCTTCCCGACCATCCTCGTAAGCTCTGAGTATGAAGAATCTAGCAACCTGCAAGCAGTCAAACATTGCTTTGCCTCCTAAATATCCCTAGTCTTATATTATGGCACAATCATGGGTTTCCATCAAACTCACGTTAAGTCTAGCTGACCTGTCCAAAAATATTGATTTTGGCTAAAGATTTCTGCTCGTCATCCATTCCAAGATTACAATGGCTTGCTATGAATCCAAATATAAATTCAGAATCAAAAATCTATATCTACGATACAACTCTCCGGGATGGGGCGCAGCGAGAGGGTTTGTCTTTGTCTTTGGAAGATAAGCTGCAAATTGCTCAGAAACTAGACCAGATGGGGATTCCCTTCATTGAAGGTGGTTGGCCAGGTGCAAACCCCAAGGATGGGCAGTTTTTTGGGCAACTCAAGGCAAATCCCTTAACTCAAGCGCAAGTAGTTGCTTTCTGCTCCACCCGTCGTCCCCACACTACCGCAGCTAAAGACCCTCTCCTGAAAGCGATCCTCGATGCAGGGACAACATGGGTGACAATTTTTGGGAAGTCTTGGGATCTGCACGTCACCAAGGGGCTACACACGACCCTAGAGGAAAATCTAGCCATGATTCGGGATACGATCGAGTACCTGATTAGTCAAGGGCGACAGGTAATTTATGACGGGGAACACTGGTTTGATGGCTATAAAGACAATCCTGACTATGCCATGCAGACCCTCGAAACAGCCCTAGAAGCGGGGGCGGCGTGGTTAGTTTTTTGTGATACAAATGGCGGCACTTTACCCCACGAAATCACCCAAATTATTCAAGAAGTTATTGGTAAGTTACAAACTAAGTATGGAAAAATTCCCCCGTTAGGCATCCATACCCACAATGATGCAGATACTGCCGTGGCAAATGCGATCGCTGCTGTGCAAGCTGGAGTCCGGATGGTACAGGGGACAATTAACGGTTATGGAGAGCGTTGTGGCAATGCTAACCTCTGCTCAGTCATGCCCAATCTCCAACTCAAACTCGGCTACTCCTGTTTGGCAGATGCTCAGATGCAGCAACTCAGTGCCACTAGTCGGTTTATTAGTGAAGTGGTAAACCTTGCACCTAATGATCATGCAGCTTTTGTGGGACAATCCGCCTTTGCCCATAAGGGTGGGATTCACGTTTCCGCCGTAGAAAAAAATCCCCTCACCTACGAACACATTGCCCCAGAGGCGATCGGCAACCAACGGCGCATTGTCATTTCCGATCAATCGGGCTTAAGTAATGTCCTAGCCAAGGCTCGCACCTTCGGGATTAACCTCGATAAAAGCCATCCCGCCTGTCGGCAGATTTTGGAGAAGCTCAAAGATCTAGAAAGCCAAGGTTATCAGTTTGAAGCGGCGGAAGCTAGTTTTGATCTGCTCATGCGGGAGTTTTTGGGATCACGTCCAGAACTTTTTTCCATTAAGGGTTTTCAAGTCCACTGCAACATGACCCAAGACTGGACTCATGCCCTAGCCACGATTAAGGTAGTTGTAAAAGATCAAGATATTTTGGAGTCTGCCGAGGGAAATGGCCCCGTGTCTGCCTTGGATGCTGCTTTGCGGAAAGCGTTAACTAATTTTTATCCTGAAATTGCTCAGTTTTATCTTACAGACTACAAAGTCCGGATCCTTGATGGCGGGGCGGGGACTTCGGCAAAAACTAGGGTGTTGGTGGAGTCGAGCAATGGGCAGCAACGGTGGACGACCTTGGGAGTTTCTGGGAATATTCTGGATGCTTCCTACGAGGCGGTGGTGGAGGGGATTGAGTATGGTTTGTTGTTGGGGAGTCGATCGTAACTATTTCCTAACGATTAGCATTAGAAATCCGAATAATTAGATAACTAATAGAGAGGGAAAAAATTGCGACACCAAGACCAATAATGGAAAGACTAGGGGTTTTGTCCAGATCAAGAATGATGATTTTTCGGGCGATCGCTACCAAGGAAGTAACAATGACTAATTCTACTTGAATAACGTGTTTACGGAGATAGGCAGTAATATTTTCGAGAATTTCTAGGGCAATTAAGACATTTAAAAACATCCCAAAAAATTCAAATAACCCGATGCTCAACAACATCCGGGGTTCAGAAAAAATATCAACCATCACAACTCGAATTAAGTCTATAGTTGCAATAATAATTATTAAAATCATGGCTAAAGATAAGAACTTAGCGATAATTGTTTCTATCTTTTCAACCGTATGTAAAAAACCTTCGTCTTTCCAGAGATTAGTAAGGTTTCTAAAAAATCTTTGCATAGTCAATATAAATTTCGCAACCTTGTAAAACTAAATATAAAAATCTAGATATAGTGACCCTAAATAATTCTTAAACTATAGAGGATAGGCTGCTTTTAACTGAACTAGGATTGCGATAGTAAAAGCTAGAAACAGCCATTGATAACTAAAAAACACTTTATCATTAAGCCGTCTTGTCTAAATCCTCTGACTTTGTAAATTTTTGTAGAATAGCTGAAGAATGGGGATAGTTCTATTTTTGGTGGCGAAAAGTAAAAATCTTCAGACCCATTTCCAGTCCTCTGCTTGTCCGAGATGTGCGGTTTTATTCTAGGAAGGTATAATGTTTTAAGCTTTATATTTCCAATCTAAATTTGCAAATCTAATTTTCAACCTATTCATTCCTGATATTTTTATGGGAGAGCCGCAGCGATCGCTCATCACCACCGGAGTTCTATCTACTCAACAGCTAACCTCTGCAACCAATTATCTCAAGCAGCTTTTTGCTAGTCTAGTAGCCTTGACCCAAATTAATTCTGGAGATCTGTCTGGGGCGATCGAGCAAATCCGCCAATCTGCCCAGGATACCTCCGCAAAAGGGATAGAAATCAAAAGACAAGATAAATTAGTTAATTATTTTTTTTCAGTTACCGCCGATACCTCAACTCCTTCGGCTCCAGACTCTAGAACTAAAATTATTTTGACCCCAGAGGAGGTGGCTATTTTTGTTCAAGTTTGTAGCTATCTTTGTCAGCAGCACCAAGAACTAATTCGGCGGGCAGTGAGTCTGATGGAACAATTAGCTGGAGAGGGGAGCGATCCTTGGCAGGCTACTTTGCTAGATAGTTACTCCAAAGGCTTAGAAGGCTACTACAGTCATGCTAACTCCCAAAAAATCAAACAACTAGGGGCAAAATTACTATTAGATTTGCTTTTCTACAGTTCTGCCTACGGACAGGAGCGATTGTGGCGCCGATGTATCGAACCGCTAAATAACTAAGCTAGACCTAATAAGAGGACATAAAGCCCTACGCATAAATTTTCATAGAGGTGATCAGCAAGGTCGTTGACTATAATTGAGATGTACAATTGAGTACATTACTTGAGTCTATTATTAATAATTTCCTAATCATTAACTACATTTTTGCCAATGGCGCACCGGATTTACACTCCTCCTACTTGTACTCTCTCCGTAGAAACTACCCATCCTTTTTTGCCCACATTACCTTGGGGATCTCAGGCGGTCAAGGAATTAGAACAAATTTCCCCTGTATCAAGAATTAGTTTTGTCTTGAGTTTTGATGATCCCCGACAGGCTACGGAGAGTATCACAGTGAGGGGCGATCGCTCCCAGCTCGATCGATTGTCCTTGGCAGTAAATAGGTATATTCAAGAATTTTTGAGCGAAAAAGAACCCCTAGACAGCATTTCCCTCACCTCGAACGCCACAGGTGGTCGATCGTCTCAACTTGCAGGAACTCAAACCCTCACACCACAAAAACTCAGACCCCAGAACCCCGGATCGAATTCTACCTCTCCCTACCTGCAACCCCAAGGTTTTTTGAGTCATCGCCTCTATTTAGGGGAATTACAAGCAAGTAATTTAACTAGTAATTTAATTAGTAATTTAACCTCGATCGAGCTAACTACTACCCAACTATTTGATCTGGCAACGGCTCTAGATGACTACACCAACGAGATTAATACTGTCGCCCCTAGAAATAACTGGTGGAAAAGTAAATGGTTTGCCAACTGGGGACTGGCTACTGCTGCCATGCTCTGCTCTGTGGGTCTGATTTCCTTGGGATTAAAGCTATTACAAAATCATAATGCGGCGGAGTCGATCGCCCCCAACTCCCAAACCCTAGATAATCGTCCCGCTCCTGCGGATGTCCAAATATTCCCCATCCCCGGAGCTTCCATTCCGCCCCTGCCCACCGCTTCTCCCCTAGGAGCGACTCAAAAGCTGACTATTCCCAATCCAGTCCAGGCTCCCCCCGGCAGCAGTGTAAATATTCCGCCCCTAGCTCCACCTGCTATCCCTCAAACTGCTGGAAACAATCAAGGCAACCAAAATAATCAAGGCAACCTAGGTAATCAAAATAATCAAACATCAGTATTTCCTACTGGTGAAGCTCCCGACTCAACCCTACCCAACTTGGGGAATAGTCCCCGCTCTGGGGAACCGAATTTCTTGCCAAACTCTGGTCAAGTCTCTGGTCAAACCTCTGGTCAACCATCGCCCCTATCCCTAGCCCCGCCCAACTTACCGAACTTGCCAGCCCTGAACCCCGACGAATTTCAGCAGACTCCTGCCCCAGCAACACCACCTTTGAGTTTGGAGAACAATTTGGAAGGTAATGTCGCTCCTAATCCAGTAGATAAAGAAAATAGTCCAGAGTCAGGAGCTTTGTTTGATCAAATTCCTCAAGTGCCGGAGGTCAGAAAGTATTTTCAATCCCGGTGGCAGCCTTCGGGAGATTCATCGCCGACTCTAGAGTATAGCTTGGTGCTAAATAGTAACGGCTCGATCGCCCAGATTATTCCCCTTGGACAAGGAGCGCAAAATTATCTCGATCGTCTAGAGTTTCCCGCTTTGAATACTCCCTTTGTGACTCCCTTCCCCAATGGTGGCAGGGCAAAAATTCGCCTTGTACTGAGTGTCGATGGCAGAGTCCAAACTTTTCTGGAATCCCCATAATCAATTTGCGATCGACCCATGCTCAATCTATGATCAACCTAATGATCAAATTGCTCAAATCTCTATCATTAAATCCCGGCGACAAGATTACGGAAAACCGCCACTAATTCCGACTTCATTATTTACCTGCCTAGATTACTATTAAATAAGATTCAATCAAGACGATTAACTAATATAGCAAAGTCAGAATTGCTTAGGACAGGCAAGGGGCTTAAGCCCCTTGTTCATCAATTTAGTAGTTATCCTAACTATCCCTTTCCTTGCTATAGATAAAATCTAATTAACCTTATTTATTTTTAACCATGTCATTCTTTGATTCTGAGATTGTTCAAGAAGAGGCGAAACAGTTATTTCAAGACTACCAATCTTTGATGCAACTGGGTGGGGACTACGGCAAGTTCGATCGAGAAGGGAAAAAGCTCTTTATCGATCAAATGGAAAGCATCATGGATCGATACAAGATTTTTATGAAACGCTTTGAATTATCTGATGATTTCATGGCTCAAATGACCGTCAAGCAACTACAAACTCAGTTGGGGCAGTTTGGAATTACCCCTCAACAGATGTTTGATCAAATGAATTTGACCCTAGAAAGAATGAAATCTGAGATCGAAAAGCCTTAGTTTTCCAAGAACTATACTAGGGTTGAGCAAAGGAAGTCGCCGGGGGAAAGTATTGGACTGGTTCGTCCTTGAGAGCTTCGAGCATGAAACTTCGCCACACTGGAGCCGCATAGGTTCCCCCTGTCACCCCACCCCCAATGGGTGCGTTGTTGTCATTACCGAGCCATACCGAGGCTGAGAGTTGAGGCACATAACCCACAAACCACACATCCCTTTCTGAGGAAGTTGTCCCAGTTTTTCCCGCTGCCTGCCGGCCGATCGAAGCTGCACGAGCCGTTCCTTCTGTAATTACTCCCGCCATTACCGCATTGAGAGAAGCCGTTGCCCAAGGATCTAGTAACAGCCGGGGTTTGGGAGTATTATCTAGCAAAACATTACCGTTGGGATCCGTAACTCTGGCAATCACCGTCGTATCTGAGTGCCAACCATTACTAGCGAAGGTGGCAAACGCTCCCGCCATTTCTAGGGGAGTCAGACCCACAGAACCCAAAGGCAGAGATAATACAGGTTCCATGGGGCTTTTGATCCCCAGACTCCGGGAAAGCTCAATGACTCGATCGAGACCCACATCCTGCCCCATTTTCACCGCCGGAATATTTCGGGACTGGATCAAAGACATCCTCGCACTCATCGCTCCAGCAAAGCCGCCCCCATAATTCTGAGGTGTGTATACTTCTTGACCATCCCGGAGAGTCAGGGGTTGATCTTGGACGATCGTATCAGGAGTATACCTACCACTGGCAAACCCCAAGTAATAAACAAAGGGCTTAAAAGCAGAGCCGGGCTGGCGACGGGATTGAATTGCTCGGTTAAATTGACTCTGACCGGGATTGGCACTGCCTACCAGAGCCTTGACAAAGTGTGTCCGGGGATCTACTGCTGCGAGGGCAACTTGATCCGCATTTACGCCCCGATTATATAGCTGCTCATGCTCCCGTTGGACTACCTGTTCCGCCATGCGTTGGAAGTTATAATCCACGGTAGTTTGAATCCGCATTCCCCCCTTGAGGACAGTTTCTTCCCCAAAACGTTGATTTAGCTCACTGATCACCGCTTCCGTAATAATGGGTAGTTCGCTGGTCTGCCAAGAGGTAATCTTACCTAGGGTTAGGGGTTGTTGGGCGGCAGTTTCGACTTCGCCACTGGTGATCCAGCCCAACTGTTGCATCCTTTTGAGGACTAATTTCTGCCTTGTTTTCGCTGCCTCCATGTTGGTGAAGGGGCTATACTCCTCTGGAGCTTGGATCATCCCTGCCATCATCGTGGCTTCGGCGAGGTTGAGATCCTTGGCAGATTTGCCAAAATAGCTCTGGGCAGCGGTCTGCACGCCGTAGGTATTGTGTCCCCAGTAAACTTGGTTGAGATAAAGCTCTAGAATTTCATCCTTAGAAAAAACCTGCTCCACTCGGACAGCAAGGACAGCTTCGGCTAGTTTCCGGTTAAAGGTGCGCTCACGGGAGAGAAATAAATTTTTGACTAGCTGCATGGTCAGGGTCGATCCACCTTCTACAACCTCTCCTTCTCGGAAGTTGGCAACAAAAGCTCTGCCCAAGCTGGTGGGGTTGATGCCTTGGTGTTGATAGAAATGGCTGTCCTCGATCGCCAGTACCGCCCGCTTCAAGTTGGGGGAGATTTGCTCCATCTTCACAACTTCTCGGTTTGCTTCCCCGTGGAGACTAGTCAGGGGTTTACCTTTGATATCGTAGATGTGGGTCGTCTGGGGCGGAGTATAGGTTCTTAGGGAGCGAACATCGGGCAAATTCCGAAAACTAGTAGCCAAGCCAACTAAGCCCCCCGCTGCTACAGAACTAATAATCATCGTTGTGGCGAGAATAGTCCCGCTAGTGACTTGGACTATGCCTTGGACATACTCAAAAACTGGCGAGGGGCGCTTTTTCTTTCTTACTCTTGGTTCTCGTTGAATCGTAGTTGATGACACTAAAAATAATCCTTCTTTAACGCTTAATATCAATCCGATGACAAGTTTTAGCTTAGTTTTAACTTATCCATTTATATCCGATCTAGAAAAATTGTGGGAAAATTTGACAAGCTCTAGCACCCTAACCCTATCCTAATACCTCGGAGCAGATATCTTTAGAGACGAGTTGAGGATGGCGTTTTAAAATAGAAACAATAGAGTTTCCAAAATATGTTATAAATTTTACAGGGAATCTTCTAAATTGTCTAAGCAGTAGTATTTCGTACTTCTTCAGCTAGATACATCTATCCCTAGATTGGATAACTCCCAATCCAAGCAACGGACGATTAGCACAGTGGTAGCGCACTTCCTTCACACGGAAGGGGTCACTGGTTCAAATCCAGTATCGTCCATATAGTCCAAATCCAATCACAGCAAGTGTTTCCAAGATTAATTTAATTTTGGGCATGATCTTTTTGGCTCAAAATTGGGCTTTTTTGACAACAAATTTGCGTCCTTTCCGCCCTAGGTTTGCCCTTAGTTTGCCCTTTGTCTACCCACTGCTGCTAAGTGGGAAAACTATACCCTAAAATTAGAGGGTTGGATACTAGGTTTTGAATTACCCAATCGCCTCTAATTAACTAATCTAACTAATAGTCTCTATTGAGAAAAATCAAATTCAAGTAATTTTATGCAGCGACGTATTTACCGCAATCGCTAATAACTACTTTTTTGGTTGGAGTGCCGCTTCTGGTGCCGACAGCTTCAATCTTTTCTATTACTTCCAGCCCCGAAATTACCTTACCAAAAACTACGTGTTTGCCATCTAACCACGGAGTATCAGCAGTACAGATAAAAAACTGCGAGCCGTTAGTATTGGGCCCAGCATTTGCCATGGATAAAGTCCCTAAACCACCATGCTTGAGTTGAAAATTCTCATCGGCAAACTTTGCACCGTAGATAGATTTGCCCCCAGTGCCGTTATGGTTCGTAAAATCTCCACCTTGGCACATGAAGCCCGGAATTACACGGTGAAAGGACGAATCTTTATAGCCATAGCCATTTTCTCCAGTGCAGAGTTGTAAGAAATTTTGTGCAGTTTTTGGGACTACATCTTCGTACAATTCCATCACAATCTGCCCAGCGGCTTCATCATTAATTGTAATATCAAAAAAAACTGTAGGGTTAGCCATTATTTCTCCGTTATGTTGTATTTTTGCAATTTACTTTTGCAATTTATTTTTGCAGTTTGTGTCTGTAATTAATCTGGTTCGGCATTACTGACACTACCATTTACTGAGCCTAGCTGCTGACGGACATCATCAATGGTGGAATTGAGTTGAGCAATTTTATCCTCCAGACTCCGGCGCGCGGCTTCGATACCTTCCTCGGCTTTCATCTCTCTGGTTCTGACCCGCAGACGTTTGCCTTTGGTTTCTTGTCCGGGAGATCCTTCTAGACTAGGAGATCGATCGCCCACCACGATCGCCCCAATGACCCCACCAATTACACCGCCCACGATCGCCCCCAGCAAAAAACCACCACCAAAATTATCACGTTGAGTCATAGGAATAACAATAATTAAGTATATGTCCCAATTTTATCAGAAGTCTTAGAGGGGGTTAAGGATAGTTAAGGATAGTTAATCCAAAATTAATTAATTTGTAATTAGCCAATCTAGAGTTAACCCCATCCAAAACTAAAAGTTCCGATCGACCCAACTGCCGTGTAGCCCGTAGGGAATGTGATGTTGGAGATGGAGTTTTGCCACAGGATTGCTAAAGTCTTGGGCATCAAGAATTACCACATCGGAGCGATGCCGACTCGCATCATAAACCACACTCAAAACCCAACCCTGATCTTCAGCCGTAGCTTGGGGATGGGGAACAAAAACGGGTTCGCTAACAAAGCATCGATCGCCCGCATTCCAAAATTGCCTTGTATCTGTGGTCAGGTCTAATTTCAGAATTTGCTGTAAAGGAGCATTCCCGGTAGGTTGCATTCCTGCCCCCATATAGAGATAGCGGTAGGGTTTGCCCACATTTTGGGGATTGGTTGTCGGAAATTCACAGCATCGGGGTTCGAGGAGGGTGCGATCGACCACACCAGTTTCTAAATCCAAGCAAAATCGCCACAACTGTCCCGGATCCAAGCTGGCAAAATCAATCTCCCGAAAATCGCTCCCCGGTTCCACATCAGGAAAAGATTCGTAGCAAATAGAATCCACATAAATTTTGCCCCCAGCTTCCCAAGCATTGGCATGATGGAAAACAAATCCGGCTCTGGTTTCTAGGGAGAAGAGCGCAGGGGTTGTGGAGGAATTTTCTGGCTGGGTTTCCTTACGGGGAATTACTAAAATCTTCGTTGGTTTGGAGGCATCAAAACCCACACATTCGCCAGCACCACGCATACCTAGAACAAAGGGTAGGGGGTTGAAAGTTACAGGGTTTTGGAAGAAGAGGTAATAATTTTCTGTCACCACGAAATCATGGATAAAGGAAAATCCGGGGACGCTGTGGTTTTGTTTTTGGAGAAGTTTTCCGGCTCGATCGAACTCATAGATAGTAATTTTGCTAGATAGTCCGGGACTCACGGCAAAGTTAATTAGTCGATCGTCCACAATGCGAGGATGGGCAGCAAAGGCAGCACCCGGTGCCAAAACTCCATTCAAGTCATCTAGACCCAAGGTTTCTAGAGTCTGGGGATTGAGGCGATGGGGTTGGGCAGCTTCCCAGAGGGCGAGGAGTCGATCGCCCCAGTAAATAATGTTGGTATTGGCAATGTTCTTTAATTGAAAATCAAAAATATTCGCCAGCCAGCCCCCAGCTTTTTGAGTTCCAAACACGCCCCGATGGAGGATTTTTCCCGCCGCTTTTTCCGCAACATAGCCCGCAGTTTGCACATAGCGGCTTTTGAGGTGAGCTTTTCCATCTTTGATGCTCAGGGCGGTGATCATGCCATCGCCATCGAAGGGATGATGAATATTCTGCCCATTGATATCAAGGAGTCCGGGACCATTACGAAAGAGGGTTCCCTGAAGTTCGGGGGGAATTGTGCCGGTGATTTCGGTGATGGGGTAATCAAATTCTTGGGGTTGGGAGAGGTAGCCCTGTTGCCAATCACTACGGCTGTAGCTGTTGATGGGAGTAGCTTTTTCTGGAGTAGAGAGACTAGACATAGGGTAGAAAATTCAAGAAGGTTTTTTATATCTTAACAAAACTTTATGAATATTTACCAATTTTTAATATCTGGGTTGTCTAGCTCAATCTTTGTCTAGCAGTAATTCTCACTTTAAATCGTAGGTTGGGTTAAACAGAGCAGAAACTGATAAAGACTTACCCTGAACAAATTGAGAAATGGAAAATTTTTGACAAAAAATACTTTTGTGCTACAACTTTAGTATATAAAGTATGAAACTATACTGCCTAAATTCTTAAAATATAAGTTATTTAATACCAAATAGGGGAAAATTCATGAAAACAGAAATAATCGCAATACTGGATCGCAGCGGATCAATGAATTCAATTGTTGATGATGCAATTGGAGGATTTAATAGTTTTCTGGAAAGCCAAAAAAATCAAGAAGGTGATGCAAAGATATCGCTCATCTTATTCGATCATGATTATCAATTAATTTATCAAGGAGGAAATATCAAAGAAGTTCCGAAACTTGATTCAAATACATTTATACCAAGAGGTAGAACAGCATTGTTAGATGCGATCGGTCGAACAATTTATGAGCAACGTGCAAGAATTGAAAGAGAAGCATGGGCAGACCAAGTGATTGTTTGTATACTTACCGACGGAATGGAAAATTCGAGTAAAGAATTCAAATCGGATCAAATAAAAAATCTAATAACAAAACTACAGAATGAAAATGAATGGGAATTTATATATTTAGCAGCCAATCAAGATGCATTTGCTGTTGGTAGGCAATATGGGATTTCTGCAAAAAATACAGCGAATTTCACCGCATCTTCGGTTGGAACACAACAAGCTTTTGAAACAATGAGTGAAGATACAACAATAATTCGCAAACGTAAGAACCGTGAAAATAATTAAGCTCTAACTTGCTGTTGCATCATCCAAATTATTACGCAAAATGTCTAGACCTAACCCTAGAAGAAGTTCAACAAGTTGATTTGAAAGAATAACTACACCTAATCTTCTTCAGGTAACAATGTTTCTAAGCTAACTAATAAAGAGGGAATTTCTACGGAAACCACCTGCCAAAAAATATCAAGATCAATATTTTTGTAGTCATGGACAAGCCGATCGCGAATTCCGGCAATTTCCTGCCAAGGAATCAGAGGATGCTGTAGTCAAAATTCCTGAGATAATCGTTGTGTTGCCTCACCCATAATAGCGATCGCATACATCACCGCCGCTTGGGTCTTGTCATCCACCTCAAATTCATCTTGAGTCAAATTATCCACAAAAGCTAAAGCCTGTCTGCCATAAAAAGTAATATCAATTAGTGATTCTAAATCCCTATTCTTGGGCATAAATTATCCTTGCAGTTGAAAGAATATTTTTCTGCCGTAGCCAATTATGACTTTTTTGAATAGATTTTTTACTAACTAAATCTACCCGTCGCCCCATGATTTTTGCCAACTCTGCTTCAGCCCTAATTAAATCACCTAAACTCCACAGAACTTGGGGGATTAGTACATACAAAAAATCCACATCGCTACTAGAAGAAAAATCATTTCGTAGCACCGAACCAAACACCGCCAACTCCTGAATCTGCCAGCGCTGGCAAAACTCTTCTAGAGCAGATATGGGCAGAGTGATCGCTAATTGGGTCAATACTTCCATGCTCATCTATCCCTCAAGTATGTAATGATATTAGCCTAAAGCTCTGAAAAAATTGTGAAATAGTTAGGATTGCGATCCACTTCTTTGGCTATTTTAATATGTGTGGAGCAGGAGAAGAGTCACCGGAGTTTTTGCGGGAGAAGCACTAGGGGAAGATAGAGGCGATCGAGCATCTACAAGATTTTGGCTTAAACTAAGATGGAAGGAAAAAAAAGATAAACCATGCTCGATTTAGGCTTGATCATGGCGTTGGGATTTTTGGGGAGCTTTGGACATTGTGTGGGGATGTGTAGCCCGATCGCCGTGGCTTTTGCCTTGAATGATACTAAAAACCAAACCAATTCCCTAGATAATTCCCAAAATAATTGGTGGTCTCAACTCCGCTTTCATCTTTTACTAAACTTGGGGCGCTTAGTTAGCTATGCTTTGGTAGGGGCGGCGATCGGGGGCGTGGGTTCGGTGCTGATTGCCGGGGGACAGTTGGCAGGGATTGGGGGCAGCTTGCGGCGGGGCATGGCGATTTTTACTGGCTTACTCCTGATTTGGCTGGCGATCGGACAACTCCAACCCCAGTTTCTGCCCCAGTTACCTTTGTTGACTTTTGGTAAATATCTGCACGATCGCCTCAACCGTCTCCTCTATCATGTTTCTTTGCCAAGTTCGCCCAACCCTGAAACCTCTCAAACTAAATGGTGGACTCCCGCCCTGTTAGGTAGTATCTGGGGACTAATTCCCTGTGGATTTCTCTATGCAGCTCAGATCAAAGCGGCGGAAACGGGAGACCCTTGGCGAGGGGCGGCGACTATGGCAGCTTTCGGCTTGGGGACAATGCCCAGTATGGTGCTAGTGGGGGTAGCTTCGGCACGGTTGGGGGTCGATCGCCGTAGTCAGTTATTCCGTTTGGGCAGTTGGTTAACCCTCTCGATCGGGCTTCTCTTGTTGCTCAGAAATGATGCCATGGTTGACTACACAGGGCATGGAGCCTTATTTCTGTTGATGCTGGCACTGGTTGCTCGTCCCCTGAGTAAAATTTGGGGTCAGCCCCTCAAGTACCGCAGAGCCATTGGTGTCGGAGCCTATATTCTAGCGATCGCCCACACAGCCCACATGGTAGATCATACCTTTCGTTGGAATTTGAGTGCCTTTAGTTTCCTTTTACCCACCCATCAACTTGCCCTGGCCTGTGGTGGAGCTGCCCTCCTCGCCATGACTCCCGCCGCCCTAACCAGCTTTGATAGTCTCCAACAGCGTCTAGGTAAATATTGGCGACCTCTCCACCTCCTCACGCTCCCCGCCCTAATCTTGGCAGCAATACACACAATCCTTATTGGTTCCCACTACTGGGGCAATCTTCAAGTAACCCCCATCCAAGAAATTCGAGTAGTAGTCCTAGGAATTTTAGTGGGTATGGTCTTAATTTTGCGTTGGCTCAAACCAGTTGCTTAGTTATTTCTTCCTAGAAGATGGGTAGCTCGATCGAGAACTTTGTTCCCTGTCCCGGCTGCGACTCACAACTGAATTTTCCCTGATGTTTTTCCACCACAATTTGATAGCTAATGGATAGACCTAAACCAGTCCCCTTCCCCACAGGTTTGGTAGTAAAGAAAGGATCAAAAATTCGGGCTTGAGCTTCAGGGGGAATTCCAGAGCCATTATCGCTAATTTCAATCATCACACTCTGGGAGCCATCTTCTGGGGATTGCAGATAGGTACGAATGCTAATGGTGGGATGATAATTTTCGCTGGGAGTATGGCTATCTAGAGCATCAATGGCATTACTGAGGACATTCATAAAAACTTGATTTAACTGCCCCGCATAACAATCAATTTGGGGTAAATCACTATACTCCTTGAGGATCATAATATTTTCTCCCTCCGCCCTCGCCTTGAACCGATGTTGCAAAATCAACAATGTACTATCAATACCTTCGTGGATATCTACGGGTTTACGTTCTGCCTGATCCAGACGAGAGAAATTCCGTAGAGATAGCACCAACTGCCGGATGCGATCGGCCCCTACTTTCATCGAATCCAACACCTTGGGCAAGTCATTACTCAGAAACTCTAAATCTATTTCTGTGATTTTTTCCTCTACATCGGTTACGGGTTCTGGGTAGTGGTGTTGATACAAACTCAGCAAGTCTAGTAAATCTTTGGTGTAGTCTGCGGTGTGGGTGATATTGCCATAGATAAAATTCACTGGGTTATTAATTTCGTGGGCAACTCCCGCCACCAATTGACCGAGGCTAGACATTTTCTCCGTTTGCAAAAGTTGAGCCTGAGTTTGTTTTAAGTCTTCAATGGTTTGGGTCAGTTCGGTTGCTTGAGCTTGAGTCCGGGTCAGGAGTTCTGCCTGTTGGAGAGCCACCCCCAGTTGGGTAGAAATCTGCTCCACAAATTCAATTTCTTCTGGTTGCCACGATCGAGGAGCTTGGCACTGATGAATACAGATCAATCCCCACAGGGTCGGGAGTTCTGCCTCTGGGTGGGGACGGTATCGCAGGGGAATAATCAAATTTGCCTTGATTTGAAATTGAGACAAAATTTTGATATGGCAATCACTTAATCCTTGGTTATAAATGTCATCTACTGCTTGAATCCGACCCTGGGCGTAGCTGATGGCAAACTGACTGCCAAAACAATGATCTTCTACTTGGTAGGTGAGGGCAGAAATGAATTGGGGCTGTACAGCTTCAGAAATAAACTTTCCTCGATCGAACCCAGATTGGGGGTCAAACCGAAAAATTGCGACTCGATCAGCTGCAAGCAAATTCTGAACTTCTGTCACCGTAGTCTGGAAAATATGCCTTAGATCCAAAGATTCCCGGATTTTATTCACCACCAAAGCCAAAGCTCGTTGTCTTTTTGTCTGTTCCCGGGCTTGACTATAAAGTTCAGCGAGGCTGGCCGTGCGCTCCCGTACCTGAGTTTCTAGGGTACTATTGAGAGTCTGTACCTGTTGATAAAGTTGATATTGAGCGATCGCCATGGCCAACTGGTGAGCTACTTCCTGAAATAACTTTTGGTCTTCCCGGCTCCAAGACTGACAGGTTCCCTGCTTCGTTTCTTGCCAAGTTTCAAAAGATTTCCGGGGATACTGCTGTTTGCGATCGGGGTTAAACTTCCCAGCCCAGAGAATTTCTGTATTCAATTCATGGCGAAATACGGTTAAATAGCCCAGAAAAGTCTCCCGATAACACAAAGGGATGCTAATCAAGCCTTGGATTTTCCCCGCCGCAAAAAATGGGGCAATTTCGGGATTATGGATGCTTTCAAAGGCAACTAGCTGAGTCGAAGGGCTAAATAACTGCTGCCAGTGGGGATTATTTTCTGTAAAGTCTTCTGGAGGCTGGATTCCCCAAGT
Source organism: Microcoleus sp. GA_180221_E-2-1-MAG-45_12 (assembly GCA_020692245.1). Lineage (GTDB taxonomy): Bacteria > Cyanobacteriota > Cyanobacteriia > Cyanobacteriales > JAAUUE01 > JAAUUE01. Next base: position 31,249 of record JAIMKT010000018.1, read on the forward strand.
AAATAGTTGTTCATTTTTTCCTAAGTCCTGACTAGAGATATTCGCAGGATCAGCAAGATTCGAGGTCTGCGAGGGATGAATTGAGGTTGCATCAGCAGAGACAAGATAAAGTCGACCACCAATACCTTGGAGAGCTTTCACAATTTTTGCCAGCGCAGCTTCGATTTGGATCTCTGGACTAGAGTGGAGAGTCGTGACGATCTGATTTAGGAGGTATTCATACTCCGCTTGACGGCGGCTCTGCTGGAAGAGATTGGCTTGGGTAATGGCGATCACCAGTTGATCTACCACAGCTTGGAGGATCGGCAGGTTCTGGATTTCCATAGGTTGAGAATCGCAGCTATGACACACTACCAAGCCCCAAAGGTGTTGCTCCTTCTGCCCATTTTCTTCTTCCCCTTTCTGGATCGCGATCGGCAGCACGATCGAAGTATTCACCCCCATCGCCAACATATACTGAGCATGGCAAGGGTCTACCGCCCGGTATTCAATTTCTGGTTCTAGATTTTCTAAGGTCGTAGGAGAGTCTAGGAGATTTTCGGGAATAGTTGAAATTCCAATTAAGCCAGAAGCAAGGTTAACCACCGATCGACGGCGATTTTGTAAATACATTTTTCGGACATGGGGAGGGATATCATCGGCAGGAAAATGTAATCCCTTCAAGGAGGGTAGCTTCTCTTCGACCACAGACTCTGCCACCACTTTCCCGGTTTCGTCCTCTGCAAATTGATAGATCATGACTCGATCGCTATGCAAAAGCAAACGTAACTCCGTCGCCGCCGTATCCAGAATTTCTCCTAGTTCTAGGGATTGGCGAATTTTGCTACTAATCCGATAGATCAGTCCATCTTCAGTTAATAGGGGCAGGTTGGTCATTTAGATGGTCTCCATATTGTCGAGATATTCTTTAATATTCTCTTAAGATATTTTATGTCGTGTATAAGAACTTCTCTACAAAGTTAGAGAAACTTATCTATATTTGTAAAATTTTTAGCTAAAAGTTTAAGATTAATTACTAGTCATTAGATAGGTAAATCGGGAGTCTTTAATATATACAAGAGAAGAGATGCAGAAAACGGAATATTTAACCCCGGTGGGAGTTTACAGATGAGCAAAGATTTCTTGTCTGCCAAACGATATATTCGCGATATTTGCAAGAATATTTACAACTTAGATACTGCCTGAGAATTAGTGTCGTACCAGCGCCAAGGAATATCTACACCCTGAGAAAGTCCGATGCGAGTGGTTTGGGTAATATTTCTAGTAGGTTCGCCAGTTTCTAGCCAGAGGGGAGGCTGAGATAAATTTGTGCCGTTGAGGGTTCGATCGATCCCCAATAGTTGACACAGTTTGCCGGGTCCCGCCCCCAGTCGTTCTGGTTTACCTTTGATAATTTTAGTGGGCAAAACTTCGGGGAGCCAATCAGGAATTTCTGCCAACTCTACAGCTCGGATGAGTACCGCACTAGGGACATTAAATTCATCAGTCACCACATTAAAGCAATGGTAAATCCCGTAAATTAGATACACATAACCCAAACCCGCCGCCCCAAACATCACCTCATTCCGTTGAGTCCGGCGACGATAGGCATGACAAGCGGGATCCCCCGGTGCATAAGCTTCTGTTTCCACAATTCTCCCCCGTAACACCCGATCCGCCGCAAACTGCCGCACCAAATAGCACCCCAAAAGTTCTGGAGCCACCACCATCGATGGGCGAGCTAACCATTTAGGCTCTATAATTTGGGTAGAATTATGCAAACTCATTTGCCCTAGGCATGATTGTGTAGATTAGAGATCACGAAATATACAGGGAGAAAAATTATGGATGTTAAACTAATTTTGGTCGGCTTAACTGTCGTTTTTACAATTCTCTGCCTATTCTACGGCACCAAGAATGGCTTCTATGATTCTGATGATTATCATGGTAATGGCTCCGCCCACTAAAAATTACTAGTTAACATGAATAGTCAACTCGCTTGCTTTCCCTACAGTGTCGGTCATGGTAGTGAGGGAGTTTGCCTACTGGTACACATGGGGCATCATCGCATTCTTTTGGATTGTGGCTTAGAAAATATTGCTGCCCTTGCCCAAGCTGAAGAGCCACCAATGGATGTGATTTTGTGTAGCCATGCCCATAGTGATCATGGCAGGGGGCTACGGCAACTCCACCAAGTTTTTCCCCAGATTCCCATCTATGCCAGTGAAGTTACAACCCAGTTACTGCCCTTAAATTGGCTGAACTCAGAAGAAGACCTGGGGATTACCGAAAATTTTTGTACCGCCCTGCCTTGGCGATCGCCCATTGAGATTCTTTCTGGCTTAGTTATCGAACTTTTTCCTGCCGGACATCTCCCCGGAGCGGCTCTAATTTCTTTAACTTACAACCCTCCAGAACCAGAGCAGAGTCTGCAATTAGCTGATTTATCCCAGAGTTTGCGCCCCTATACTCTCTTTTATACTGGGGATTTTTTCCTTTCCCATACCCGCCTAGGTTCTGGCTTAGATCTACAAGCAGTGCGGGGTTTGCAGCCCGATGCCCTGATTATTGAAGGGAGCTATGGTACGGCTCGGTATCCTCACCGCCGCCAGCAGGAAAACCGTCTGATTGAACAAATTAGTCGATCGCTCCTCCAAGGCAAATCCATTTTGTTACCCATGCCAATTTTGGGAGTTGGGCAAGAAATTTTGATGTTGTTGCGGAGTCATCACCAGTTTACGGGGCGCAGAGTTGATATTTGGGTCGATCGATTCGTTGCGGCTGGATGCGATGCCTATCTAGAAATTCTGCCCCAGTTACCTGTACCTATTCAGAACTTTGCCCGCCATCAGCCCCTATTTTGGGACGATCGAGTTTTACCCAGAGTCCGTCGTCTAACCACAGATTTTCCCCTCAATGCCGATCCTTGCATTCTGCTGGTCGATCGTCGTAGCGATTGGTCAAAATATTATGCAGATAATCCAGAGGCTTGGGTCGTATTTGTCCCAGATGCCGCCGATAGTGCCGATAGTAAAGAATTTCCCCCTAAACTCGAAGTTGTGGACTATCTCCTCGCCCAGCACAGCGACCAGCAAGGAACCACCCAGCTAATTCATAATCTCCGTCCCCAGCACATTGTTTTTGTCCACGGCTCTGCCAATAATTTGACCGATTTGGCTTGTCTAGAAGAACTCCAGAGTCGCTACCAACTCCACTGCCCCAAGTCCGGCACTTTTGTCGAGCTGCCCGTGGGGGAAGCCTTTGTCCAAGATAATACAATCTCTCTCCAGCCCAACTATGAAGGAGAGTTGAATGAATTGGGAACCTTGGTGACAATTACCCTCCCGGAGGCGATCGCCGCAGATCCCCGGTGGCAAAAATTTGCGGATACTGGCTTGATCGAAGCTCGTTGGCAAGGAGAAGAATTAGTCCTCAAGGGTCTGTCCCCACGGGAATTGATGCAACAAAACCCCAGCCGGACTCTGGCAAGTATTCCCTGCTGTAGCAACTGTGTTTACGAACGCAATCAACGCTGTACCAATCCCCAATCACCCCTCCACCGTTTCAAGGTTCCCCCCGACGGCTACTGCCCCGCCTTCGCCTTCAACACTGATAGCGTGTAGCTCCTGAAAAAACATCTTCGACTTTGCTGGATCGGGAATCATGGTTTTATCGCCCTCTTGCCAACCTGCGGGACAGACTTCATCGGGGTGAGACTGCACATGCTGAAACGCCTTCAGAGTCCGTAGGGCTTCTTCTATGTTGCGTCCTACAGCTAAGTTATTTATGGTTGAATGCTGGATTACACCTTGGGGATCAATGATAAATAGTCCTCGCAAAGCAATCCCATCTTCCGTGAGGACATTATAAGCTGTAGCAATTTCTTTTTTGAGGTCAGAAATGAGGGGATAGGTTAAGTCACCAATGCCCCCGGATTTGCGATCGGTCTGAATCCAAGCCAAGTGGGAAAATTCACTATCGACGGACACCCCCAAAACTTCCGCATTATTGGCTGTGAAATCGGCGTATCGATCGCTAAAGGCATTAATTTCTGTCGGGCAGATAAAAGTAAAATCTAGGGGATAAAAAAACAACACCACATACTTTCCCCGGTAATCCGAGAGCTTAATGGTCTTAAATTCCTGATCTACCACTGCCGTCGCCATGAAATCTGGGGCAACCTTGCCAACTCGTAAACATCCCTCTGTCATACCTGCTCCCTGTCCTAGTTATTTTTAATTATTATTTTTAGTTTTGTAGTAACGGCTTGAGCCGCCCCAAGTAAATATGTTAATAAAACCAGATTCGTTAATGCGAGCCTAGATTAAAACCGAAGCCCTCGCCCCCAAGAGAAAATAGGTGGGCATTTCTCCCTTGCCTTTGATGTGAATTGTGCCTCGGTATTCAAAATTATATTTGTCCTTGAGGACTTCGTAGGTCTGGCTAGTTACTTGAATGCAGCCCGGTAGCCCTTGGGATTCCATCCGACTAGCGGTGTTCACCGTATCGCCCCAGAGATCATAAATAAATTTCTTGGTGCCAATGACCCCCGCCACCACGGCTCCAGTATTAATGCCAATCCGCATACTCAACCGGGCATTATGGGCTAGATTGTATTCCCTAACAGCCAAAAGCATATCCAGAGCCATGTTTGCCATAGCTTCGGCGTGGTCAAGGCGATGTTGGGGCAGGCCACTGACGATCATGTAGGCATCCCCAATGGTTTTAATTTTCTCTAGTTGATGATATTCCGTGAGGGCATCAAAGGTAGAAAAAATGCCGTTGAGGAGTTTCACAAGTTCCACTGCTTCGGTTTGGGCAGCAATTTCCGTAAACCCGACCAGATCCGCAAATAGGACGGTGACATCGGGGAAATAATCGGCGATCGTATCTTCCTGCATTTTTAGGCGCTGGGCAATGGAAGAGGGCAAGATATTTAGCAACAGACGCTCTGATTGTTCCTGTTCATAACGCAGTCTTTCTTCTGCAATCTTCCGACTGGTAATATCTACCACCGTTCCCTCGTAGTAGAGGACATGCCCCCGGTCATTCCGGACAGCTCGGGCGTTTTCTGAGATCCAAATGGTGGTGCGGTCTTGGCGATAAACTTGGGATTCAAACCGAGATACTTTGTTGTAGCGAGCCATGATCTCAATAAACTCTTGACGGCGTTGGGGGTCTACATAAATTTCTCGATCGATCGCCTCGATGCTATCAATTAGATCCTCTGGAGATTCATAACCATAAATTCTCGCCAAGGCGGGGTTCACACTCAAATAAGTACCGCCGGGGGTGCTTTGAAAGATTCCTTCACTAGCATTCTCAAAAATACTCCGATATCTTTCCTCTGCTTCTCGGAGGGCGGCTTCTGCTTGTTTGCGGGCAATCACTGTTCCCAACTGGGCGGCGATCGCTAGCACCAACTGCACCAAACGTTGATCTTCTTCTCCCGCATCCACAATAAAGAACACTAGTACTGCCAATACTTCATTCTGTTCAGATTCATCCTGATAGCCCCGGCTTGCCATAATCGGCACTCCCAAAGCTCCGAGATGATAGCCTTGGACAAATTCATGACGCTTAAACTGCTCGGCAGACAACAGCGACACATCCTGCTGCCACTCGTGGGCTTGGGACTGCCACACCCGCCCCGGTAAACCGCTCTCTTTAGCAAAAGTTAGTTCTTCACTAGCCCGACGAAATGCAGTCAAGTCATGACTACTGCTCATGTAGTTAGCCTGACTACAATACAAAATCCCGTTATTCAAGTCTGGTAGCCAAGCCTCACCATACTCCCAGTCCTTAAGTTGGCAAATCTCCCGCAGCACAACTTCCAAGGCACTTTCCACACTCTCTAGTTCACTAATTTTTAGAATAATACTCTGCAAGACATTAACTTGGGTTTCTGCCCATTTCCGTTCGGTGATATCCACGATCATGCCTTCATAGAATTGAGGATTTCCCGCTCCGTCATAAACTGTGTGGGCATTTTCCGAAACCCAGATCACCTGACCATCTCGTCTCAGGACTTGGGATTCAAATTTTAGAACCATCCCTTCAGTCTGCATCAGGGTGAGAAATTCTTGGCGACGGTGCTGGTCTAGGTATATTTGGGCCTCGCCGTAGGTAAACTCATAGATCATTTCTGGGGCTAGGTCATAGCCAAAAATCTTCGCAAGGGCGGGGTTGGCATTAAAAATTTCCCCTGATAGATCTGTTTGATAGATGCCGTCAGTGGCGTTTTCAAAAATGCTGCGATATTTTTCTTCAGCTTGGCGGATGGCTTCCTCGGCCCATTTGCGTTCGGTGATGTCGTAGAGGACAGAAAGGACGGCGGGTTTGTTGTTAAAGGAAAGGACACGGCTAGAGGTGATCACCCAGATGCCTTGCCCTGCTTTAGTTCTAATTTGGAGTTCGTAGTTGTGGATGTAGCCCTGTTCTTGGAGCTTTTGGAGGACGTGGGCTCGATCGCTCTTGTTGAGGTAAAACTGTTCGGTAGTATTGCCAATCAACTCATCGTGGGTCATGCCCAGCATCGGTTCGATCGCTTCATTGATATAGACAATCTTGCCACTGGGAAGTTCACTAATAAACACAGGAATCGGCGTGGCTGAGGCGATCGCCCGGAACCTTTCTTCGCTTTCTTTGACCTGTTGCTCAAATTTCTTGCGGTCACTGATATCCTGCACTACGGCAATGTTGTACTGGGGGTTGCCTTCTTCATCCCGAATCAAGGAAACCGTCAAATTTACCCAGACTTCATGACCTTGCTTATGAATGTAGCGTTTTTCGATGGAGAAGGTGTCAATTTCCCCTGCCACCAGTTGCCTAGTCAAGTCTACGTCTGTTTCCCGGTCTTCTGGGTGAGTGATATCTAGATAGCTCAACTGCATCAACTCTTCGGCAGTATAGCCCACAATATCGCAATACTTTTGGTTTAAGAGGACTTGCTCAGTATTCAAGCCTCCTTGGGCAATTCCCACCGCTGCCTGCTCAAAGGTCAATTGCAATCTTGCCTTACTTTCTCGCAACTCCTGTTCAATGCGTTTACGATCGCGAATATCTTCCACAATCCCAATACTGTACTGCGGCACTCCAGCAGCATCCCTGGCTAGAGAAATACTCATATTTGCCCAAATGATCTGCCCTTCTTTATGGAGATAGCGCTTTTCGATCGAGTAGGTAGGAATCCCGCCCCCAATCATCTGGGCATACAAAGGCTCCTCAATCCAGAGGTCTTCTCTATAGGTAACGGCTTGGAAGTTTAGGTTTTTGAGTTCTTCGACGCTATAGCCCAATAGGTCAGCATACTTTTGATTGCAGGTCAGAATGTTTCCTGACCCATCGGTGAGGACTACGCCCACGGCGGCTTGGTCAAAGGTGGCTTTTAGGTATGCCTGACTTTGTTGGAGTTCTATTTCTACAGCTTTGCGATCGCTGATATCTTGAATCACAATAATGGCATAGTCTGGCTCTCCCTGTTCATTCCGTGCCAAGGAAAGACTCAGGTTTGTCCACACCACAGATTTATCTTTGCGAATGTAGCGTTTTTCGATGGAGAAACTATCAATTTCTCCGGCTAGTAACTGCCGTGTGTATTCTTCATCAATGGTCAAATCTTCGGGATGGGTGCGTTGGCGATAATCTACTGTTAGTAGTTCCTCTTGGGAATAACCGAGAATTTCGCAATACTTTTGATTGCACAGTAAAGATTTATTGCCAAATTTTTCGTAGGCAATGCCCACGGCTGCCTGTTCAAAGGTCGCCCGCAGCCGGATCTGGCTTTCTTCGAGTTCGGCTTCCATGCGTTTGCGATCGGTAATATCCTGAGCAATTACCACCGTATAGCGAGGCTCCCCTGCCTCATCACGCACCAAAGATACATTCAGATTTACCCAAACAATATGACCTCGCTTATGGATGTAGCGTTTTTCAATGGTGAAAATTGAGGCTTCCCCGGTCAGCAACTGCTGCATTCCGGCTGCATCTTTTTCTAAATCCTCTGGATGGGTATAGTCTCGATAGGTGAGATCAGATAAATCCTCCATGGAATAGCCGTGAATTTCGCACATTTTGCGGTTAGCCAACAAAGACACGCCATCCAAGGCACTGTAGGCAATCCCCACCGCCGCTTGATCAATAATCGCTCTGAGTAAAACTTCGCTTTCTCGCAGAGCCTGTTCTGCCCTTTTGCGGCTGGTGATATCGGCAAGGATCGCGATCGTATTTTGCGGATTTCCTTCCCCATCCCGGACTAGAGAAACCGTTAAATCTCCCCAGACGATCGAACCATCTTTTTTTAGATAGCGTTTCTGGATGGTGAAGCTCTCAATTTCTCCCCGCCGCAGTCGATCGCCCTGAGTCACTGCCATGTCAATATCATCGGGATGGGTAATTTCTCGAAAGTTCAACTCCATCAACTCGTCTTGACTGTAGCCGAGAATATCACAATACTTCTGGTTAACAAGGATCGTGTCTCCTCGTTCTAGGGAATGGAAGGCAATTCCCACGGAGGCTTGCTCCACCATCCCCCGGAAACTAGCTTCACTCTGGCGGAGGGCATCTTCCATCTGCTGGCGTTGGCGCAGGGCTGCTTGGCGTTCACTAATATCCCGCACCACCAAACAAAAAACTTCCTGACCATCCACAGCAATCACATTGATATTTACCTCCACATCTATTAAGCTCCCATCCGCCCGCTTGTAAATTCTCGTCCTCAAGGAGCCGTTACGGGAGGCAGCAATGGTTTGCAGATCGTGATCAATTTCTTCAGGATCGTAATTTTTGACATCGTAAACATTCAGATTCAATACCTGCTCTGGGGTGTAGCCCAACAGATCACAAAAAGCTGAGTTTGCTTCAATAATTTTCTTAGTCTGAGCATCAATCAGAAAAATTCCCTCGGAGGCTTGCTCGACAACTTTTTGATACCGTTCTTGGCTTTCTGCCTGCTCTCGCTGAGACAAAGCCAAGGTAGTGAGCATGGAGTTGATCTCTTGGGCTAAACTTCCCAACTCATCATTTCCTTTGAGATTCACCCGCAGGAAAGGATCGCCGCTCAGGGCAATTTTCTTCACCGATCGATTCAACTCAGCCAGCCTAGCCAAGACAATACGTTCTAAAAGTAAAATTGTCGTAAGACCAAACACCACACTAGCCACTAGCAAAAACAAAAAAGAAATCCGTAAGCTCTTTTCTCCCTGTCGGTACACCGTTCTGGGCATATCAACTTTGAGTAAAACCGATGGCTTCCCGTACACATCCCGCAACAGGTTATAGGCAGCGATCGTATCTCGATCGAGGGGTTGGACTGGAAGCAGGGCAATTTCTTTTTCTTCCTCCAAGGCTGAGGGACGTTTTGTATCTTCCCCTCCCAAAACTGAGAACTCATAGTTAACCTGCTGCGTCACTACCAACTTATTCCGCATATCCTGAAAATCTTTGGGAAGTTGGGGGTCATTGACATCAAATAGAGAAACCGAAAGGCGTTGATTAATTGACACACTATCCACCAATCTCTGGTCTAGGTAGCGTCCCATAATCAGAGTCCCCATTATCTCACCCTTGCCCTGACTATTCAAAATCGGGCTAGAAGCAACCATGATTCTTTGCTGCGGCAGGGAAATTAAACCCTTGTAGATATCATTGGCACTCCTGTGTTGGCGAAGAGCTTTATTGTCCCGGAGATGGTTTCTCAAGTCTTGGGAAATGGGCAGGGAGAGCTGATTATCAAAGTCGTAAGCCCTAGCGTAAAGGATTTCGCCATCAGGCTTAAGGAAAATTAGCACATTGATATCTAGGCTGGTAAAGACATTATCAACTAGGTTGTTTTCGATGAAGGTCTGATTCCCATCTTGGATAAATTCGTAGGATAAATCCCAAAATGACCAATCCCGAATGGTAGAACTCAAATTCCTTGCTCGATCCCAGATATTCTGAGCGGCTCGATCGACATTTTGTCTTGCAGTTTGATTCTCAACTTCCGAAAATCCACTACGGATAATCGTTGCCGAAGTAGCATAGAGTACCCAAATCAACACCAAAATGGTAAAAACCACCGTGATAAATGTCTTTGTTCTAATCTTCATGCCTCTAAGTAGTGGGATAATTGTGTGCGATGAACATTAATTAAATGTGGATAAATAGAGTAGAACGTGCTTAGTAAAAATTAACTAGCTCGGAGATTAGTATATGCGCGCTGTCTGGTGATGATTACATTGTTCAGTATAGCAACCTTAATCGACTTAATATTTTCACCTCTAAATAGTTGCACCCTCTCAGTAACCTTTCAGGCTAATCATTGAATTTTTTTGTCCCCAAAACCCTATGCCAAAAGCTTTGATTCTGTAGGTATTAACTATTATTAACCTAAAGTACAGGACAAAAAGAGAAGCGAGGGAAGAAAATTATAGGCAAAAGCCACCGAGGTTCTTAGTATTTGTTACCCCGGAGTCAAGATATAAAACCTATCTATTTTGCAATATAGTCTGCTACAAAATGATCGCAGATTTCCAATCTTTGGTGGTGTCTAGGATTGTGACTAGGGATTGTTCTGGGGGGGTGAAGGGTTCTAGTTGTTGTTGGGGCAGTAAATCCGCTGTGGCATCGGCAACATCACCGACTCGGTTATTTAGTCGATCGACCAACACCTCCAAGGGGGCAGTGCAGTGATAGATATGCAGAGGAATATTTTGCTCTTGAGTTGCAGTAATTACGTCAGCCCGGAGAGCTTGGCGATCGAACTTCGCATCGAGAATTACTGTGAAGCCTTGACTAGCTAAAAGTAACCCCAATTCTAGGAGGCGATCGTAGGTTTTCTTGGTCATTTCTGGGGTGTATAGATCTGCCCCGCCTTTTTGATCTAAAGACACTCCCCCTAGGTGTTTGCGTACCGCATCCGAGCGCAGGTGAATTGCTTGGTTAGTTTTGGCAATGTAGCGACCAACAGTACTTTTTCCAGAGCCAGATAAACCAGCCATGAGGATAATTTTACCAACGGCAGGAACTTGGGTATATTTCCAAGCAAGGTAATAGTAATTGGCAGCAACTTTGGCGGCTTGTTCTTTGTCAGCAGCAGGAATATTTGGATCATCCAACAGAAAAGAAGTCACCTTGGCTCGAACGTAGGCTTGACGACTGAGATACAAAGGTAATAGTTGTAAACCTTCCCAATCTCCAGTTTGTTCTACGTAGGTATTCAGGAAAATATTCCCCAGATCAGAGCGCGATCGAGCATCCAAATCCATCACCGCAAAGGCAATATCATACATGACATCCACAAATCGGAACGGCTCATTAAACTCAATGCAATCAAACAATAAAACCTGATCTTTCCAGAAAGCAATATTTCTGAGATGCAGATCTCCGTGGCATTCTTTAATCCATTGGTTGGCAATTCTTGATTCAAACAAATCCGTCCGAGTGGCAAAGAAATTGTCAGTATAGGCTTGGGTTTCTGTAAATTGGCTATCAGTTTGCGCCCTGCCAATATAACCTGCGGTTTGTTGATAGTTTTCATCAAAGGCTTGCCGGACATTTTCTACCTTCCCAAAGGAAAGAATATAATCATTTGTTGCCGCCGTTTGGTGGAATTTTGCCACAATTTTTCCCAGTTCAGCAATCAATTCTGGGGTAAGTTTGCCTTGTTCAAATAAACTAATAAAAGAATCATCTTCAACAAATTGGTGCATTTTCAGCACATACTCTACGGGGTTACTCTCATCTCCGAGAATGAATCGATCGCCCACTTCACTTACAGGTAAAATCTCTAGATAAATTTCCCCCGCTCCCCGTTGATTTAGCCGGACTTCTTCATGGCAGAAATGGCGGCGCTGCTCCAAGCTAGAAAAATCTAAAAAGCCAAAATTCACGGCTTTCTTGATCTTATAAGCATATTCTCCAGTCAGAAAAACGTAGGAAACATGGGTTTGAATCAGTTCTACAGGTTCCTTGACGGGATGGGGATAAAACCCCGGCTCTAGCATTTGGGCAATTAGGGGCGGAAGAGATAATTCTGTCATGGGAAATTAAAGTTATTGATATCTAGGGATTTACGGTTGATTTTTTGAGTAACTTGAGGACTTAAACCTTATGTTCTGTTACAAGGGTCAGGCTCTGCCATTCGCCTTTGCCATTATAGCTACGAATGAGCCGCTGCCGTTTCTGAGGATTGATCAGCCAGCCAACTTCCCAGAAGGTAGGAACCGCAAATTTTAGCTGCTGGGGACAGTTGCTAGAAGCGCCATCGGGCAGGAGGATCACTTGGGTATGCTGACTGCCTTGGGTAAATTTGATCAAGTAGCCGCTAATTTCTCCTTGAGATTTAATCAACTGGGGATTGGTGCTGCTGCCAAAGCGGAGTTCTTGAGTAATTTGGTTATCTCCAGAGTAGGCGATCGTCAGTTGAGTGGCATTTTTCTTGGCTTCACTCCAGTCAGCAAAAATAGTTTCCGCCTCCCCTTCCCACGTGCCGATTAATTCATCAACAGTTAACCGTTTATTTTGGGGATATTTGGCGGGGGAATTAGGCAATTTTTCCCGAATTAAAGTAATTTTTTCGAGCTGAGATTCACGGTTATAAAGCTGCACCAACCGAAGACGGCGATCGCCATCAATCATCCCTGCCTCTGCCCCCAAATCTGCAAAGGGAGCTAGTTGCATCGAGCCAAAGGAAAAATCACCCTTGGGAAAAAACAAAATCCCTCTAGATAAACTGCTATATTCCAGAACTTTTTCTTCTACGGGCTGGTTGGGAGGGAAACGGCGGATCACCTGCCGCATGGTTTGCTGGTCGTTAATTGCTTCTAGGCTCGTGACCGTGGGGATATCACTAATTTGCTTGCCTTGGGGTGAAAAAGTGGAAAAAGAACCCTGCCATTCTCCTACATTTTCTAGTAAACATTGCCATTGGTTAGTCATATTGGTTAGTCACAAATTGGGAGAAGTTTAGAGCGCTGATTCTTCTACTCTACCGTACATAGCCCTAGGTGCTTCAGATAGCCAAGCCCACATCTGATCTCCATAGCAAAAATGCCACCATTCTCCGGGATGGCGTTGAAATCCGGCTTGCTCCATGACAGCTTTGAGCAGAAGGCGGTTTTGATGGTAGGTTTGGGCTAAATGATTAAGATAATAGTCGGGGTGCGATCGAGGCGATATCTCATCAATGGGGGAACCAAAATCAACAATAGCTCCGGTGTCATCAGCTAGGGCTAGGTCTACGGCTCCGCCTGTGCTATGGGGTGGGGGGGTGGCGGGGTCATAGTTCGGAACAGCCCATATCTGGTGGACAAGTTCCCAAAGACTTTCCCTTTGATCTGGGGTTAAACTTGCCCGTGACCAGCCCTTAGCTTGAACTAATTCCTCAAAAGAAAAATCCACCATGTATTGCTGCACGGCGACGGGGCGATAACCATCAAAAATTGCTAATTTCCAGCCGGGTTTTTGAGTCTGTAAATATTTTTGGGCGAGGAGGAGGCGATCGATCACCCCTGAGCGCAGATGGTAAGGAGAATAGCAAGGGTAACTAGCTCCTGCCCGTTGGTAAGGATGGGGTGAGATCACGGAAAATTGATGCAGGGGAATAGTGGTCAGGATTTCCCCTAGGTCTTCGATGGGAATGTGGTGATAAGGTCTAGACTTTTGCATAAACTTTAGACTACCCGGAGACTGCCCGGAGATTATCTAAATAGATTACCCAAAATTGTTCCTAGCAAATCGCCCAGAATCAAATATCTAGACCAATCACCCCTTGCTAATTTCTTCGCAAAAAGAAGCTATTGATATAAATGGCGATAATCGAGCCGAGGACGGCAACAAACACACCGGGAATACTTAACTCTGGGGCATTGAGTTGGAGAGCGCCAGTCTGGATAAAGGTGAATAAAGTCCCCCCAATGAAAGCTCCGACCACGCCTAGAATCAAGGTCTGAATCCAGCCGCCGCCCTGAGTACCGGGAACAATTGCTTTAGCGATCGCCCCTGCCAATAAACCTAATACAATCCATGCAATAATATTCATAACTAAAATTTCTCCCGATTAATTCGATGATGATTTGATTGAGTTGAATATTGACTTCGTAAAATCAAAAAACTACACAGCCAAATTAAGATTGACAATTCTATATTTGCTGCTGGTCTAGAAATCAGTCTATGGGGTGGCTAGGTTATTTATTGAATGAATTGATTGAGTACGTTATAAAACTTAGTCAAAATACCTAGATTAATGGAAATAACTAAAATATTTATAAATTCAGGCAGGTTTAGCCCCTATTTAGCAAGCAAACTCATAGGTAATCTCGGTAATTGTTCCCTTAAAATAGAGCCGAAGACCTTCTGGATGCACCCATCCCACTTCCCCGACCAAGGGAATTAGCATCCCCTCCCGAACTGCATACTCCGAAAACTTCCCACCCCAAGGCATAGCAGTCTGCTGGTCACGAGATCGAGCTGCCGCATAAATAGTTGCGATCGTCCCTTCAGGATTAAAACCAAATACAAGGGAGACAGTTGTATCCCCATCGGTGAGAGTGCCACGGGCAGAGGTGTCATCGATCGCTTCCCAGCGTACACCCTGACTGGGTAATAGAGCCGTAGGATACCAAGCTCCCTCTGCCAAGAACCGCAATAATTCACCTTGATTCAATTCTGGTGTATCGTGCATATTTGCCAAGGTAAAAAGACCAAGTAAGGAAGCGTGCAAGTTACCTGCTCCTGCTAGATAGGTATCATGGACAAAAGCCCTTAGCCCCGGAGCCATCTGGATTTGGGCATCCCAATCAAAACCTAGCTGTTTAGTAACGAAAAATTGGGTCGCAGTAAAAGGATTCCACTTATCCTTCAACTCATCAAAATTAAACTGTCCTTCCTGAGCAAGATTGACCGCTGCTACGATCGATTGTCCATCCTTTAGCACTGTCTGAAAGAATCGCTGCACCGGGGCTGGTAAGTCTCCAATTTCTGCTTGAGTATAAATTTGAGGCTGAATTATCTGCCGTCCCTTGGTTAATTTGGTACGTAAAGTATTAGTTTCTGACTGCCAGCGAGAACGACCATAAATAATTGCCAATCCAAGACAACCTATTACTAAAACACTAAGAATAATTATCCAGTTCATAAACTTAATCTCCAAATTATTACCTAGGCTTATTGATTTATGATTTGATAAATTACGATCGATGAAATGATTGCCGCCATGGATATATAGATCAACCCAAAAAGATCAATAATTGATCGCTGTTATAATAACAAACATAATTAATAACCAGACTTTAAGTTATGCGATCGCCCATTCCCATTTTCTCGGTTGCGGAATATTTAGAAGCAGAAAGTCGGAGCGAAGTCCGCCATGAGTATTTAGGTGGGCAAATTTTTGCAATGGCGGGGGGCAGTAAGGCGCACAATCTGATTACGCTAAATATTGCTAGTTGGTTACGTTCTCAATTGCGGGGCGGGGCTTGCCAGGTGTTTATGTCAGATATGAAGGTTAAGTTGAGGGCAGCGAATCAAAGTAAGACGATATTTTACTATCCTGATGTGGTGGTTAGTTGTAGCACTGAGGATCAAGATAGCTATGCGGTGAATTATCCCTGTGTAATTTTTGAGGTGTTGTCACCGGGGACAGAGTTGAGCGATCGCCGGGAAAAGTTGGTGAATTATCAAACCATTGATAGTTTGCAGGAGTATATTTTAGTTTCCCAAGAGGAGATAAAAGTAGAAGTTTATCGTCAGGATTTGCAAGGGAATTGGACAAAGGAGATTTTGGAAAAGGAAGATATTTTGGTTCTAAATTCAATCAATTTATCGCTAACTATGGCTGATATTTACGAAGATATTTTTTAATTTTAGCGATCGCTAGTAAACAAGGTATGGCGATCCCGAATAAAGCTAAGAACCTAGTAGATAGTTGGAATATTCACCTCATAGGAATTTTCTTTAATTTGTAAACCGGGGAGACCAGATTCAGGGATCAACCGTATCAGTTCCGCAACTCGTAGAGCCGAAGTAACCGCCCCTTCGTGCAAGCCATCCCCTAGATAGGCTCCTGCATGGTATGTATGATTCTCACCATTGGTTGCCATCACTTCATCTCGGTAGCGGAAAGATTCCGTAGTATAAAACGGGGTGTGATGTTCTTGGCGGTGAATCAGGCTATTTTTAGCAATCAGTTCCTCTAGTTGGTAGGAAAGAAAATAACTTTCTGGTGAGGAGATGCCACAAAGCTGATTGAGATAACTGTTATAGCCCCAGCTACTACTGGTCTGGAAAAAATCAAACTCTGAGGGGTTTTGGACTCCAAAAGGCTGATAGAGAGAACTATCTCGATGCACGATACTAGTTATATGATTAGCCTGCCAAGCCGAAAACCGTTTAATTTCCGCAGGGCTGGGATCAGCTAACAAAGCCATCACCTGATCTGGCGGCGTAGCAAATACAACTTTATCAAACTCCTGAACTTCCCCTGTCTTTTGCCAAATTTTCACGACATGGGAGCTTCTAGAAATGCGATCGATCTCGGCATTCAGCACCACATCCCCCTGAAATTTTTCCAAGATTTTTTCTATGTAAGAATACACACCACCCTTAATTCTCACCCAATCCACAGAAATATAATCTCGCAACATGGGCAAGGCTAATTCGGCCGGAAAATCGTCGATCGTCTCCAAGGGCATAGAGTAGCTATACATGACTAGCAATTTTATCCACGTATTCCGAATACAGGGTTGTTGTAAATAATGAGCAAGGGGCTGATAGGCAAAATCTTGGACATCTGCAAATTTTGTTCTGAGCCACAAGCCCGCTGAACGAGCATAGAGAGTATCGAGGCGTAAATATTCTAGGAGACGCTGGAGGCCAGCAAAATTTTTATCGATCGCCACTCCCGATAGAAAGTGACTGCCATCCTGAAGAAATAGGGCGGAACCAATCTGAATGGGTTCTAGTTCTACCCCTAGCTCTGTCATGAGGGCAAGAAAGTTATGAAATACGGTAGGAAACTCTAGAACTCCACATTCCAGCATCTCTGGGCAATCGGTTTGATTAGGCTGGACATTTTTATGCAGCGTCCGAATGTGTCCCCCTAAGGTAGATTGCCGTTCAAATACTGTGACCCGATGCCCCTGTTTATCCAGCAGGTAAGCTGTCACCATACCACTGGCTCCACCTCCAACAATTGCAATTCTCATGATTGACCTCCAGATTAATACTTCAGACTAATAAAATAATTAGCTAGTACCTAAAATTTCATCCCCCGATAATTTTTGATACAAAAGAGCGCCTGTCCAAATCGTGGGGGCAAAGCCGGGATAGCCAGAGGAAGCATTGCAGAAGTAGAAATCTTTCAGGGAGGTTTCCTGATTTAGTCGTCCCAAGCCCATATTCCGGGGAGTTAAACTGGAACCGTAGGAATTTCCATGGGGACTCCAGCAGAAACGCTCATTGGTAGTGGGGCTGCCTGTGATATGGAAAACCATGTGTTTTCTAAAATTCGGTACATAGTGCTTTTCCACCACATCAAGGATAGAATCTAAGATTTCTTGCTTTTTCTGGGTGTAGGCTTTATGACTAGTCTCCCGCAATTGTTTAAAGTAGCCATAATTCGCCACCGTGAGAAATTCCACAATCTGGCAATCTTCGGGGCAATCACCCCTTGCTCCGGTTAGGAAAGTAGGAGTTGTAATCGCAAAACTAGGATTAGAAAAATCATGGCGATCGTACATCTGGGCAAAGGCTGCATTTAGATCCTGATGCCCCGTATGAAAGAGATTCCATTTGCCAAAACCGTAGTCCCGCAGATCAATATCTTTAACTACGCAGTACACCATGTAGTTTGAAGCCGAATATTCATAATCCAGTTTGCGACGGACGGTTTTGGAGAACTTTTCCACCCCGATCATCTTGGCGGCTTTTTTGGGATCAATATTGCAAATCACAGTATCACCCGTAAATTCATGGGTTTGATGAGTGGTGAGATCGATCGCCTCCACTCCTGTCACCGTTTTATCGACAACTCGGAAATTCTTTACTTCATGATTAAGCAACACCTGCCCTCCGTGGGATTCGATCACTTTGACCAAGGCATTGATCACGCTCTCAAAATGTTGAGTTGGATAAAAAGCTCCTGCTTGATAGCCCCGGAACAAGGCAACCCAAGCGTAGAAGGAAAGTTGATTTGGAGGTAGTAAAAAATCAAGCCATTGCAGAGCTAATAGGGTTTGGGCAGCTTGGGGTAGCTGAAATTTATCAAAGACATCTTGCAGAGTGCTATGCAGATAGAGGACAGTCCCAAATACTTCGATCGGATGTTTTAGTAATTCCGTGGGCTTGATTGGAGGCGAGAGAGTCTTTAATCCCTCCCCAGTCTTTTCTACAGCCTCAACAAATTGGCGAATATTAATCTTAAATTCTGGAAACAGCGCTGATAATCGTTGAATTAATTCCTCTGGCTCTGAGGGAATATCCAAGGCATAACCCGGCATTCGCATATGATCAAAACCTTGGGGATCATAGCGTTCAAAGGTTATTTCCTGATCCAAGCCCAGTTTTTTGAGTACTTTGTTAACAGTTTGCCCTTCGCCACAATCCCAGACATAGTGAAATTGGGCGTTAAACGTATATTTCTTCGCCATCGTAAACGTATGTCCATAACCACCGGGGTGCTCATGGGCTTCGAGAATTTGCACAGTTTTGCCAGAGTTTGCCATCAAAGCCCCAAAGGTCAATGCTGATAAACCACTGCCGACGATCAAGTAATCTGGTTTCATATCTAGATTTCCTCAAATAATAAACATCTTTAGCCGTTTAAACTCAATCTTCAAATTCAACGTTTTTTGACTGATCCTAAGCCTTGTACAGATTTCTGGACTTGGGGAGAGCCAATATATTCTACGGAACCCACGCCGGAGACTGTGACATCTAACTTCTCACTCACGTTGACCACGGCGCTCCCGACTCCACTGTGACGAACCGTAGCTTGCCTAACCTGCAAATTTTCGCCCTGGAAACTGCCCACTCCAGCCAGATTTAGAGTCAACACATCGACCCTGCCAGCGATCGTCATACTACCCACTCCATCAAAGTCAATTGACAACTGCTTCCCTTGGATATCCTTGACTTCCATACTACCGACACCATCGATCTTTAAGTCCTCTAAGCTCTTGACCTCCACTACAAATTCAATGGGCTTAGTCGGCGTGAAACTGGTATCTTTTTTCATGGTGAGATACAAAACATTGTCTGCAACACGACTCTCTAGCAACGGCAAAATGTTATCATCGGCGGTAATTGTCAGAGATTCTTTTCCCGTTTGTTGTATCGTAATTTTCCCAATAGATTTACTAGAAATAGCTGAAAATCCAGCCGCCTCTCTAGATTCAGTCTTGGCTATGCCAGAACCCCGCAGTCCACCACCCCAAATGAGAATGCAACCACCTAATAGGCTTAAAGCTGCCAAGCATCCTAATAATTTATATCTTTGCAAACTCATTTATTTTATCTATCTTGGTGCAAGTTTTTCTAATGAAATAAATATTAGAACAGGAGAATCATCTACTGAGAATATGCTATGGGAGGTTTGTAGTTATGGCTTAACTAGCTTGGAATTTTACTAGGGTTTGGGTTCCAGTAGGATCAGTGATAGAAATTACGATCATTTCTCCTTCAGGATTTTGTCCAGTAGAAACAGTTGTGGGAGCATCGATCGCATGGGCATAGATCACTTCATTTGTACCTACCTCGATCGCCAAACTGTTACCTTTACTAGGACGATCGTAAATCATCGCCAACAAAGGTGAATCTTTCACTAATTCTTCATCCCCAAGAGCCGCATTAATAATTTCAATAGAAATCCTTTGTCCAGCATTAACAAGGGAAACTCGATCAAAGAATTCCCCCCATTGTTCCTTCGGAATAGATTTACTGGAGTCAACTTTGTTTGTTAGGTTACTTGTCATTTTATTTACTCGCAGTTATTAGAGGATATTTACTCTCAGTTATTAAAGGATATCTAATATTAAAGGATGTCTAAAAACTATAGCCCTAGCAACTAAAAACTTTCTTTGAAACTCAGATTTGACAAAGCTCAGTCAAACTGTTGAGCCATAGTCTTTGTTTTTGCAATAAAGTTTTTAAGCACTAGAACCATTTTAAACACCCTCTTATTCCTTTATGCCTATTTCCCTATAGTTGTCGTCGCAGCTTTGGCATCTAATCTAGCATCGATCGCTTCCAAAGTTGCCTTTTCTGCTTCTTCCATAGTCGCCATTGCTAAGAAAATTGCCGTGTTAGCATAGTCCTCAGCTTTGTCTGCTCGATGTTCAAGTTTCTTAACTTCATGGCTAGTTTTCCATTCCTCCACATGGGATTTTACCTCAGCTTCTTTTTCCGCAAATTGAGTTTTGAGCTTTGCTTGGTAATCAGCAAATTCCTGTTTTTTAGCTTCTAGAGTTTTTCCTGCTTCTTCAAGTTTCAATTGAATTTCAGCTTGCGTTTTTTTAGGAGCAGATTGAATACTTTCTTTTAGGGATTTTGCTCGGTTTTCCATTGCTTCTAAGTTGTCATGGAGCTGTTGGGTAAAGTTGTCGATCGCAGTACTCATGATAAAGCCTCTATTATATTTTGTTATGTTTGTGTAGCGTCTATGGTGCTGGTGAAATACAGGGCAGAAACTAGAATCATTTATCTAGGACAGCTTGTATATTTCAGTAAATTAGGAAACGCCATAGTAGTTTTCCTTTTAATTAATTAAAAATGCTAGACTGCAACTACAGTTTTATCTAGCATTTGCTTCGCCCGATTAATATCTTCCTCACTGCCTGTGACAAGAATAATAAATTCTCCTGCTTGGATTCTGCTCTCATACTTCAGTACCTCATTCTTGGGAATACCTAATCCACCTAAAGCTCCTGCTAATCCTCCTATCGCCGCTGCCCCTGCCGCACCAACTAGCGTGCCTTCCAGCCAACCAGCCAATACTCCAGCCACAGGACCAGCAATAATCAACGGAGCCATGCCGGGAATAAACACCACTCCAGCCCCTGTTAAAATCCCAAACAAACCACCAATAAAGCTCCCCCAATAACCACCGCCAACGGCTCCACCTTTAGCGGTATCTTGCCAAGTAAGAAATCCCCGTATATGTTCAGTGGTCTGATAATCTTTCCCCACAATAGAAAGCTTCTGCATATCAAAGCCTTCTTTTTGTAGTTCTAAGACTGCTCTTTCTGCTTCTATATGAGAAGGAAAGTGTCCAATAATTGTATGAGTATACATTATGTTTTTATGCCCTTGAGTTTCAAAGAAATCTCAAATTAGGTTTTTCTTTACTAATTTAATCCTGACACAAGTTACTCAATATAACTTCTACCTTTTGAACGTTTTAGTATAACTTATACAATTCAAACATAATCCTTTTTATAAATCCCTATAATAGCTAACATAATAACTATAAAAACCCTGCATAGTTGTACCCACTGAAGAGGCATAAAGACACCTACTAAAAGCGAATCAGCATTTATTCAGCCTTAGCAACTGAAGACGCAGCTATAGATTTTTGTTCTTCTAGTTGTCAGTCGATCGCTCTAGGGGAAAGGCAAGCCAAAACCAGCAATAAAGTAATAGAAAAAAACCGGGAATTACGATCGCTAAAATCACTGTGATAATCCGTACTCCCATTACTGGTAGTTGCCATTGTTGGGCGATCGCTCCGCATACTCCAGCAATAGCTTTGTGGTGACGACTACGGCGGAAATTAGCGATCGGGGTTTCGGTAAGATCAATGTTAATTAGGGATGGATTAGCTTTTGAAATCAAAGAAACGATTAATCCTAAGCAACCTAAAACTGCCGAAGGAATGGTGACAATTGCTAACCAGTGAGTAAAGACCATACCTGTTACTAGGTCTCCCAACCAAACCGGAGCCGGACAGCTAAAAATCATAGCTTCTGACTGACAATCAAAGTGTCCAGCCAAGCTGAATCCGCCCCAAGTAATAAGTAGAGGAAAAACTCCATAGAAAAGACAAATGCTTAGTAAAATCAAATGCCAACCTAGAGATATGGAACGAAGGATGGCGATCGAAGCAATTGCTGGAGCAATAAATAGTAAAGTTAATAATACTAAGGGAAAGTAAATTATCTTGTTACTCCTAAAATTTATTAATTTACTTACTAGAAGCTGAATTTAAATATGACAGGCGATCGATTGATTTTCTAAATAAATCGAATGAATTGATTGAGTATGCTATAAAACTTAGTCAAAATACCTAAATCCATGGAAATAACTACAACTAAAATCTTAAAATCTTGGCAGGATTATTCGTGAAGGAGAATCGCCCCCACTGGATAGGGTGATGGTGATGATTTGCTGGTCGATGAGTTGGGAATTGGCGATCGGTTTGCCAGTGCCGTCATTAACAGGGTAGGCCGGGAAGCAAGCACCACTGATACTTAAGCGGAGGGAATGCCCTGCTGGTAATTGCACACAAATAGGCTGGAGAGAAATTTTTAAGGGTAAATCCTCTGGATCATTAACTCGGAGGTAGCCTTGGGTAAAATTATAAACTCCACCTTGGCGATCGACTTCTGAGAGAGTGGCGCTGAGATCAAAACTGGGAGTAGAAGCGGTAGCAAAGAGTTCCACAATAATTACCCCTAGCAGAGATAGATCGGTAGTCAGGGGAGCGGTGGTATAGGTCAACACATCAGTCCGGCCATCAAGGGAGGCGCGATCGAACTGTCCCGCACTGCCAGCATGACCCCCCAAACTCGGTACAGGTCGCCAAGGATCATGGACAAAAGTATCTTGATTTATCTCTGATTCTGGCTTCAGGACTAACTTCCCCGCATTTTCCTGCATCCCTGCTAATCCATTCGTTGCCAGAAAATAGATTTGAGTTTCTAGAGTGTCGGCACTAGCGGTTTTGGGTCGATCGACAGGCGGATTAGAAAACTTCGGAGGCGTGGGTAACTTGGGGAAAGTTTTCCAAGTGTTGCTACCCAACTCAAATAGGGTGACGGGATTTTCTGGTAAGGCGTAGGGAGTCTCGGCTGGTTCATCTTTGAGGAAATAGTTAAACCATTGGATTTGCAGAGAGTCGATCGAGTTATTCGCTGCCGCCCCGTAATCTTTGCTGCCCACCTTCCGACCCCAAGGCAAATGCCCCCAAGGTGCAATGTAGAGATGTTGGGGATATTGACTCCGGGCTACCATTTCTTGATAAAGTCGCCAGTTGCCTCGCAGGAAAGGATCAAACCAGCCACCAATGTGGAGCATAGGTAAATCTATATCTCGTAGATCAGGGGATAACCGTTCCCAATAGCTGCCGGGGGTATCGTACTGGAGCCAGTCATGGTAAAAAGAATCTTCGGCGTACTGATTCATCACCTCTGGGAGAGCGGGGAGCGGGTCATGGAGAGGCAGATTTCTGGAGGCAGCGTAGAGAGCATTGTAAGCACTAATATTACTGCGGAGTCGGGCTGTTTCTGCCCCGATCTGAATCGCCCAACCGAGGTTATTTTGCAAACAAAAAGCTCCCCCTTCGTAGGCCCAATCAGCATAGAGATCAACGCCCATCATCGCTGGAATAATGGTTTTGAGGGCGGGGGGGTGATTCATCGCTGCATAAAGTTGAGTCATGGCTTGATAGGAAAACCCGTACATGCCCACCTTGCCATTACTCCTTGGTAAATTGGCAGCCCAATCCACAGTTTCGGCACCATCGCTGGTTTCGTGGCGAAAAACCTGAAAATCTCCCTCGGAAGTTCCCCGCCCCCGCACATCTTGGATCACCACAATGTAGCCCTGACTGGCATACCAACGGGGATGAGCATAGACCACTGTGGAGGCGATCGCCCTGCCGTAGGGTTGGCGCATCAATAACACCGGAAATTTCCCCTTTGCTTCGGGGTAATACACATCAGCATCAAGGCGGACACCATCACTGGTCGTCATAGAATGGGTTTCGGGGGGATGCACTGCCATGATTTTGCTAGTTTGGCTGGGAGTCTGAGGGCGATATTTAGGGATTTAAGGATCAACTAAAAATCAAGAGCTATTGGGTTAATAATCTAACTTTCCAGTTTAATTTCTAAATGGTTCAGGAGTCGATCGAAGTCAAAATGCTCAACCATTAACTGCTGAATACAATTAATCTTGATGGGTTCATACAAACGCACTTGCCCAAAGGCATGATCGATCATTTCCACCGTGGAAAGGGTATCCAAATCTACAGATAAAATGGGGATTTCTAAATCTTCCGCACGGCTGAGAATAAACGGCTGGGGGGCAATTTGTCCCGTGAGGATCAGGCAATTGGTAGAAGTTTCCAGGGCAGCAAGTTGAATATCCGATCGATCGCCCCCCGTGACCACCGCCATATTTGTACCTTTGCGGAAATATTTCAGAGCCGAGTTGACATTCATCGCTCCGATCTTGAGGCTTTGCACCATTAAGTCTAATCGATCGCCCCGACACAACACCTCAGCATCTAACTGCTGTACCAACTGCTGCACACTCACACTGCGGAGAGTTTCACTGCGGGGCATCATACCTAAAACTGGAATTCCCTGCTTTTCGAGGTAGGGACGCATCTTGGTAGTAGCCAAATCTAAATCTGCGGGCGGCACATCATTGATTAACACTCCCGCTAGGCGATCGCCCAACTCCCGTTTCCCTGCCAACAAATTATCTACCAATTCTTGAGGATGAAAACGAGCTACTATCAGCACTACTGCATCCAGGGTTTCTGCCATCTGCTGCAAACAGAGATCAAATAAAATCCCTTCCCCCAAGGAAGCCGTCGCCTCTAGGATTCCTAAATTTCCCTTCTCTGTGTACTGCTGGAGAATCTCTTGATAATTGGTCTGGTCTTCCCCAGTTAAGCGTTTACTCAAAGTCTGTGGCTCTAAATACAACAGGGTGGGATGGAGTCGATCGGGAGCCAGGTCTAAAACTTTGGTAATCAGACTCACATCCGCTTCTTTGCCATCTTCGTTAATGGTTGTCCCTAGGGGCTTTCCGTAGGCAATATCCAGACCCCGTTTTTTGAGTTGGTGAGCAAGTCCCAAGATGGTTGCTGATTTGCCACTGTAGGCAGCAGTCGAGCCGATCAGCAGATATTTAGCAGAGTTAGACACAATTAAATTCACTCCAGAAATTGAGGAAAACTAGTAGATTGCGATCAGAAGAACTATCTTAAAACTACCTTAAAATAATTTCAAAATAATTATATAAGCATCTAGTTTTGATTACTTAGCTCTTAGTCGTCTAGCTTTAATAGTTTGCGATAAAAAGGCTGCGGGAAATCTGTCAGGCGCGATCGCTTAAAGTTCATGATCACATCAATCAGATAATTGATAAACTCAGAATTTGCCAAGGTCACTTCATAGCTCAACTCCGCATTCCCATCAAACTGAAAACGGCAGCGAGTTAGCTCTGCCGGCATACTAGAAACAAACCAACTTACCACAAAAGGAATATCTTCCCCGCCCTCAATCTTTCTTTTGCCTTCCAAGGCTCCCTTTTGGTACAGACTAATTGCCAAGGGCAGCATCTGCCGCTTTACCCCTTGATAGTAGGGCATGTACATAGCCACAGCCCCTTGGGGAGCTGGTTGTAGTTTCTCAATTTCTGACATAGACAAGTCCTCGTTTCTGGAGTATTTTCAAGATTTTCTAGGGATACTTTCCGGGAATCCTTTCCAGTATTCTATTGCTGATTAGTGGCTAGTTCCGGTTATGATCTCTTAAAAGGCGATAAAGGCTTAACATTATCTTATTTTTGAGTGTACACCTTAGCGGGGAAATTTATGGCTCCTTTAGTTGCAAACTATTATTTGACTTATCGTTGTAATGCCCGGTGTCATTTCTGTAATATCTGGGCGCTAGAACCACCCAAGGAAGCAGATTTTGCCACCATTCAAAGAAACCTCCTCGACTTAAAACGTTTGGGTGTTAAATATATAGATTTTACTGGCGGTGAGCCATTACTCAGAACTGACGTAGCTGAAATCTACACCGAGGCAAAACGTCTGGGCTTCACTACGAGCATGACCACCAATACCATTCTATATCCACAGCGAGCTAAGGAAATTCAAGGAATTGTAGACTTTCTCAATTTTTCCCTTGATGGAGCCGATGCCGATACCCATGACCATTCTCGTGGGGTGAAAATTTTTGATACCTTGGTGGAGTCGGTGGAAACTGCCCTGTCCTTGGGTGAGTATCCGGTGTTAAACCATACAGTTACTGCCCAGAACTACGATCGCCTAGGAGAAATTGCCGATCTTGCCAGGAAACTAGGAGTCCGGGTCTGGTTAAATCCAGCATTTACCGCCTATGACCACTACAACTCCAAGAAAAACCCCACTGGAGAAATCACCCAAGCAATTGAGGACGCAGCAAAGAAATTTAACAATCTCGGTTACAATAAGGCAGCAATAGCTTTAATTGAAGCTGGCGGCAATGACACCAAAAATCCTCGCTGCAAGGCTGTGGATGCTGTAATTGCGATTTCCCCCGACGATAAATTACTCCTACCCTGTTACCACTTTGCCCAAGAAGGGGTAGCGATCGATGGCAACCTCTACGACCTCTACCGGGAGTCCGAAAAAGTAGAAGAATACCGTCAATCCCAAGGGAAATTATCTGTCTGTGAAGGCTGTACGGTCTGGTGTTATTTGATTCCCAGTTTCTTTATGGGTATAGATAAATATTGGTGGCTAAATCAGATAACCTATGCAGGAGAATTCCTGGCAAGAAAACGATTCTTGCTACAACGAGCTTGAAGATATTAATTTCTTACTAGAAGACCTCTCAGAATCCGCAGAAGAGTTGACTAAGGACTTTTTTGTTGGTCAAGAAGGTAGGCGGCGTAAGGCTGCCCTAGTTTTATTAATGATTTGGTTAGTGGTGATCGCCCTTCATCTCCTTTCTTGGGGGGGTTGGGTGATTTCTGCTTTTGCAGCACTCCTCTGGGGACAGGCTTGGCGAGTCATGACAGCTAAACCCTTGAATCCTCCTCTCCAGTCTGCTGTCCTTGCAAATTTCGCCCCCGGAAATAGCTTGGAAAATACTTCTGAGAATCCGCTAGAAAACCCGCTAGAAAACCCTCAAGATGTACCAGAAAATCTGCCTAGGGTTTCCCTACTGGTAGCTGCGAAAAATGAGGAAGCGGTAATCGGTCGCTTGGTTAAAGCCCTGTGCCAGCAAGACTATCCGAGCGATCGCCTCGAAGTCTGGATCATTGATGATGATAGTAGCGATCGTACTCCCCAAGTTTTAGCCAAACTAAAGCAAGAATTCCCCCAACTCCGCACTATCCGCCGGGCTGCTGGAGCTACGGGTGGTAAGTCTGGAGCCTTAAATCAAATCCTTGCCAAAACCAAGGGCGAAATTATTG
Organism: Microcoleus sp. GA_180221_E-2-1-MAG-45_12; assembly: GCA_020692245.1. Lineage (GTDB taxonomy): Bacteria > Cyanobacteriota > Cyanobacteriia > Cyanobacteriales > JAAUUE01 > JAAUUE01. Next base: position 58,621 of record JAIMKT010000018.1, read on the forward strand.
CGGTCTTTGATGCCGATGCCACCGTTGCCCCAGACCTTGTGCGTCAGGTAGTGCCACTATTTACCACAGCCAACATGGGAGCGGTACAGATTCGCAAGGATATTGTCAACTGGGCAGACAACTTCTGGACTTTAGGGCAGAAAAAT
>JAIMKT010000119.1:0-2365 GCA_020692245.1 Microcoleus sp. GA_180221_E-2-1-MAG-45_12
GGAAGCAAGGTTTAATGCCGGGAATCCTAACCTGCCCTTGGTAGCCCAAAGATTGATCAATGGTTACTACAAAGGAACTAACAAAGCCGAATATGTGGCTAATTTCAAGGCATCTAGCGGTGCTGGTTGGAAAAACTTTGCTCCTCAAATTTTCAATTTCCTTCCCTTTACAGCCGGAGGAACCCCAGAAGCAATTAATTCCGCAGCCTCCTTCCTATCTCTGTTCTAAAGACGGATTTTAATTGGGCATGAGGTCATCAAGGCGTAGTTGGAGATTGGGGAATAAACCAGAAGAAATATTATCTCCCAAGCGATATTGTTGCTGCTGGTACACCCCATTAACTAACTGGCAGACTGTAAATGTAGGTTGCTTAGGATTGCCAATGAATTGCCAGCTACCCAAGCCCCGAAAATCCACAATCCAGTATTCGGGAATATTCAAAAAAGCGTATTCCTCGACTTTTCTGGCATAATCATCTTGCCAATTGGTACTGACTACTTCCGCCACAAGCTGAATAGTATTACCGCTACAAATTACTGGTTCCTTGTGCCAAAGGGGTTCTTGACTAAGTTCGGCTTTATCTAAAACAACCACGTCAGGACGTAGGGCTGTAGCTTCCCCGGATAGTGGTTTGATCAAACAAGTTTTTGGTACTAACCAGTTGAAATTATCCCGGAGGATTTCGACATAAATTCTCCCGGCAATACTCCCGGCAACAGCTTCATGAAGCCCAGTAGGAGCCATGTCTCTGAGTTCTCCATCAATTAGTTCATAGCGGGTATTATCTCCGTATTGGGCGATAAAAGTCTCAAAGCTAAGTAGTTCAGATGAGGTGTAGGTCATAGATCGTTTTAAACAGATCGAATAGTAATATTATAATGCCTTAAGATTTTTAACCTATAAAAGTTAATTTAGTCCAAAGTCCAGATATTTAAAAGCAGAGGTAAGATGCGAGTATTAATTATGGGGGGAACCCGGTTTATTGGGGTATATTTAACCAAAATTCTCCTAGAGCAGGGGCATCAAGTTACTTTGTTTAATCGAGGGAATAAGCTAGCACCAGAGGGAGTCCGGGTGATTACGGGCGATCGCACCAATCCCGAAGACTTGAAAACCCAACTGGGCAAAGAAAATTTTGATGCTGTCTATGACAACAATGGGCGAGAATTAAGCGATACCCAGCCCTTAGTGGAGCTATTCCAAGGCAAGGTAGAAAAGTTTATTTACATGAGTTCTGCCGGGGTTTACCTAAAAACTGACCAACCACCCCATCGAGAAGGAGATGCCGTGGATCCCAAGAGTCGCCATAAGGGGAAGCATGAAACCGAAGCCTACCTTGCTAGTTGTGCTTACTTGCCTTGGACTTCCATCCGCCCTACTTATATTTACGGCTCCCAAAATTACAACCCCCTAGAGTCGTGGTTCTTCGATCGCATCGTTCACGATCGACCCATTCCCATTCCCGGACATGGTGAGCATATTACCCAGCTTGGGCATGTTCAAGATTTAGCGGTGGCGATGGCAAAGGTTTTGGATCACGAAGGGACTAAGGGGCAGATTTATAATGTGTCGGGCGATCGCTACGTAACTTTTCATGGTTTGGCAAAAGCCTGTGCTGTAGCAGCCGGAAAGGATCCCAGTAGTCTCAAAATTGTCCCTTACAATCCTAAAGCTTACGATTTCGGCAAGCGCAAAGCCTTCCCCCTCCGCCCCCAACACTTTTTCTGCGACATCACCAAAGCTCAACAGGAACTAGCATGGCAGCCCCAGTACGACCTGATTTCTGGCTTACAGGAGGCTTTCCAAAATGACTACCTAATTAACGCTAAAGCTGCCCAGATTGATTTTTCTGTAGATGATGAAATCCTCGCAGACCCGAAAAATTAACTAGACAGTAGATTTTGCTAAACTTAGTTAGGCTTAACAAATAAACTTCAGTAGATTCATAACTAATAGGGATAGGAAAAATATGTATTTAGTGACAGGGGCTACGGGAGCTTTGGGGCGGCGGGTCGTGAGACTACTGCGGGAGCGGAATCAACCCGTGCGATCGTTCGTGCGGCTATCCTCCAAGTATGCAGAACTAGAAAACCGGGGTTCCGAGATTTTTATTGGCAACCTCCGGGAAGAACGGGATATTCAGAAAGCCTGTCGGCGGGTGAAGTACGTGATCAGTACCCACGGCTCTGGCAGCGATGCTCAGGAGTTGGACTATCGAGCCAATGTAGACTTGATTGATCAGGCAAAGGCAGCAGGGGTAGAGCATTTTGTGTTTATTTCTGTCTTGGGGGCCGATCGAGGTTATGAAGATGCCACAGTTTTTAAGGCGAAGCGAGAAGTAGAAAAATATCTACAAACTAGCGG
>JAIMKT010000119.1:2413-8563 GCA_020692245.1 Microcoleus sp. GA_180221_E-2-1-MAG-45_12
ACCCCTAGCGGAAAGATTTAAACAAACGGGGCTGTATTTGCTCACGGGCGACCCGAAAAACCGGACTTCCATTGTCAGTACCGATGATCTAGCTCGGATTGCGATAGAATCTCCCGTGAATATGGGGGCAAAAAATCGCATCTTCCCTGTAGGTGGGCCAGATATTCTCAAGCGGGAAGATATTCCCCGGATTTTCGGGCGGCTCTTTAACCGAGAACCCATTATTATTAATGCCCCGTTAATGGTTTTGGATGGCATCCGGGGGTCACTTAGTTTGATGAATCCTGCCCTTTCCGGTAGTCTCGGTACTTTCCGGGCGTTGGTTGCCAATGAGTTTTACTGCACTGCCAACGAAATTGATACTTTAGAAACAATCTACAATTTCAAACTAGAATCGGTAGAAACCTTTCTCCGCCGTTACCTAGGAACATGATGTATCAGTCACAAATTACAACAAAAATCCCAATGGATACTTTAGCAGAGAAACTAGATAGAAAATTACGTCAGTGGCAACCCGAAGTTGCTGACCAAGTTCGACAAAGGATATCAGAAATTATCAATATGGCAGACCAAGATATACTCGATATCCTCCGTTCAAGAACTGTAGAACAAGATGTATTGGACTTACTAGATGACCTAGGTTTAGAATCAAATATTTTGGACTTTAGCCGACAGAATTGATTGGGCTGCGGCTTGACCGGAGGCGATCGCACTTTCGATTAAATTTCCCTGACACCAATCTCCGCAACACACCAGAGGGAAAGGAGTCGGGGCGGGGAGACAAAGGGCGTTTAGGGCAGTTTTTGGCTGGGCATAGCGCCACCGTTGGACTTGGAACCATTGGGGAGTTTTAAGTTCTGGCAAAAGGTAACTACTGGCTCGATCGAGCAATTGCTGCCCCACGGCGTTGAGATCAAGATTGGGATCATTGCTATCTAGATACTGAGCGGCAAAGGCAGGGGTACTGTGACAGACAATTACAGGCTGGCTAATTGATTGATTAGTTAGTTGATCAAGAAATTCCCCTGCAAGTTGAGCTGATGGGGAACGTTTACTGCTGTCTAAACCTAACCACGCCAAATCCGGGTCTGTGGGAAAAGTCACCGATCGCCAAGGGGGAATCCGGGCAGCAAATTGGGATTGTAGCTCAAGAGCATAACCAGCCATCACAGCAATACAGCCATCGTAGGTTACTGCCGCTAACTGGGTTAGATATTCTGGGAGAAATTCTGGGTTTGATCCTGAATTTGCATCTTGGGCAAAACTTTGATCGCCACCCGGAGACTTTGGATAAAGGATCGCCAGAGCTTGAGGAGCAGGAATAGCGATTACCAGAGCTTTAGCTTCCATAGCAGGACTATCTGGAGGTAAATCTAAACCTAGCTGCCAACCTTGGTCTGTGGCTTGGACTCGATCTACCCGATGACTAAAACGAATATCTAAATCTTGTGCCAAGGTTTTAGCGATCGAATTCATCCCCAAGGGCGCAACGTAGCGATCGACCCCAGTTTGAGCTTTCCATGCTTTAGTCTGCTCTCTGTCTATATTTGAGTCTAAGCCTGTAAATTCATTAGTAAATTCATAATTTGTATTAGTCCACGGAGTGATAATCCCCTGTTGTTGGAGAAAATCAATCAAGTCTTGGGTATAACTGCCCTGATTTTCTAGGTACTTGGCTCCATGGTCTGCGATCGTCCCCGATAACCGCCTCGTTGCCAAACGTCCGCCGACCCCACGGGATTTTTCGAGAATCACCACCTGCCGTCCCTGCTCTTGTAGATACCTACCACAGGTAAGCCCAGCCAACCCCGCCCCAATAATTACCACATCCTCCATAGAGACACCCTGCTTTTTGTTGCTTTAGTTTGGAACTAATCCTAGATCATAATTTACGAAAACATTGCCAAAACATTAACAAAAGATCGTCACAGATTTGTTAAGATCGGAACCAGTCTGAAATTATCTAAGAATTAATAGATAACTACATCAAATGGCAGGCTACTAACGACTTCAAGCTAAATAAGTCCGACACAATTAATACACCACAGCCAATATCCTAGCTGTATTGAGACCCCCATAATATGTCATCTAACCCTGTAAATACTTCTAATGGCTCAGGATTGCTCCTGTCCGAAGAAAAGACTGAAGCAAGTAATGAAAAATCTGCCTCAGAAGATTATCCTATTACGCTCCAACGTCTATTACAGCCAGACCTAGAGAAGGTTGAAGCTCTCCGGCAAATTCTTTATCGGCATCGGGGCGATCGCCAGTTGGTGATTATGCAAGACTTCCCCGATCCAGATTCCCTTTCCTGCTCTTGGGCCTATAAACTAATTGCCAAGGAATACGGGATTTCCTGTGATATTGTCTATGCCGGAGCCTTGAGCCACCAAGAAAATATTGCCCTAGTCAAACTTACAGGGCTGCCTCTCCAACGTTGGACAATCCAGAGCCTCAAGGAACGAGATTTGTCCGTATATCAAGGCTGTATCTTGATCGACAACCAAGGGACAACCAGCCAACTCCTGCCCTGTATTCGCAATGCTGCTATTCCCATCACGGCGATTATTGACCATCACACCAGCCAAGGGGATCTACAGGCTGAATATACGGATTTGCGTCCTTCTACTAGAGCCACCGCCACTATTTTTACTCAATATCTGCAATCGGGGCTGCTGAAGTTGGATAGTAGCATTGGGGAGCATGTGAAGTGTGCAACGGCTTTGATGCACGGGTTGCGCTCTGATACCGATCGCCTCATGCAGGCTCAAGAGGAAGATTTTTTGGCGGCGGCTTATCTGAGTCGGTTCTATGATGCCCAGTTGCTGGATGCGGTGATGCAGGCCTCTCGATCGAAGCGGGTGATGGATGTGATAGAGCGCAGTCTCAAAAATCGGATGGTGCAGAATAATTTCTCGATCGCTGGCGTTGGTTATCTACGTTATGACGATCGAGATGCGATCCCTCAAGCAGCAGATTTCCTTGTCACGGAAGAAAACGTCCATACCGCCGTTGTTTATGGCATTGTTCACGATGAAGATGAGGAATTAGAAGTTGTAATCGGTTCCCTGCGGACAACGAAGATTACCCTTGACCCCGATGAATTTATTAAAGAAGCCTTTGGGCAGGATGGTCAGGGCAGATTTTTTGGGGGCGGTCGCATGATGGCGGGGGGTTTTGAGATTCCCATTGGTTTTCTCTACGGTTTCAACGAGAGCCAAGAATACGCCAAGATCAAGTGGCAGGTTTTTGATACCCAGATCAAGCAAAAGCTCCTCCAACTAGTCAGTCCCAAGGATAATTTATTACATAATGATTAGATGAATCTCTCGTCTTATTTATTAACCTGTTTGGTCTCGATCGCCCTAATCACCACCCCGGCTATTCTCCCTCAACAATTCCCAAGTATTGCCCACGCCCAGACTAACTCTCCTGACTGGTCAGATTTGTTTACTCAGGCACGAGATTTAGAATATGCAGACCAATATCCAGAGGCGGAAGCTATCTATCGGCAAATTCTCTCTGCCCCTCGACCCGCTTCCCTGAACGATGATATGTATGCCTACATCCAGATTAAGTTTGGGCAGATTCTCCAGACCCAAGGGAAGTTTGAGGAGGCGATCGAGGTTTTGCAGGGAGTGATCGATCGCACTGATCACAATCTTGAGAGCCAAAATCAGGCGAGACGGGCTTTAGCTAGAGTTTTAGAAAGCCAACAAACTGCTGCCCAAAATGTAGCGCGGGGATTAGAAGAGATTCGGCAAGATGCCACAACTCAGCGAGGTTATTTCAATTTAGCAAGGGGATTAGCCGCCCAAGGACAGTTAGCAAATGGTTTTACTTTCTTAGAGACTCAACTAGGTCGTCCTCTCACCCCAGAAGCTACCCTACAATTCGCCAGAGCTGCTAACTCTCAGGGGGTTGGTGGAGATACGGGTGGTTCTGGTTATCCTAGTATTATTTTTCTTCGTCAAGAGGCTCTTTCTCTATTTCGCCAGTTGGTGAACCGCTATCCCAATTTCTGGGAAGCAAGGACAGAATATCTAGATTTACTCGATCGAGTTGGACAACCAGAGGAAACGATCGCTGCCTATCGTGAGGCAATTCGGCTCCAGCCCGACAATTTTGGACTATACGAGCAGTTGGCAAATAATTTTGAGCGCTTTGATCAACGACGGGAGGCGATCGCTCTTTATCAGCAACTGGTTGCCCAGAATTTTCCAGAGGCAAGACTTTATATTAATTTAGGCGGTTTTTTAGAAATAGATCAGCAGATCGATCGAGCTATAGAGGTTCACCTACAGGGTATTCAAAAATTTCCAGAAAATAGACCTAGTAACCCTAGTTGTCGGGGCTTCACTTCTACTTCCTACAATAACTTTGTTCGTCTCCTAGCCAGCGAAAATCGCTTAGATTATGTCCTAAATATCCTTGAAAACTCTTTAACCAACACTGCCCCAGAGATTTACCAAAACCTTGCCCTAACCCTTGCCTATAGGCGCCACTACCCTACTGCTATAGTCGTCAATAATCGCCTAAAAGAGCGTTACCCCAATGCCGAAAGTTGGGAAGGAGAAGCAACAATGTGGCGGGGCGGATGTTGAGTTAAGTAGCGTGTAATAAGTTATGTAAATTACATTATGTAAATCTTTCTACACTAATTCTTCCATTATGAAAATATTCCCTAGTTTTTCTCTTTCTATGCCTACAGTAATGATTTGATATTAGCTAGAGGTTCGGAATTAAAGTTAGACCCTGATCTCTGATAAATATCTTTAAATCTTTAATAAAACTATAGGAACTGAAAAAGTTCTGGAATAACATGATTCTTAAACCAAGTCTAGGATTCTATAAGTTTTTGTCTCGGTTTATCTTCCCAAAAAACTACAAAGGTAAGATCATGACGATCGCCTTTGCAGGAACCCATATCCCCCTGCTGACTCTAGTTGGCTATTTCATTCTCTCTTCACCTTTGAGCGTGGAGGCAAGATTAAAAATATTTTTGATTACTTTATTTGCCACCCTCTTGGGTACAGGGCTGACTCTTTATTCTCTAGACCGACTTTTGGTTCCCGTTAGTTTGACAGTTACTGCCATGCGGGAATACCTGAGTAAGCAAACTTTACCTAAATTGCCTACGGGATTTACCGATGAAGTCGGGGTATTAATGGCGGATACTTCCCATACTTTGAATCGACTAGATGAATTGATTAACTACATGGCTAGTTATGATGATCTGACGGGGTTGCCCAATCGGACTTTGTTTCGCGATCGTCTCCAACAGGCTCTAGAGCAAATGCAATCTAGCCAACAAATGTTAGCGGTAATTTCCCTGAGTCTCGATCGCTTTGAAGCAGTGAGTAGCACCCTTGGCTATGGGGTTAGTGATTTATTAATTAGGAATGTCGCCCTCCGGTTAAGTGGCTGCATTGGTGAGAAAGAAACCATCGCTAGATTAGATACAAATAAATTCGGCATTTTTCAGATCGAGATTACCAGCATCGACCAAATCATGCGCCTATCTCATACTCTTTTGAGTACTTTTTCCTCACCTTTCTTCTTAGATAATAATGAAATTCGCTTGGGGGCAAATATCGGCATTAGTATTTATCCCAATGACTACAAAGCACCGGATCAACTCCTCGAAAATGCTGATGTGGCGATGTATCAAGCCAAAAATCAAGGACGCAATACCTACCAATTTTATTCCGTTGATCTCAATGAAAACTTACAAGAAAGATTGGCTCTAGAAAATGATTTGTATGGCGCTCTCCAACGTCAGGAGTTATTACTTTATTACCAGCCCCAAATTTCGGTTTTGACTGGAAAAGTCGTGGGAGTCGAAGCCCTGATCCGGTGGCAAAATCCACTCCGGGGAATGATTTCTCCCGCCAAATTTATTCCCATTGCCGAAGAAACTGGATTGATTATTTCCATTGGGGAATGGGTATTGCATACTGCTTGTACCCAAAGTTTGGCTTGGCAAGCGGCAGGTTTTGCACCCATTAGAATGGCTGTGAATCTTTCGGCTCGGCAATTCAAACAAAAAAACCTGATCGAAATGGTGAATCAAACTTTGTTGGATACGGGCTTAAAGGCAGAACATCTGGAGCTATAGCAATCCTAAATGATTTAATAACAAGGTGAGTA
>JAIMKT010000001.1:0-4705 GCA_020692245.1 Microcoleus sp. GA_180221_E-2-1-MAG-45_12
CGATCCCCGCCTTGTCCCCAATGCCCAACTGCTTCGGGAAATTACTGCTAACGAAATGCTCGAACTAGCGAGTTTAGGGGCAAAGGTTCTCCATCCCCGCGCCGTAGAGATTGCCCGTAACTATGGTGTAGATTTGGTTGTGCGTTCTAGCTGGAGTGATGATCCCGGTACTAGGGTTTTGTGTCCACCCATTCAAGCTCGTCCCTTGACAGATTTAGAATTAACTCGTCCCGTGGATGCGGTGGAATTTGACCTCGACCAAGCCAAAGTTTCCCTCTGGCGAGTGCCCGATCGCCCCGGTATTGCTGCCCACCTGTTTGGGGAAATTTCCCAGAAAAATATCGATATAGATCTAATTATTCAATCCATCCACGAAGGCAACACCAATGACATTGCCTGCACCGTCACCAGAGCCGAGGCAAAACGGACGGAAGCTGTAGCCGTGGCAATTATTCCTAGTTTGCAGGGAGAGGCGACTACTCCCGTAGAAGTGATGGTAGAAAATGATATTGCCAAGATTGCGATCGCGGGAGCCGGGATGATTGGCAGACCGGGGATCGCTGCAAAAATGTTTAATTCCCTAGCGGCAGCAGGAGTAAATATCCGATTGATCACCACCTCCGAAGTCAAGGTTAGTTGTATCATTGCCGAGGCTGAGGCCGATCGAGCGATCAAAGCTCTCTGTGATAGTTTTGAGGTAGATAATTCCCCCCTCCTGAATCCAGTGGCAGCCCCAGCTTCGATCGCCCCAGCTGTCCGGGGAGTTGCCTTGGATTTAAATCAAGCCCAATTAGCCCTCCGCTACGTTCCCGATCGTCCCGGCATGGCAGCCCAGCTATTTCACGCCCTCGCCGAAGCTAATATCAGTGTCGATATGATTATTCAATCCCAGCGTTGTCGGGTAATCGAGGATGTCCCTACCCGTGATATTGCCTTCACCGTCCATCAGGGAGATGCTCTGTTAGCCCAAGAGATTTTGCAAAAATTGGGGGGAATGTTGCCCTGTAGTGAAGTGGTGGTAGATGAGGCGATCGCCAAGGTGAGTATCGTTGGTGCAGGGATGGTCGGCTATCCCGGTACTGCTGCCCGGATGTTTGCTGCCTTGGCTGCGGAGCAGATTAATATTTATATGATCACTACTTCAGAAATTAAAGTGAGTTGTGTGGTTGCCCAAGATGAAGGAGTTCGAGCCTTGCAAGTAATCCATGCCGCCTTTAACTTGGGGGGTGATATCCAGTTTGAAATGCCTGCCTAATCCTTAGCTGTTACCAGAAAACTTTCTGGATTCTCATTAATTCTGACACCTCTATTTCTGGACATAAGAACCGTAGGACTTGTGGGGATATTCTGTGGAGCGACCATAAGACCATAAACTCCTAGAGGGTAGAGACAGGTGCTAGGAAGCAGAAACCTAAGTTATAATTCTTAAGGAATCACAGTGGCTTTAACCCGGTGAGGAGTCAAAGTGATGGCATTAGACGACCCAAAATCAATGTAATGCCCTCAGCTAAAAGAAAAGTACCCGTTATCAGCAGTAATACTCGCAGAATCTTAGGAGACCAGGTTGTAATCGCTTGATTAATTCGCTTCAAGAGTTCAGTGCTTTTACTTTGGAATGTAATGTAAATGCCAAGCAATCCAATTAAGGGCATCACAAACACTAAATTGTAGATACTCAGAAGTCCCGCAAGGTCAGGCAAACTTAGCTTAGCCTGGGCAATTCGCTCGATCGCAGCTAGGTAAGGGAACGCAGTTGGAGATTCTAAAAGTGTGACACTCATCCCTAGAAAAAAGGTGTGAATCGGCTTTAGGGAATTAGGCTTATTTTTGAGCGGTTGATGAGCGTTAGAGAATGAATTCAAGGTTACACCTATATAAAGCAGCGCAATTCCTAAAATGCACTGAATGAGAGACATCCATTCACTCTGAATTTCAAATACCCATTGAATGAATCTTGCCAACCCTAATGTTGCTAATAACCCAACTGCCCAATATGCGACAAAAATGCCAGTAATGAAGGAGATTGAGCGACCTATAGGTCTAGGTGTGGTTAATAGATAAACCTGTAGTGCGGTTGCCGTTGGATTAAGACTATCGACCGCCGCGATCGCTACTAGGTAGCCTAAAAGTGACATGCTCAAACCTCCTTATTTTGGCATTTATATTGATTGGCTAGAGAGACTGTGATCTAAAGCTGCGAACACAGGAAACTCATGACGCATCTCGGCATACCAAGAAAAGAGACCATCCAGAAGCTGAGCGGAATGTTTAAAAAGTGGCTGATCTGGCTTGATTTGGAGATATTGAGAATTATGTTGCATGGTCGTTTCTTCCATTCAAGTGAAGTAGAATAAAACACGAGATAAACCTCGTGATCTAAAGATACGAGATAAACCTCGCGTTTGTCAACTTTAATTTAAGCAATGGCTAAAATATCCGATCAAGACCCTCAAGCCCCTCGCTGGCGACTACCGAAACAAGCCCGTAGTCGAGAGCGGTTCGATCGCATTTTGGATGCGGCAGCGGCCCTATTCGCGGAGGTTGGGTATAATGCCGTGACCGCTGATGACATTGCAGCGCGGGCAGATACGTCGGTGGGTGGGCTATACCGCTTCTTCCCAGATAAGCTAGCAGTTTTTCATGCATTAGCCGATCGCTATTTCAACCAATTGCAGGAACTGTTTACCGCTTTGCATACGGAGGAAACTGTTCACTTGACGCTTGAGAACTACATCAACAGTATGATTGATGCGTTTGATCGCTTTGTTGCAGTCAACCCTAGCTATCGAGCCGTTTTTGCTCAATCGCGTTTAATCTCGACCGAAATTCTATCAATGGACACTGCGTTTAACCAAGCGATCGTTAAGCAGTTAGCAGACTTTTTTGCCATCCGAAATCCTTTGCTTGAAGCCGATCAACGGAATTTAATTGCGATTGTGAGTGTTGAAGTGGGAAGTGTGCTTGAAATACTCTCGTTAACGCGCGATCTCAGTTTTCGGCAGCAAGTTCTAGTAGAGACGAAAAAATTACTCATTGCGTACTTGAATCAGTATTTTCCAGACTGAGTATGCTCCTATCGGGAACTAGGGGTCTAACTGTAGATATATAAGCAAGTGCCATTCCAATTAGGACGCTGAAGCTAGAATATACTCCATCGACTCACGTAAAGTTGGAAAGTTTTCTATAACCAACTTTTGTCCTGATTTTAACTTGGGAATGCAACATTTCTCTAGCCGTGTCTCAAATATCTCTCGTATGATTGCTGATCTTGGCTTATGGGGAGATTAGATGACTTTCGCTTTGACGGTAGCGATCGATCCGGTACTTTCTTTCCAGGGGAGGGTAGAGGAAAATTCCAGCGAGAGGAATAGTTGTGGCAGCGATCGATCCCAGTACCCAAGGATTCCCCCAGCCTAACTTTGTCCCCAAACCAAAGCTAATCCCCAAACCCAAACAAAGGAGCGTCACCACTAAAGAAATTATTTGATTAAATCCTTTTTGACGGTTGATTTTAATAATTTTACCTGTGATAAACATGGTCATAAATACTGCCGCATCTACCATGGCTAGGGCAGCGATCGATACTGCTTCTTCCCGAAAAAAACTGCCAAACTGAGCAGCAGAAATAGCCGCCCCACTAGCGAGGGTAAAGACTAGAATTTCATCAATTTGTTGGTAGGAAATCTTTAACTGGCGGCGGATCTTGCCAATAAAATCCGTTAATAAATTCCCGGCGATCGCCATCATCCCCCCAAACAAGGCAATAATCATTGTGATAAATAATGCCACCGCTAAGCCAATACTGCCGTGCTTTTGAATAATTGTCCCCCAAGCGATCGCCTCTAACCAAGCAGCGATCATACCCAAGGACACTAATAAAAATAAAGAGAGAGCAGGTAATTTCTTGGTGGGGACGGGAATCGGGGCGGTTTTTACCCGAATTTTCACCTTTTGGACTGCGGGACTAGCATTACTTGTGATTTGTAACTCCCGCTCATAGAGAGCCGCCGCCATTAACTTGCTGGTATCCACGGTGATTTTGACCATCGATCGATTTCCGGTCAACTCGGTGTAGGGCAGGCGAATCCAACTATGGGAAGATAGAGGCTGGGGCAGAGCATGGTTTAGATCAGGGTTGAGATTGTAGTCTGGATCATAATTGGGATCATGATCATCTAAATCATCTAAGTCATTATCTCGATCATGATGGTGGGGCGCGATCGCCAGAAAACCCTGCAAGGTAGTTTCTGGAACAAAATTATGAATTGTTAAATACTGGGTAAGTTTCTGCCCCAATTTTTCTGCCCTAAACTCCAACACATCCTCACTGCATACAATTTCTGGAGTTCTGGTGACATAAATGGGTTCCAAGGCAGCTAAGGCTTCCGCGGCGTTGCGGTAACGATACTTCGGCAGGAGCGTCACCATCCGTTCTAGCCATTCCAACCAACGCAGACTCAACTGGGGAACCAAATGCTGGAAATTTAGCTGGTAATGGTCATCAATTAAATTAGTAATCTCACTGGATTTTGTCCCCGTCACCAAACAAATCAGGGTAGCCCCCACACCGTAAAGATCCGAGGCTTCCGTCACTTCCCGATTAAATAACTGCTCTGGAGCCATGAACCCCAGAGTTCCCTTAGCCACAGTCCCCGTGGTTGCCTCCCCTAGCCCTACCTTGGCAATCCCAAAATCCACTAAAAAA
>JAIMKT010000001.1:4717-29865 GCA_020692245.1 Microcoleus sp. GA_180221_E-2-1-MAG-45_12
CCATCTACCAGAATATTCTCTGGCTTGATATCCCGATGACTGACAAAGGGCAGGCGCTGCTGGAGATAGACCAAAATTTCGAGTAAACCCACAGCTATCTGTTTAATTTCCTTTGGGGAAAAACTCCGGGCTTGGGCAAGAGATTCGGCTTGTTTGTATTCTTGGACGAGGCAAAACCCGGTTTCTGTGGGGAAAGAATCGAGATAGCGGGGAATGCCCGGATGGTTTAGGCCCTGGAGGACTTGAATTTCACGCTCGATCGCCCCGTAGCCAGACCAACTAGAAGATTGGGATAGGTGGAAATGTTTAATCACTACCCTCCGGCTCTGCTCAGTGCTGGCACTCCAGTTTGACTCAGGGATTGCAGGGGAATCTTTCTCTAGATCGATCGCCAGATAAGTAACCCGCCCACCATTGTGATTGTGTCCCAACTCACGAATTACCTGATAGCCTTGGGGCTGAAAATTGGGAAAGCTGTTGGTCATAGGTAACTAAAAATTAGATAATGAAAACTAGATAAATTAGATAACTACTAGATAGATTAGATAACTAATTATTAGAATTACTAGCTACGGCTGATTAGCTATGGCGATCGAGGGCAGAATTAAGTAGATATTAAATATTAACTATTAAATATTAACTATTAAATACTAACTAGTTAGATATTGCTGACATTAGGGTTCGTAGCGCCAGCAGAAACTATCCCGCGTTGAGCATCTAGGGTGAGAATACCGCCATTATGAATAATTTTCGTGGCATCCTTCATCCCCACAATGACAGGTATTCCTAATCTTAAACCAATTACCGCTGCATGACAGGTAACATTTTCATCTTCGGTAATAATTCCACTAGCCTTACGAATTGCCTCCACGTATTCAGCATTGGTAGTCTGCACCACGAGGATATCCCCAGCATGGAAGTTAGCAGCCTCGATCGCCGTCCGAGCTACCCGCGCCCGACCACTCACCGCTCCATTCCCCAGACCCACACCCTTGCCTAACACTGCCGTGACTAAATCTACCTTCAAATAGTTGGTAGAACCGGAAACTCCGGGCAGAGTCCCCGCTGTCATCACCACCAGATCGCCCCCGGTGAGTAAATTTTTCTCTTGGGCTAGATTGATCGCTGTTTCAAAAACTTCTTCTGTGGATTGAGAATCAAGGACAATCAAGGGCTTCACTCCCCAAACTAGCTGCAATCTCCGAGCCACATCCACATGGGGAGTAACAGCAAGAATCGGCGTGTAGGGACGGAACTTGGAAACATTTCGGGCGGTGGCTCCGCTTTTGGTGAGGGTAATAATGGCAGCAGCATCAAGGCTTTCCGCAATTTGACCGACGGCATGGGAAATCGCATTGGTAATATTGCGGCGACTATCCTCAAGGCGGGGGAAGTTTTTCTCTTGTTCGATGCGGTTGGCGATCCGAGCCATAGTTGCCACTGCTTCCACAGGATATTTACCCACGGCAGCTTCATTGGAAAGCATCACAGCATCAGTGCCGTCGAGGATCGCGTTTGCCACGTCACTAATTTCGGCTCTAGTGGGGCGGGGTGAACTAACCATGCTATCGAGCATTTGGGTGGCGGTAATTACGGGAATACCCAGGCGGTTGGAAGTGGCAATTAGGCGTTTTTGGAGAATCGGCACTTCTTCGGCGGGCAGTTCTACCCCTAGGTCGCCCCGGGCCACCATGACCCCATCACTGAGGGAGAGGATCGCTTCCATTTCCTCGATCGCCTCGTGTTTTTCAATTTTGACAATTACTGGTACTTGCTTCCCGGCATGATCGATGAGTTCTTTGATTTCTAAGACATCTTGGGGATTGCGGACGAAACTCAGGGCGACCCAATCCACGTTTTGATCCAGCCCGAAGGTGAGATCTCGCTTATCTTTTTCGGTCAACGCCGGGATAGAGAGATAGACTCCGGGGAAATTAACCCCTTTATTATTGGAAAGTACACCCCCCACCACGACTCGACAATGGAGCTGGCGCTTCTTGTAATCGATCGACTCCACCTGCATTTCCACCTTGCCATCATCCAGAAGAATATTGGCTCCGGCTGGCACTTCATCCACTAGGGGTTCGTAGGTGACAGAGCTAATTTCTTGGGTTCCCGGCATGATCTCGGAGGTCAAAATAAAGGGATCACCCTTTTGGAGAGTAATTGGGCCCTTTTCAAAGACTCCTAAACGAATTTTGGGACCTTGGAGATCTTGTAAAATCCCCACGGGTTGATTGAGTTCAAAGGCAACTTGGCGGATGAGGCGGATGCTCCGTTCGTGGTCAGCGTGAGTGCCGTGGGAAAAATTAAGCCGGAGGGTAGTAGCCCCTGCTTCAATCATGGCTTTGAGGATTTCTGGACTACTGCTAGCGGGTCCAATGGTTGCCACGATCTTTGTCCGGCGGATGTCTTGTTTCATAATTACTTAAACTTCGCCTCAGTAAAATTAGTATCAGTTAGATTAGCATTACTTAGATTCGCTTCAATTAAGTTAGCACGGCTGAAGTTGGCATTACTCAAATTAGCGGCGATCAGATTGGCTCCCCGGAGGTCAGCGTTGGTAAAGTTACTGTAGCTGAGATTACTATAATCTAAACGGCTCAAAATTAGGTTGGCATTGGCAAAGTTGGCAGCGGTCAGGTTGGCTCCTGAGAGGATCGATCGCTGGAAGTCTGCCCGTTGAAAGTCTGCCCCTTCAAGGTTTGCCTCTGTAAAATTTGTACTATGGAGATAGGCAAAGTTGAGTTTTGCATCCCGGAGGTCGGCTCTGGTGAAATTGGCTTCTGAGAGGATTGATCGCTGGAAGTCGACTCTTTGCAAGTCTGCCCCTTCAAAGTTTGCCCCGGTGAAATTTGTATTATGGAGATAGGTAAAATCGAGTTTTGCATCCCGGAGGTCAGCATTGGTGAAATTGGCGTTGGCGAATTTGGCATTAATCAAGTCTGCATTGCGGAGGTTGGCTCCCGTGAGATTGGCTCGATCGACCCCTGCGCCCCGGAGGGAACCCCCTTGTAAATTTACACCTTCTAGGTCTGCGTTCCCCAAACTGGCAGTAGCCAAAATCGCTCTGGGCATTTGGGCATTTCTGAGGATGGCTCCAGTCAGATTACTATCCCCTAGGTAGCTCCGGCGGAGGGTGGCTCCAGTGAGATTGGCTCCCGGCAGCTGGGCGGTGTCGAGGTTGGCTCGGTTAAAGTTTGTCCCTGTTAAATTGGCATTACTCAGGTCAACAAGGCGCAGTTGGGCAGCTTGGAAGTTCGATCGACGCAGATTTGCCCCCACAATCACCGCCTCTGTCAAGTTTGCCCTAGTGAAATTTGCATCTACCAAGTTGGCATGGCTGAGATCAGCATTTCGCAGATCCGCATTCTGGAGGTTGGCATTGCGTAATCGGACATTAGCCAAGTCTGCTTCCCGGAGATCGCAACCGGGACAACTACCTGTAGTCAGAAGTTGTTGTACATGGTCGGGATCGGCAGCAAGGACTGGTCGAAGCCCATCCCAGACTCCCAAGGTAATTCCCAAGGTAACTCCCAAGATTAAAGTTCTCAAGGAACCTAGGGATAAAAATTGTGGTAATAATCTGAGGCAAAAGGGTTGAGGGTATAACTGCATGGTAAAAAATAGACATTTTAGCTAAATAAAAATTATTTGAGCCTGTTTTGTTATCTCTACATTCTTAGTACTACTTATTCACTATTAAATATGGCAAGTTTAAAGCAAATTAGAAAGATAAATTAAAAGGCAAATAAAATATGAAAAAAAGAGTTGCGGCTCTGGGGTTGGATCTGGGCAAAAGGCGCATTGGGGTGGCGGGGTGTGATGGCTTGGGGATGATGGCAACAGGTTTGACGACCATTAGGCGGACTTCGTTTCCGGCAGATATCGCAGCCTTGCAAAAGTTGGTCAAGGAACGGGAGGTAGAAATTTTGGTTGTCGGCTTACCTTACCATTTAGATGGCACTTTGAGTGCAGGGGCGGAGCAGATTCAGAAACTGGCGAAAAGGATTGGTAAGGCTCTGCAATTACCGATCGAGTATATAAATGAGAGTCTCACTTCCTACGAAGCCGAGGAGATGATGCGATCGCAGGGAATTAGAGTGCTAGATCACCAAGAAATGATCGATCGTAAGGCAGCAGCAATTATTCTTCAACAATGGTTAAACGAAACTGCCCAAAAATCTCAGCAATCCCAAAATTCTCCCTTTGCTCCCAATCCTCAAGATACCTAAATTGCGAAGGATATTATTGTTATTAACTTTTATCCTTTTGCCCAGTCATCTATTTACGCCATTCTTGTCCAAGGCGAGTGGCTTCCTCAAAAGTAGGATCGTTCTCAAAGCTGCCTGCCACTTTCAACCACCAAGGTTCTTGTTTCTGGAGAGGTACTGT
Source organism: Microcoleus sp. GA_180221_E-2-1-MAG-45_12 (assembly GCA_020692245.1). GTDB lineage: Bacteria > Cyanobacteriota > Cyanobacteriia > Cyanobacteriales > JAAUUE01 > JAAUUE01. The sequence goes on from JAIMKT010000001.1 coordinate 9,113, forward strand.
CAGCAATTGTTTTATCTGCACCAATTCTGCCTCTAGATTTACGATCCGAGCTTCAAGTTGTTGAGAACGTGCTTCGAGTTGCTGGAAAGTCATAGAAACCTAAAAGGAATTTAGAATATGAAAATACTATAGTGCGATCGCCTACGCAGCTATTTAGTTTTAGCTGGAGAGCGACTCTAGGCAGATATTAAAACCTGTATGCAGATATTAAAACCTGTATTTTAACTGATTACCTGTCCTATTCCCAAGTTAGTTTATAAAAAATAAAAAATATAGCCTAAAATCATTAAAATCATAAATATAAAAACACCCAAAATGCCAAAGTATCCTGATAGAGAAGTTAAAAAGCCTGCAAATAAACTTAATGCTACAATTGTTGCCAGTTGAAGCGGATTAAATTTCTTATTAGATTTGATATCCACTTGTTGTATTCTTTGTATACCAGAAATTCGCCCATCTATAGATAAGGTTTCATGACTTGCTACTAAAGCCTTAATAGTAAAAGAATCACCCTTATTCATTAATGTAGGTTGAATTGTAATGGTCTTCTTGTCCGAGCTAAGGATAATACCTAAGTTGCTTGGAATCTGATCTATAGTGTCAATCGAAAGTAATTGTGCTTGATTACCAAAATTAATTTCAACAGATTTATCATAATCTTTCCGCTCTATGGAAATATTTCCAGAGTTGAAGAAACGTATAACCACCAAATGTAAGTTTTGTATTAAATTTCCTTTAAACTTAATCTCCATATCAGCTTTATATTCATCATTAACGTTTAGAATTGGCAAATTACTAATTACTTCGTATGAGAAAGATTTTATTTGCCTTTGTCTAAAAAAAATGAATAGAGATACTATTACACCTGTGATGGTAGCAATTACTCCTATAGACTGCCATGCTCCATCTCGCCAAAAATCTGTGGAGTTAGAGTTTGATGAAACTTGAGATATTAACCAATCCATATTTTTGATAATGCAGATTTTGATAATGTAGATATGAGGCAATCTCTTAGCGGAACTCGTTTGGGGTAAGCTGAGATGCTTGTAGAATATCATCAGAGATTATAGCTGAAGATGAGAAGATAGTTTTAAGGGGGTAGAAATGAGTTTTCGACCACTTTTAGTTTGTCTCCGCCGTAAATCATCACAAATAGCTTGCAGATCATAATTAAAAGCTTTTGCGTGTTCCTCTCGAATTTTATATATTTCCTCAAGGATTTCATCTTTCCACATTTTTATTCTCCCATTAATTCATTAAAATACTAGTAAAGTTAACTCTTCTATTTTATTTCAAGAATCCTTTGTAGAACTAGGTTGCCTTGGGGAATCGAGTATCTGTTGAAATATGGGGAAAACTATGAAAATTTATAGAACGTGACTACCAATCCCCTCGATCGAGCCGTTTCCGATCAGCTTTGTGTTATTTAGTAGCTTTAACAATAAAAAAGAAGACGGTAATGGTAACACTCCATCTCCATCCTCTTTCTAGGTTTATTTGGTTTGACAACTATTTTGATGATTCCTGCCTGTGCAGAATAAGCTTAACTAAGCTAAATCAAAAAGAAGAATTTCCGCTTCACTAGTTGCTGCAATTTTCAACTCCGTTTCTTCGCTAATAGCAGCGGCATCACCTGTATATAATTCTGTACCATTGAGGTTAATAGTTCCCCTTGCTACTTGAATCCAAGTGTGGCGATCGAGCAGGCTTTGATAAGCAATTTCTGTCCCTGTTGGTAAAACTCCAGCGTAGAGATTCATATCTTGACGAACACGAATGGTGTTATCTCTGCCATCTTTGGATACAACCAGATGAATTTCTCCGGGAGACTTCGCTACATGGAAAGCCCGTTGATCGTAGCTGGGAGTTAGGTTTTGGGTATCGGGCAGAATCCAGATTTGCAGTAGGTGGGCGGGTTCGGTGGTGGAGTGGTTAAACTCGCTGTGTTGGATGCCTGTGCCAGCGGTCATGTGTTGCACTTCCCCCGGTCGAATAATTGAACCATTGCCCATACTATCCTTATGCTCTAAAGCTCCTTTGAGGACGTAGGTAATAATTTCCATATCCTTATGTCCATGAGTGCCGAAGCCCATACTGGGACTGATCCAGTCTTCATTGATCACTCGGAGGCTCCGAAAGTTCATGTGCTGAGGATCGTAGTAACTAGCAAAAGAAAAAGTATGGTAGGAATCTAACCAGCCATGATTGGCGTGTCCTCTAGCGTTCGATCGTCTTAGGGTAATCATTGTGTTTCCTCCTCAGTAGGGCTGCTCTAGTGTTGATTAGTAAAAGCTTAGGATTTGTTGTTTGTGGTTAAGCGGTTAAGCAGAAATTTCTTTGCCTTGTTTTTTGCTTATATCTACTCTAGAATAGTTGACGAGTAAATAACAAGTATGCACTTAAAAGTAAGATACTTACCAAAAAGATACTGTTCAAGAAATTAGCCCAGAAACTATGTCGACAAACATATCCACAACTATTACAGAACTTCGATCGCCCGACTCATCAATCCCGACATCAACCCAAGGCAGACTTACCTGTGCAGTGGAAACAACCCTTAAAGTTATTGGTGGGCGCTGGAAGGTGCTGATTCTCCGGGAATTACTCGTGGGGATGCAACGCTTTAATCAATTACATCGATCGCTCCCCGGCATTACCCAAAAAATGCTTACCCAACAACTCCGGGAATTAGAAGAAGATGGGATCATTCACCGTCAAGTCTATCCCCAAGTTCCCCCCAAGGTCGAATATTCTCTCACTCCCCTCGGTGCTAGCCTCAATCCTGTCCTCGAAGCCATGCACGAATGGGGTCTAAAGCATCCGATCGCCAAAGGAGCCAGCGAGGTTATGGAACTCTTAGAAGATCACGAGGAATGACTAGGCTTTCTCCCTTCCTCGGTATGAATCCTTACCTAGAAAATCCAGAACTGTAGTCATGAAAATATCAATTTCACAGAGAAAAGAAAAAATATTCAGTGTCACAAAGAAAAGAATTTAGACCAAGAAAGCTATCCGTTGAAAATTTGTTCAGCAGTTAGATTTAATTCTGGGAATGTTGTTGATTCTATTTTTGTATTCCCTCGAAATAGTTTTGCTTTATACTCTCCATCCACCAAGTCATAGATTGATAAGGTGGGTTGTTTGGGAGAGCCAATGTAGCGATTTCCGCCCAACCCTAGATAATCTATAATCCAATACTCTGGAATCCCTAGAGCCTCGTAGTCGGTCATCTTATGGGCATAGTCATCTCGCCAATTGGTGCTAACAACTTCAATGATTACTTTTACAGAATCTCCTCTAGTAATAACAGATTCTCTATGCCATCGAGATTCGTTGTTCTCCACAGCTTGCTTATCTAGAACGATCGCATCGGGATTGTAGCCAGTATTGTCCTCCAGTTTAATGGTGCATTCTTTGGGCATGAAGTAGGGAAGTTGTAATCGTCGTCTTTCAAAGTTAAATTCAGCGATCAGATTTCCAGCTATTTCTGAGTGTTTTCCTGTAGGATTTGGCATTTCAACGATCGCCCCCCGATGTAGTTCGTAGCGTCCATGTTCTGGTTTCCATTCAATAAATTCATCAAAAGTAGTGAGCTTAGATATTATTGTTTGAGTCATAGAAGAACCTCTTTTTCATTGTGCCTAGATTAATTAAGACTTCAAAAGACATTTTGGAGTGCAGCCACACTTTGATACACGACCTTAATTTAAGTAATATCAGTATAAGTAATAGGAAATTGAGTAATTAGCCATATTATAAGCCTCATTTAAAAAAGCTTGATTTTCTCTAATAAACAGCTTATCTTCCTTATTTTCCTAAAGATATAATTATCCGTGAGTCAGGCTTATGAGTTTGATTGCTGCCTATTTGTATAGTGATCCCTTGTTGGAATCCGCTCCGGATCCGGGTATTTGGGGTTGGGAGGTCGATCGCATTTATCAAGATTTGGGGAGCCGTCAGCAGCTAGAAAAACTCCTGAAAGATTGTCAGGGAAATTCACCAGAGGAAAAATTTACCTATCTCTTGTTGCGGCACTGGTCAGATTTGGGGGATAGTTTGCAGGAGATTGGCGATCGCCTCAAATTGCTTACCGATCAGGGAGTCCAAGTAGTTGCCATTGAACAAACCTATCAAACCTCCCAGATTTCTCAAACTTCCCAAATCTCTAGTAATCCCACCAATCACCAATCTACAGATTTACTCCATCTCCTCCAAGAAATTCAAGCCAGCCAACAAAGCCGCCGCCTCAAACAAGGTCATGCCCAGAATCGACTCCAAGCCCTGCCCCCACCGGGAAAAGCTCCCTACGGTTATCGCCGGGGACAGGATCGCTACTTGATCGATCGTAGTACCGCCCCAGTGATCAAAGAATTCTTTGAATATTTTCTCCTCTATGGTTCTTTGCGAGGAGCCGTGCGCCAGATCCAAAAAAAATATGGCAAGAAAATCTCGGCAACTACGGGGCAACGTTGGTTAAATAATCCAGTGTACCGAGGACATTTGGCTTATAACACTGGGGAAGTGATTACCAATACCCACGCACCCTTAATTAACCCAGAGGAAGCCGCCCAGATCGATCGCCTCCTGCGCCGGAATAGCCGTCTGCCTCCCCGCACCGCCAGTGCGCCCCGTTCCCTTGCCGGATTAGTCATCTGTGGTGAGTGTCGATCGACCATGACCATTACTAGAGTCACAAAGTCCCGCAAAAAAGGAGAATATCTCTATCTACGTCCCCGGAGTTGTGGCAGAGCCGAAGGGAAATGTGGGGCGATCGCCTACGATGCGGTGTTTCGATCGACAGTGGCAAAAATTGCTAAAGATTTACCTCAAGCAGTGGCGGGAGTGAATTTACCAAATTTAGAAGCACTTAAGGAACAGATCACTAAGCAAATTGACCGCAATCAAGAAATCTTGGCGCAATTACCCGCATTAGTTACCCAAGGAATTTTAGATCAAGAAACCTCTAATCTCCGGGCTTATAAGCTGCGTACCGCCATCTCCCAGTTAGAGCTTAAACTAGCTCAACTCCCACCGGGGAACTTGGTAGCGATCGCCCAAAATGTTACCTTGCCGCAATTTTGGCTAGATCTTTCGGAAACCGAGCGCCGTTTTTATTTGCGAGAATTTATCCAGAAAGTTGTGATTAATCGTCAGGGGGAAAAGTGGTCGATCGAGCTAGAGTTTATTTTCTATACCAAACCAGATTAGATAAAATTAAAAAGTGCCTTAGTTTTCACCAAAACACTTTGTAGTTAATAATTTACTTAAAGAAATGCAAGGTGGGCATTGCCCACCCTACTAGCTCAATTTTTTCACTTAAATGATGGCAGATATTAGCCTTTCAGAGCCTCTGCACCACCGACAACTTCTAGAATTTCTTGGGTAATTGCGGCTTGTCTAGCTTTGTTGTAGACCAGAGTTAGAGTCCCAATTAAGGCACTAGCATTATCGCTGGCATTGTTCATAGAGGTCATTCTTGCCGCTAGTTCACTGGCAGCAGATTCTTGCAAAGCCCGGAGTAATTGGTTATTTAAGTAAAGAGGTAACAGCGCATCCAAAATTTGCACCGGATCCTGCTCAAAAATCATATCTCTGGGTAAACCCTTGACAGGAGCCTCCACCTTTTCTCTAGCAACTTCAAAACTGCCCCCCCGGCTAGTCAAGCGGAAAATTTCATCATCATTGACTTCTAAGCCTTGGGGAGTGAGGGGTAATAAAGTCTGCACCACAGGACGGGAACTGATTAGGGAGACGAATTTGGTATAAATTAACTCGACTCGATCGACCCCTTCCGAGAGAAACAAAGACAACAACTCATCAGCAATATTAGAAGCCTCTGCTGCCGAAGGAATTTGCTCTAAGCCAGTGTATACCGCATCAATGGGTTGATCCCGACGTTGGAAGTATTGAGCTGCCTTGCGTCCGACTAAAATATATTTGTAGGCTACGCCCTCTGCTTGTAGTTCCTTGGCTCGTTGCTCTGCTCTGCGGATGATGTTGTTATTGTAAGCCCCACAAAGCCCTCGATCGCCAGACACTACTAATAAGCCCACGGTTTTGACTTGACGTTGCTTTAGTAGGGGTAAATCAGCATCTTCAAACTTTAACCGAGCCTGCAATCCGTAGAGAACTTGAGCCAATCGATCGGCAAAAGGACGAGTAGCCGTCACCTGTTCCTGCGCCCGACGTACCTTAGCCGCCGCCACTAGACGCATGGCTTCTGTAATTTTCTTAGTATTTTTAACGGACTTAATCCGATCGCGAATAACCTTGAGATTTGCCATAAAAGTATAAAAAGGTAAGGTAAAGGAGGTAAGGGGAGGAGGTACAGGGAGGTACAGGGAGGTACAGGGAGGTAAAGAATAGAAAGATACTTTGGAAATCGGGAGATTGAGGGATTAACGATACTTAGATTCTTCAGTAAAGCTACATCTAGCAGTTAAATCTAAATATTCATAAATTCAACTCCTCTACCTCCTCTACCTCCTCTACCTCCCTGTACCTTCTTTACCTCCTCTACCTCCTTCTTCTACGCTGCTAAGAATCCTTGCTTGAATTCTACGATCGCTTCCTTCAGGAGAGTTTCCGCTTCCGCAGTTAAATCTTTCTTGTCGGTGATAATTGCCCCGTAGTTAGGTTTGCTGCTCTTTAGGTAATCCCGTAGACCCAAGGCAAAGTCAGCAATTTTGTCCACAGGAATTTCATCTAAGTAACCATTCAAGCCTGCATAAACTACCGCTACCTGCTCGTACACAGCGAGGGGAGAATATTCCGCTTGCTTCAAGAGTTCCCGTAACCGGGCGCCCCGGGCTAACTGGTCTTGGGTTGCCTTGTCTAGGTCAGAGGCAAATTGAGCAAAGGCTTGGAGGTCATCGTACTGAGCCAATTCCAGTTTCAACTTTCCGGCAACTTTCTTCATCGCCTTAGTCTGAGCGGCGGAACCTACCCGTGATACCGAGATACCGGGGTTGATGGCGGGGCGCAGACCAGAGTTAAACAAGTCCGAGGAGAGGAAGATTTGACCATCGGTAATAGAAATTACGTTGGTAGGAATGTAGGCAGATACGTCCCCAGCTTGGGTTTCGATGATGGGTAGTGCGGTCATACTGCCAGTACCTAGGGCATCGCTGAGTTTGGCAGCCCGTTCCAAGAGGCGGGAGTGGAGGAAGAATACATCTCCGGGGTAGGCTTCCCGTCCGGGGGGACGACGGAGTAACAAGGACATTTGGCGATAGGCCTGAGCTTGCTTGGACAAGTCATCATAGATGATCAGAGTTGCTTTGCCTTTATACATGAAGTATTCAGCAAGGGCAGCTCCAGTGTAGGGAGCAAGGTATTGCAGGGTAGCGGGGTCGTTGGCGCTGGCGTTGACAATAATTGTGTAGTCTAAGGCTCCTTTTTCCTTGAGAACTCCGGCAATCTGAGCTACGGTAGAGGCTTTTTGGCCGATCGCCACATAAACGCAAACTACATCCCCACCTTTTTGGTTAATGATGGTATCTATCGCGATCGAGGTCTTCCCGGTTTGTCTGTCACCAATGATCAATTCCCGTTGTCCCCGTCCCACAGGGATCATGGCATCAATAGAGGTAATCCCGGTCTGCATGGGTTCATGGACAGAGCGGCGATCGATGATTCCCGGTGCGGCAGATTCAATTAAACGAAATTCTGTAGTGGCAATTTCCCCTTTACCATCAATGGGGCGAGCTAAAGCATCAACTACCCGACCAATCATGGCTTCGCCGACGGGAACTTGAGCAATCTTGCTGGTAGCAATCACGGAAGAACCTTCTTGGATTTCCCGACCATCACCCATCAATACTGCGCCGACATTATCTTCTTCAAGGTTGAGGGCGATTCCTACAGTGCCGTCTTCAAACTCCAACAATTCCCCGGACATGCAGTTGTCCAAGCCATAGATGCGGGCAATGCCATCCCCTACTTGTAGGACTGTGCCGACATTCGTAGATTTGACTTCCTGATCGTACTGTTCGATCTGCTGTTTAATGATGCTGCTAATTTCGTCTGGTCTAATGCTAATCATTGTTGTGCTAGATATGAGTGTTAGTATGTTCTGTTGATTAACCCAAACTGATGCTTAAACGGCGCAGTTGACCCCGCAGACTAGCATCAATAACTTGAGAGCCGACTTTGATAATCACTCCACCAATTAAATCTTGGTCGATTTTGGTGACAAGTTCTACATCCCGGGCTTGGGTAAGGGTTTTTACTTGGTCTACTACGGCTTGTTTTTGACCATCATTGAGTTCGATCGCCGAAATCACCTCTGCCAAAACTGTTTGATTGAGCTTGCGGATCAGGATTCTAAAGTGTTGGCAAATCCCTTCCAGAAAAATAATCCGGCGGCGATCGACCAAGATCATCAGAAAGTTTACAATAATGGGATCAATTTCTTGCCCAATCCGGCGGAGAATAGCTTTTTTGTCTGTGCCAACCACCACTGGACTGCTGATAAAAGCATTTAATTCTGGGGATGCTTCTAATAGGCTCAGTAAACTTGCAACATCTTCCCCAAATTTTTCAACTAGATTTTGCTCCTGAGCCACCGCCATCAAAGCCTCGGCGTAGGGTTCCACAACTTCAGCACTTAATAGAGAACCTTTCATTGTCTACCTCCTAGTAGGGCGATGCTGCGATCGATCAAATTTTGTTGAGTAGAACCATCTATATTTTGTAAATCTGTTTCCACTTGAGCAAGAGCCAAGGCAGCGACCCGGGAACGGAGTTGGGAGATAGCCTTCTCTCGTTCGGCATTGAGATCCTGCACTGCTGTTACTTTTAGTTTCTCCACATCCTGAGATGCTTTCAACAAAATTGCTTCCTTAGCCGCTTGGGCTGAAACTTCCGCATCCTTGAGGATTTGGGCAGCCTTGATCTGAGCCTGGGCCAGATTTTGTTGAGCTTCGGCAAGGGCGGAGGCTCCTGCTTTCACTCGGCTCTCGGAATCAGCGATCGCCTCTACAATTTTCTTTTTTCTCTCTGAGAGAATGTTTCCTAAAAAATTTCGTCCGAAGTAAAATAAAGCACCGATAATAATCAGCAAATTAATGAGATTGCTCTCGAAAATATCAAAGTTTAGCCCAAAGCCCCCTTCGATTTCCCCTGCTGCTTCGGTAGCTAGAAGTAAAAAACTTTCCATGATTTCTGCTATAATCTTTGCTACTTTTTGGCTACTTTTAATAAATAGCTATTTAGCTAGTCCCCAAAATCTTTGATAAAATCTGGCGACTTAAGACAGCCACTTCTGACTCTAGGGAGCTAAAAGCAGACTGTTTTTGTTCATCTATTTCTTTTTGGGCTTGCTCTCGCTGGGCTTGGGCTTCCTGTTGGGCTTCCGCAACCTTAGCAGCAGCTATCTTTTGGGCTTCAGCTTGGGCTTGGGCAATGGTTTCCCCCGCCTTCTTTCTGGTTTCCCCTAAGTCCTGCTCGTACTGCTTGGCTAGGTTTTGAGCTTTTTCCAGACGCTCCTTTGCTGACAAAATATTCGTCCGTACCAGTTCTTCCCGATCGTCGATCGCTTTCCCCAAGGGCTTATAAAACACCCCATTGAGAATTACCACCAACAGCAAAAACTGCAACGCCATGATGGGCAGAGTCGCATCTAAATCAAATAGTCCGCCTTCCTTAGCGGTTTCGGCTGCTTCCACAGCCAATAAAATAGTCCAGTTCATAGTCTAGGTTTGGTGATCTTGTTGAGAGCCACAGGGGCTGCTCTTACCGAAATAAAGCCTGAATCTAGCGGCAGGAGTCGATCGAAGGGAAATTGGTAGTATTTATGTAGTATTTATTAAATTCCTGCCCCGCCCCTCGATCGTCCGCTAAGATTAAATTTCTAACCAGCGAAGGGGTTAGCAAACAAGAGAACTAGAGCCACAACTAGACCATAGATGGTTAAGGCTTCCATAAATGCCAAGCTCAACAGCAAGGTACCCCGAATTTTACCTTCGGCTTCGGGTTGACGAGCAATACCTTCTACTGCTTGACCAGCAGCGTTACCTTGACCGATGCCAGGACCGATCGCAGCCAAACCAACTGCAAGGGCAGCAGCTAAAACGGAAGCAGCAGAAACTAATGGATCCATGATAATTTTTCCTTAATTGAACTTACAGAATTAATAATTTTTGAGATTCCTGAACTAGAATAAAAACCCTACTCAAGACTCTGAAATTGACACTCCCACGTCTAAAGAGCATGGGATTCTTAAGAATTCAAAGTATGAACCTTAAAGGCGTTGTCAAGGCACCCCTACCCATTCACGCTCACTGACTCTCGCCATGAGGCTTATGGCTACTTTCTTTAATTTGGAGCTTTCGTTCGCACTTTTCAACACTAGCCAGTTCGGTACACTCCATATCCTGTCTTTGCTTGCCTGTTCCTTAGTCTTTCCCAGGATGGCTGGTAGTTTCTTTCTGGCGGGAGTTTCACCGACCTAGGATATTTCAACGTGCAGTTGATACGCCTACTTGATTCAGCACAAATTAATCATAGTATAGACTTGGTTAGCTAAGTACCTCCGCTAACTCGCCTTATATCCCACAGTTGAAGCCGGGGGGGGTTAAAGCGATTGCTATAAATCTTACCCCGAAAGGGACTCTATTCATGATGTTCTTCTTCATGTTCTCCGTGACCCTCCATCGCTTCCCCAATGTAGGCAGCAGCAAGAGTCGCAAAGATTAGAGCTTGAATGGCACTAGTAAATAGACCCAGACCCATAGCAGGCAGAGGCACAAATAGAGGCACTAGTAACACCAATACCCCGACCACCAATTCATCAGCCAAGATGTTGCCGAATAAACGGAAACTGAGGGAGAGAGGCTTGGTAAAATCTTCAAGGATATTGATGGGCAGCAAAATTGGGGTGGGTTGGATATATTTCGCCACATAGCCAAGCCCCCGCTTACTAAACCCAGCATAAAAATATGCCAAGGAAGTCAACAGAGCCAGAGCGACCGTAGTATTGATGTCATTAGTAGGAGCAGCCAATTCTCCCGCCGGGAGTTTGAACAGTTTCCACGGCACTAACGCCCCAGACCAGTTGGAGACGAAAATAAACAGGAACAGAGTCCCCACAAAGGGAACCCAAGGACGGTATTCTTTTTCGCCAATTTGGTTTTTTGCTAAATCTCGGATAAATTCTAGGGCGTATTCCATGAAATTTTGGATGCCACTAGGAATTCTCTGGATACTCCGACTAGCCAGAAAAGAAGCAATTACAAGGATGCCAATCACAATCCAAGAGGTAATTAAGACTTGACCGTGGATTTTGAGATTTCCTAGTTGCCAGTAAAATTGTTGCCCTACTTCCAATTTTGCGAAAATTAGGGAGTTTAAACTATTGATAGTGTTAAGCATTGGTAGTGAGACAAATTAGCTATACGTATAGCAATAGGTAGCAATAGAAAATTAACTAAAGGATGTTTTGAGGACGTAGACAATAATTGCGGCTTTGTAGGTGAGAAATCCCAAGAAAATCGGCACAATTTCTAAGTCATGCCAACGGGTGGCAATAATCATCAACCCGATAAAAGGAGCTAATCTTGCATACCCTAGGCGGTCTTTTTGGTTGCCTAGCCTTTCTACATCTCTAGCTAACATCTTTAAGTAAACCACACCTGTGCAACCACCAAGCAAATAATTTAGGGCGGTGGGCAGGGAATAAACTAGCCAGACGGTGATGAAAATAATTATGGCGATCGAGAGGGTGACAAGTAGTAGCTGGTACTGGAGTTGACTATATTCCGCCATGCTTCGATCGTGGGCTGCTGCCTTTGCTGCTAAGTCCTCTGGGGATTCTACTAGAGCTTCTGGATTTGTTTCTAGGGAATCTTCGGTTAATTCGGTTAATTCCGTGGGAGACGAGGGGATCGATCGACTCTCATCTACAGGTTTTACAAATTTCTCTAAAGATTTTTCTGGTGATCGTTTCTCTAGAGGAGTTTGAACTAGTTTTTCTGCTAACTGGGCTTCCAAATCTTCAAGGGGAGTCGTAGCAATGATATCTCTGGCATAAATGTTTACCCTGCCTTTAACCACTAGATTGGCAGGAATAATTTGGGGTTCAGAATTAGAGGTGGGGTTAAGTTGACTCAAGAGTTTATCCAAAGTTTTCGCTAGATCAATTCAAATAAATCATACCACGGGAGAAATTTCACAAGTCTAGAGATCAATTCCCTGCTCCCGCAGCCGAGCTTGGAGGGTGGCAAGTTGCTGTTCTGCCTGCTCCGCTCGTTGACGTTCCCGTTCTGTCTGTTGGCGTTCTTGGGCTAGAGCCTGTTCTTGATTTAGCTTCTCTGCCTTCATGACTTCTTCCACGATCGCTGGGGCAAGAATTTGGTTGATCGTCAGATTTAGTTCTGGAAATTGGGGCGATCGCATTAACTCCTCAGCCTTAAACTCAGTCTGTTCATAGCCATGCTGCCCCGCCGGATTGCTCATCACCCACACCTGTTGTTTTTTGGGGTCAATAATCCAGTATTCTGGAATCTCAATCATGGCGTACTCGGCCCGTTTGCGAATATAGTCTTCTCGCCAATTGTCACTAGTTACTTCGATGACCAAAGCTGGAACCTCCTGAAAATCAAGGACTCCCGCCCCCGATCGAGCTTGTACCTGTTGCCAGAGACTCTGACTACAAACCATCACATCAGGAATTCTGGAGGAATCGGTTTCGGTTCTCACCCCAACGACGGTAATGGCAACTAGATCGAGGTTTTGGGCGGCAATATAGGCTTGGAGTTGATACACTAAAAAAGTACAAATGCTACTATGGAGTGCGCTGGGTGTGGGCATCGGAATTAAACGCCCCCGAAATAGTTCATAAACAACGTCTGGTTCTCCTTGGTAAAATAGATATTCTTGGAAAGTCAGGATTTGGGTGGGTTGAGTTGAAGATTGAATTGGAGACTGAGATGGAGAGCTTAGGGATTGGGGTTGAGTTGGAGGTTGTGTAGGTGGGATAGTAGTCTGGGTAGTGGGTTGGATCGTGGGTTGGGGGCTGGTCATGGCGGCGATCGAGATAGTAGTTAATATCTTAATATCTAATGATAAACCTTTAATAAATCTATGGATAAGCCCAAAATCTTAAATCTATAATTCTCAGTTTTAGAATCTCAAGCTCCAAATCTTTGGCTCAGAATCTTTAGGAACTAAACTTATTGAAGATGGTCTGAGCTAGTGCATAGTTCAATTGAGAATAGGTTGATAATCTTGATTATTTAGCGATCGTACTTTTCTATTCCAGTGCTATTCTACTGAAGGTTTAGATAGAAGACTAGAGACTTAAATAAATCAAAATATCAAGCTATCAACAAAGTAAATAATGGATCAAGCAATGGAGTAAGTTTTGTGAATTTCTGAATAACTCAATTATCGCAAAGGTCAAAAACTCTGTTTGTTTGTTAGTAACTATAAGGTAAAAAAAGGTAAAACTAAATGAAATTCTTCACCCATTCTTGGCGTTCTATTAGCATTGTTGCCGCCGCTATTCTCGGTACTTTAGGTGGTACAAACATCAACCTTGCCGCCTTAGCCCTCCCTCCAGAACAAGTCCGTTCTACCCTTGCCTCTATTCCCGTATTCACCTTGACTGACAGCGAAGGCAAGCCCCTAGTGGCAACTGTCCCCGATGCTAATAATGCCAGTGCGGCTCCAGACTCCGTGGCAGGAGTGTTTATCAGTCAACGGGATGCTAATACCTTCCTTCAAGAATTACGGACAAGAAATCCCGAAGTTGGTAATGGAATTCAAGTAGTCCCAGTATCTCTAGCAGAGGTAAATGATCTTGCAAATGAGAGCCGGACTCAACCCAACCCGATTACCTTCACCTTCATTCCTCAACAGAGCCAAGTAGAGCAAGCCACAACTATTATTCGGCAGACTAATCCCCAGATTCAAGAATTCAATGGAGTTCCTTTGTTTGCAGCGAGGGCGGGACAGGACCAGGGCTATCTCACTATTTCTGTTAATAATCAGCAGGTAATTCCCTTCTTTTTTGAACGAGAGCAGCTAGATGAAATGATCGCTCGCTTCCGTCAAGATCAGCCGAGTGTGGCAGCGACAATCCAAGTGCAGGTGATTCCCCTAGAAGGTGTAATCCAAACTCTCCAGACTAGTGACAATCAAGACCTAGCCAAAATTGTTCTCTGGCCTTCACGGGAAGCGATTCAGTTTGTCCAAAGTCTGCCTCCAGACCCCAATGCTACACCGGGAGCTACTCCAACTCCCCAAGCTAGTCCCACTACTCCCCGCTAAGTGATGCCTTTCAGCACTACGGGTCAAGAATTAGCCCAATGGCGATCGAGAGCCATCCGATCGACTCAGGGGCAAGATATTGATCCTAGGGAAGTAGATTGGTTGTTGCAGGAGCTTACTAATCTAACGGCGTTGGCTTTACGTCTAGAATCTTTTGGGGATCAACCAGAAATTGTCTTGAAAATTTCCCTAGAGGATCTAGAGCAACGCTGGCAAAAAAGATTAGAAGATCGATCGCCCCTCCAATATCTGGCAGGCAGTACCCCTTGGCGGAACTTAAATCTCCAAGTTGCTCCGGGGGTCTTAATTCCTCGCCCTGAAACTGAGATCTTAATTGATCTGGCGATCACCGCTACTCAGGATAATCCAGAATTAGCTAGGGGGAATTGGGTAGATTTGGGGACTGGCAGTGGAGCCATAGCCATTGCTTTAGCCCAAGGATTACCAGAAATTACAATTCATGCTGTAGATGAGAGTCCTGAAGCTCTGGCGATCGCCCAAGCTAATATCACTAAATACAATTATGCTCACCGGATCAATCTCCATCAAGGCTCTTGGTGGTCTCCCCTAGAATTTCTCCAAGGGCAAGTCCAAGGTATGATTTCCAATCCGCCCTATATTCCTACTAGCCTGATTGCCCAACTCCAGCCAGAAGTTACCAACCATGAACCTCACTTAGCCCTAGACGGTGGTACAGATGGTTTAGACGATCTCCGGCATTTGGTCAATACAGCCCCCGACTACCTGCAATCTGGGGGTTTCTGGCTGGTGGAAACCATGGCGGGGCAACCAGAGGCAGTGGTACAGCTATTACAAGCTCAAGGTAGTTATCGAGATATTCTTACCTTTGCAGATTTCGCTGGGGTAGAGAGATTTGTTCAAGCCCGGAAATGCTAAGGAATTTCAGGTTTTATTGATCATTTGATTAAAGTTAAAATCCTAGAGGAATTATACTAAGAACATGGTGGCAACTGGTAAAACCTATGACAACTAAAGAAAAACTACTCCAAGAAGTTCTTAGTTTTCTACTATTCACCAAAAGTACCCGCCACTCTCAACACTCTATAAAAACATTACCATAGACTAACTGACAGCTTAGTTGCTGCTGGCTCCGGGTCGAACTTGAAAAATATGAACTCAGATCTGCAAATTCTTCATGATGCGTCAACCTGGCAACAGGGACAGGTAGTAGAAGTGACCATCGATAACCTCAGTGACCGGGGGGATGGGGTCGGCAGATACCAAGGTAGGGCGGTGTTTGTGCCGGATACAGTGACGGGCGATCGAGTCCGCATCCGGTTAGTAAAAGTCAAACGAGACTACGCCCACGGCAAAGTTTTGGAATTATTAGATTCTTCCCCCCATCGAGTCCGTCCCAGTTGCATTGTGGCAGATAAATGTGGTGGTTGTCAGTGGCAGCACATCGACTATCCCTACCAACTGGAAGCTAAACAATCTCAGGTAAGGGAAGCTCTCGCCCGAATTGGGGGTCTTCCAGAGCTAGATATTCTGCCGACCCTCGGTACGACTTCCTTGGGCTACCGTAACAAATCTACCTATCCCCTGAAGCGATCGACCACCGGGCAAGTACAAGCGGGTTACTACCAAAAAAGCTCCCATCTTTTAGTCAATCTCAATCAATGCCCTGTCCAAGATAGTCGCCTCAATCCTCTCCTCGCCGAGATCAAAAAGGATCTACAAGCTCAGGGTTGGTCGATCTATGATGAACCCAAACATCAAGGTAGGCTCCGCCATTTAAGCCTCCGCATCGGCAGAGAGACAGGGGAAATGTTGCTGACCCTGATTAGTACCAGCCCAGACCTCCAAGGATTACCCGCCCAAGCAGAGGAATGGATGGCAAAGTATCCCGGCTTAGTAGGGGTGATGATTAATGTTAATAGTCAGCGTGGCAATGTGATTTTTGGTCAAGAAAGCCGTTGTGTAGCGGGTCGAGCTTATCTGCGGGAAGAATTTGCCGGGTTGCAGTGGGAAATTCCGGCGGATACCTTTTTCCAAGTCCATCCAGAGGCGGCGGCATCGATGCTCACTATTATTCAAGAACGCCTGCAATTGACGGGTAGCGAGTTTCTCCTTGATGCCTATTGTGGGATTGGCACTTTTACCCTGCCCCTAGCTAAAGTTGTCAATCGAGCGATCGGGCTAGAAATTCAAGCTACTGCGGTTCACCAAGCTCAACGCAATGCCGATCTAAATCACATTGAGAATGTTAGCTTTCAAGAGGGAAAAGTAGAAACACTCCTCCCCAACCTAGATTCAACCCCCGATGTAGTTCTCCTCGACCCTCCCCGCCAAGGATGCGATCGACAAGTCCTCGACACTATTTTGAGACAACAGCCTCCCTGCCTAGTTTATATCAGTTGCAAACCATCCACCCTTGCCAGAGATTTGGGGATTTTAACCCAAGGTGGCTACACCGTTGATTTCGTCCAGCCCGTGGATTTCTTCCCCCAAACTGCCCATGTAGAAACTGTAGCTTTTCTAACTAAAGATTAAAAAAATAATCAATTTCTATGATTTTATCTTCTTTAGATAGCGTGCAATCGCAAGTGTTGACGGTCTTATCACAACTGCCTTTGTCAGAGCAGGAGAAAGCTCTAGAATTTGTACTTTCATTACATAAAAAACAAAAATTTCAGGATTGGGATCGGATTTCTGAGGAAGAAGCCGCAGCACTGAAAGCTGAATTTGCCGACGAAGATTTAGCCAGTTCAGAAGCAGTTTTAACTAATTATCTCTATCAACTGCAACAAGAGGATTTAGCTTGATGCGAGGAGATATTTTTTTAGCTGATTTGAATCCAAGCCGGGGTTCAGAGCAAGCAGGCATTAGACCTGTAATTATTGTTCAGCAAAGTAAGCTCGATCGCTTTACGACAACTACTATTGTTATACCTTTAACTAGTAATCTTAAACGATCAAAAATACCCGGAACACTTATTATTCCCATTAATGAAGGTGGCTTGACTCAAGAATCTGTTGCCCTTTGTTATCAAATTGTCGTAATTGATAGGCAACGGTTAATACGCAAGTTAGGAACTCTTTCCCCTAGTTATTTATTGATGCTCAAAGATGTGCTGAAATACACTTTAGAACTTGATTAAAATCATCCTAAGAAGAAAGTCAGATGATACATTTATCATTTTCAGAATCAAATTTTAGGTTAGTTCATCCCCGATTAGTTAGCTAAAGATTAACTTCCTGTTCAGCCTTGGGACGGCGATAATTACGGTAGTAACTGCTGTATACCTTGGGCATTTTGGTTTTTAAGCCATTGGCAACTACCCCTAATACTGAGGCTCCAGACACTCTCAGCCCATCTAAGGCTCGTTTTACTGCACCTCGATCGGTCTTGGCAATGTTTACCACCAAAATTAAACCATCGGTGTTGGCTTCCAAAATTGACGCATCAGATAATCCGACCAAGGGTGGTGAATCGTAGATAACCAAATCGAAAAAGGCTTGGAACTGCTCCATCAGGTACTGCATCTTATCCGAAGAAAGGAGCTTGATGGGTTCTGCATGGTAACGTCCCGCCGTTAATACAAACAGTTTGTCATCACTGGGAGATACTTGAATCACATCATTTAGGCTAACATCCGTGGCGATCGCTTCACTCAATCCCCGTTTATTTGACAAACCCACACACTGATGAATTTGGGGATTGCGGAGATCTCCGTCTACCAACAACACCCGGACACCAATGGAAGCAGCAGTTTTTGCCAACTGGGTCGCCACTGTAGATTTCCCATCTCCCGGTGCTGCGGAACTAACCACCAAGGATTGAATCGGGTTACTAGAACTCAGGAGACGGATATTGGTGTAGAGAGAGCGGAAGGCTTCAATGAAGTAGGGAGAAGGTTCGTCTTGGTAAGCATCTGCCTCTGGTTCCGTAGCCTTGGCTCGTTCCAATAGACTAGCTAGGCGTTTGAGTTTTCTTTGACGTTTCTTGAGTTCCTGATCAAAGGGAATTGTCCCCAAGAGCCGCAGTCTGGTAGCCCCCCGGATTTCTTCCGCCGTATGGAAGACTGTGTTCATGATCTCCACGATAAAGCCAATCCCGACCCCAAAGAGCATACTTAATACACCGACGATCGCCAGCGTTCTTGCAGTCTTTCTGGCTTCCACAGGGAAGGGCTTACCTTGCTTATCTAACCAAAGTTCTGGAGGGGAAACCATCTCCCAGGGAATTTCTCGTTGGGAAGAATCTAAATTTAAGGCTTCACGCTTGGCAAGAAGTTGCTTTAAGCTATCAGTGGCAATGACCAAATCCCGCTCAATATCTGAGTAACGGCGCACCACGTCTGCAAAAATAGTTACTCGGTTGTTGATCTCGCCCTGTTGCCGATTAATCCCTTCGAGGCGGGCATCTAGTTCTCCAATTCGATTAGCTAGGGTATTTTCTACTGTCTGTCCCTGCATCTGCATTGCTTCGATAATACTAGCTCGCTGGTCTCTCAGGGCTTGGATCGGCGGACTATTTTCTAAAAACTGCCCCTTAGCTACCCCAATTTGACCATCGATCGACTGCAACTGCCCCAAAATTCCCTGATAAGTTTGCCATTCCCTTGCTAGAACTGATGTTGGGTCGCCCTCACTCAAATCCCGGACAATCTGCTCATAGGCTCCTTGATTTTGAGCTAGTTCTGCCAAAGCCTTGAGCCGTTCAGATTCCAGATAATTGATCTGATCTCCCAGTCCTCTGGCGGTAATATCTGGGGTGGTCATATTATTTTGTTCTCGTAACTGTTGCATTTGCAGTTGTAAGGAATTAACCTGCCGCTCGACTTGGGGTAGCTGAGAGTTAATGAAATTTACCCCCTGCCGGAGACTAGTCAAACGCTCTTGGAGGCTGTAATTCAGAAAAGTATCCGCTAATTGCGTCAGCACATAGTTAATTTTTTCTGTATCCGGGTCTTTGTAGAGGACATCTAGTAGTTTTGTCCCCACCAGCTTCCCATCTAACTCATAGCTAATCCGAGAAATAGCAAGATTTTGCATCAACTGGGCGTAGGTGATATCTGGGTAACGCGTTTGTAATTCCTTGATCAGGGGAGCCATCAGCTTGGGACTTTTGAGAACCCGGATCTGTGTTTCATAATCCACCAAGTCGGAATCGCCAATTCTACTAATGTCGTTGGAGGAAATATTTACCCCAGATTGAGCCATCAAAGACAGTTTTGCCAAGCGTCCTTCCACAGTCACCGGCTCGATCAACATCCGAAAAGAGCCCTGATACTCGATCACGCTAGTTTTTGCCACGACTACAACTAATCCGCCAATGATGGTTGTCAGAGCAATTCCGGAAGCGACCATGATCATCGCTCGACGACGGATGACAGAAATTACCCAGGCTAGATCAACGGATTGTTCTTCTGCTTCGCCACCGATATCTGGAGTCGACAAGGAAGACTTGTTTTGATTTCTAGAGAGTTGGTATTCGTGGTCAGTATCCATAGTTTTATGTATATTCTGCTCAAGGTTGAGTTAGCGAAAGATGGTAAGAACTTCTCGGAGTCCGGCAAAGGGATTAAGGAAAGATGCTAGAACATCAAGAATATTGGCGCTGGCATTCCGACTTACTACTATTATGTCCTGATTTTGGAGGATGGGATTATTTTGGGTATTAATTCCTTGGGCAAAGTCTGCCGCAAAGTCTTGGCGACTAACAGTACCGTCGGGGTTGAGTCGAATTAGTTGGACAGTTTGGTTGGCTCGATCGTCCTTGAAACCACCAGCCGTGAGAATAGCCTGATTTAGGGGGGTATTGGGCGGCACATCTACAGCTCCGGGACGGACTACTTCTCCTACTATACTAACTTTAATGGTGGCGGGAGAAAATCTGGCTTCGGCAAGGGCGGTAGCTTCTCCGGGGGCAAGGGTAGTAGCCGTAGGAACAATGATCGTATCGCCATTTTGAAGAACTGTATCTTGGGTAATATCACCTCCTTGGAGCAAATCCCAAAGACTAATGGTAAAGCTACGCTCTTGACCAAGGGCTGTATAGCGGCGGACTTGGATATTGCGGACATCAGCAAAAGGTTTAATTCCCCCAGCCTGTTGAATTGCGCCACTCACCGTGGGAAAGCCTCCCAAAACTGCAACGTTATTATCCGCAGCCCCCACCAAGGTATAGAAACCGGGGCGATTCACTTCCCCCACGACAGCAATATTCCGGGGTTGGCGAATATCTGTACCAATGCCGAGGTTAGTAATTTGCAGGGCTTCGAGGAGGGTTTGATTATCACCCGTGGGAATAAAAATGGAGTCGCCGTCCCGGAGAGTGGGGTCTTGGCTGCGATCGCCCGTCTGAAGAATCTGTCGAATATTAACGGTATAAACTACGCTGGGATTGCTCGATCGCCTCAGTTGGACGTTACTTAAGTCTGCGGTCAGGTTCACGCCGCCTGCCTGTTGAATCGTCTGGAGAACTGTCGGATACTGTACCCCCGCAATTAAGCCGGG
>JAIMKT010000001.1:29894-37594 GCA_020692245.1 Microcoleus sp. GA_180221_E-2-1-MAG-45_12
CAGTGTAGCTGCCGGGACGATTGACTTCTCCACCAATGGAAATATTCACAGGTCGGGTATTAATCAGCCGGATGTTAATCAGGGGACGGCGCAAAAACTGAGCGTAGGCGTTGGAAATGCGTTCGGTAGCTGCCCCTAGGGATAAACCTTGGAGGGGAATCTGACCAATCAAGGGCATGAAAATATTGCCATCAATGGGGATTTGGTAGTTGCCACTATACTGGGGGACTTGAAAAACATCGATAAAAATTGTATCTCCGCCTCCCAAAATATAATCATCACCTAGTCCAATGTTGCGAGAGCTAGTCTGGGGTAAATTATCGAGGGGGTTGATAAAATCTGGCAGGTTGGGGCGGCTAACGGGGTTTGGGAAGTTGGTGGGGGGAGAAAAAGTGCTAGGTGGTGCAAAGCCTCCCGGCGGGGTGTTGGGATTGGTAAAAATAGGTTGGCTGACTCCCGGAGCTAGGGGCGGGCGATTTGAGGGGGGCAGATTGTTGGGTAGGGGAGCTTGGGCGATCACTGGGAATTGGTAAGCGGTGGCAAGGGTGCAGCAAAATAGGACGATGACCGACTTCGATCGACTCCCATTTCTACCCCAGATTTTGTCCCCATGATGGAAAAACATAGATAAATGATCGTTTAAGTTATGCAAATTTTCTCAAACCCTTAATTGCTGCCTTTCCCATCTTAGCGTCTACCCCAAAAGGCGAACTATCCAAATTTCCCAAATTTTCTTTGGTCTCTATTCTACCTAGGGACGATCGAGCCTGAGATTTGTTTCCATTGATTTGTGTCGATCCTTACAGATTTACTACCAAGCCCTCGTTATTTTTTCCAGAAATGACATGAATATTGCAGGTTGTGGCAAAAGGGGCGATCGCAGAGTAGCTTCTAGAAAGTATGCAAGAATTAAGTTTAGGTACTTTCTCACCTTTCCCCAACTTCATGACTCTCGAAATAATTAAGAATTGCCTGTATGTCCTAAATGCTTTGCTTGTCGTAGTTATTGCTATTGCGCCTGCGGCATTTTGTCGTAATGCCCCCCGAAGAGATAAAGTTTTAGCACTCTGCATTGGTTTATTTGCAGGGCTTTTATTTACATTGGTTACTGAGGCAGCCCAGAATCCTCAAATAAATCTCAAAACCTATATTATTTTGGGCGTAGGTTTTTGTTTTTGTTTAGGCTCGATCGCTTTTTTCTGGAAGGCTTGGGATACGGAGTCACCGCCGGACGATCGCACTATTCTTCTAGGATTTGTTCGCAGGGAAGTTAGTAACCGTTTGCAAGCAATGGGGGTTCTGAGCAAATATATTCCGGGGCGAGTTAATCCAAAAGTTGAGTCTCAGGATGATCGTAATAGTTCATCAGGGCTGTCATCGGGGCTTTTCAAAGGAATTGTCTCGAAGGTTAAGGTTTTCTTTGGTGGTCAGGAGCAGGATGTGTTGCCGGGGATGGCGATCGCAGATATTTTTAATCAAGACACGGCGAAGGAGTTGTTAATTCTCGGAGCGCCGGGGGGCGGAAAGACTACGGCTTTGTTAACGCTGGCGATGCAGTTGTGTGAAGAGGCAGAACAGAATATTGGCAAGCCGATCCCCATAGTTTTAGAGCTTTCCTCTTGGCAACCCCCAGAAGAAATTCCCCATTGGATTGCTCTCCAACTCAAGGCTAAGTACCAACTCTCCGAGGCAACCTGTCAGGAATATCTCAAGGGCGGGAGGTTTGTGTTGTTGTTGGATGGGTTGGATGAACTAAAAAACGATAAGGATGCTTGTATTGAGGCGATCAATCAATTTCGGACAAAGCGGGGTCATGAGTTTCAGCAGGTGGTGGTGTGTTCTCGGCTGATAGATTACGAGGAGGCAACCAAGAAGCTCCAAATTGCGAGGGCGTATTGTTTGTTGGAGTTGAATGATGCAGAAATTAAGACCTATCTAACCGACCCAAATCCCCCTGCTCTGGTGTCTCCTCTATGGGCAAAGCTGAAGGCAGACCCCAATGGTTTTCTCCAGTTGGCTCGGCAGCCTTTGTTGTTGGATCTGATCCGCAAAACCTATACAGATGGGCTGTTACCTTTTCCGGTGATAACACCCAACTCAGACCCAGAGCAGTATCAAAAAGATTGTCAGGAGCGCCTACTGGCAGATTATGTGGAGCATCAGCTAAAGGAAAATCATGACAGCCGGGGCTACGACCCACGGAAAACGAAGCACTATCTAGAATGGCTTGCCCAGCGCTTGATGTTGAAGAACACTACGGAATTTTTGTTGGAAAATATGCAGCCACATTGGTTGGAATCCAAGTGGGAGATATGGTATCACATAGTTACTGGACTGATTTTAGGACTGATTTTAGGAATGATTATGGGGATAATTCTAGGGATGCTCCTAGGAATGATGGTTGGGTTAATAGTTGGGTTAATAGTTGGGTTAATATTGGGGTCAATTGTAGGTCTAGGTTATTCGCTAATGATCGAGATGGCTATACATCTAATATTGTGGCTGACGTTTCAACTAAGTAAAATAAAATCTGAAAATACTAGAAAATTCCTTGAATGGTTAAGAGTAAATTTGATGGTTGGGTTGATAATCATGCAAGGTGATATAGAACCTTATGAAGTTCTTAACCTAAATGTATCGGTGATAAATACTAAGAAATTTCGTCAACAACTAATCATAAGTCTGATTGTAGGAATTATGGGAGGGCTAATTGGAGGGTTGAGAGGGCTGATTGGAGGGCTGATTGGAGGGCTGATTGGAGGGCTGTTTGGAGGGCTGCAAGGTAGTTTGAGACTACGAGAAAACCCCAATGAAGGTATCTGGAAATCTGGTCAGAATGTACTTATCCTTACTGTTTTGTCTTACCCCTTAGTCATTGCCCTTTTCACCTTACCTGACCTCGCCGCAAATCGCCCCATTAATCTGCCCTTTGCATTGCTAAGTAGTGTTGGCATGAGTTTATTTTTTGGAATTTATCTCGGTGGGGGAGTAGCTTTTATTCAGCATTTTGTGTTGCGCTATTTCCTGATCCGAGCTGGGCATATTCCCAGAGATTATGTCGGCTTTCTCAAGTATGCAGAAGAACGAGGCTTGATCTTGCAGAATGGTGGCAGTTTCCGTTTCTACCACGACCTCCTCCGAGAACATCTCGCCGGAAACACTTGATATTATGTTCGATTACCAAAATAGATTAGTTCGCCTGACCGATGAACGACTAGCCCATATCTTGACCCATCCTGAAATGATTGGGATGGAATCGCTCATTGCTGAAACCCTCAAGAAACCTCAACTAGTCCGTAAATCTCGGAGTGATGATAGTGCAGAAATGTTCTATCGGTTTTACACCAGAACTACAATAGGAGATAAATGGTTGTGTGTTGTTGTCAAATACTTAGTTAATGATGCTTTTGTTGTAACCGCCTATTTTACTGATAAACCTAAAAAAGGAGATGATCTATGGCCGATCGAGTAACAGTTTGGTTCGATCCCGAAGCCGACTTTTTAGAAGTTACCTTTACCGATGCCCCCGGCTCCATGAGAGAAACAGAAAATGATGCAATTATGGAACGAATTGATGCCCAAGGAAATATTATTGGTTTTTCCATCTTGGCAGTTAGTCAACTAGCGAAATCAAAACCCTTGACTGCCGAACTTTCAGCCAAAATTTGAGGAGCATCTCCACCCTAGAGCCTAAGGATTTAGCCAAAAAAAGAGGACAGGTAGTTAACCCATCCCCCTAATATTTATTGAGATTAATCTGAGAAATATTGCATCCCCAAATTAACTAAAATCTACTTGCTTTCCGAAAACTCAGCATCGATGACATCATCACCGCCAGTGCTGCCACCAGTAGAGCCACCACCGGGAGGAGTACTGCCGCCATCGCCACCGCCGCCATCGCCACCTTGTTGATAGACACTGCTACCAATAGCGTAGAGGACTTGTTGGAGTTCGGTAGTTAAAGAAGTGATCTTTTCGTCATCTTCCGTGCGGATAGCTTCCCGGAGACTAGCGACTAGCTCATCAACCTTAGTTTTTTCTGCCGCAGGAACCTTATCCCCTAGCTCCGTCATTTGCTTCTCAGCTTGGTAGGCAAGTTGATCCGCTTGGTTCTTGCGATCGATCTTCTCTCTTCTTTCCTTATCAGCGTTGGCATTAGACTCAGCTTCTTTGACCATCCGTTCTACCACATCGTTAGGTAAAGTGGAAGCTCCAGTGATACTAATAGATTGCTCCTTGCCTGTACCCTTATCCTTGGCAGTAACGCTCAGAATACCGTTAGCATCAATATCAAAGGTAACTTCAATTTGGGGTACACCACGGGGAGCGGAGGGAATGCCATCTAGGCGGAAAGTTCCCAAGCTCTTGTTATCGTTAGACATTTCCCGTTCCCCTTGGAGAACATGGATTTCCACATTGGTTTGTCCATCCACCGCCGTCGAGAAGACTTCAGATTTCTTAGTAGGAATGGTAGTGTTCCGAGGAATGATCTTGGTCATCACCCCGCCCAAGGTTTCCACACCCAAGGAGAGAGGACTCACATCAAGCAAGAGAATATCTTTCACTTCTCCAGCCAAGACCCCAGCTTGAATTGCCGCACCGACCGCTACCACTTCATCGGGGTTGACGCTTTGGTTAGGATCTTTACCAAGGGTTTTCTTGACGATTTCTTGGACAGCAGGAATCCGAGTGGAACCACCAACTAGGACAACTTCGTTCAGGGCAGACTTATCCAGCTTGGCATCCCGGAGAGCATTTTCTACAGGAATCCGGCAGCGATCGATCAAATCAGCACAGAGTTCTTCAAACTTCCCACGGGTCAACACGGTATCTAAGTGCTTGGGGCCATCGGCAGTAGCGGTAATAAAGGGCAGGTTAATTTCTGCTTGGCTGACGCTAGATAGCTCGATCTTGGCTTTCTCGGCAGCTTCTGTTAACCGTTGCAGAGCTTGCTTATCCTTGCGGAGGTCAATACCTTCTTCTTTTCTGAAAGTTTCCGCTAGATAATCAACGATTTTTTTATCAAAGTCATCACCGCCCAAGTGGGTATCCCCAGAGGTCGCTAATACTTCAAATACGCCATCACCGACTTCGAGGACAGATACGTCAAAGGTTCCACCACCCAAGTCAAAGACCAGAATTACTTCATTACTTTTCTTATCTAAACCGTAGGCAAGGGCAGCCGCCGTGGGTTCGTTGATGATCCGTAGCACTTCGACCCCAGCAATTTTGCCCGCATCTTTGGTGGCTTGGCGTTGGGAGTCGTTGAAGTAGGCAGGAACGGTAATTACCGCTTGGGTCACGGTTTCCCCTAGGTACTTGGAGGCATCTTCAATGAGCTTCCGTAATACTTGGGCAGAAATTTCTTCAGGAGCGTATTGTTTATCCTGATTGGTCGAGTTGATCTTAACGTTGCCATTAACGTTCATGACCTGATAAGAAACTTCGGTAGTTTCATGGGTAACTTCATCAAAACGCCGACCAATGAAGCGCTTGACAGAGTAGAAAGTATTTTCTGGGTTCATCACTGCTTGACGTTTCGCAATTTGACCCACGAGGCGATCGCCATTCTTCGCAAAGGCAACCACCGAAGGAGTAGTACGGAAACCCTCAGCGTTGGCAATTACCGTCGGCTTACCACCTTCCATAACTGCCACACAGGAGTTAGTTGTACCTAAGTCAATTCCAACAACTTTTGCCATAGGATTATTCCACGTTTATGTTTAATTTAATGAGAATGAGATGAGTGCAGATAGTACAAAAAATCATTGAGACTAAGTTACTATTCTCTAATACTGAGGGTGATTAGTTAGTCTCTAGAAGGGTGGTTTACCGAACCTTTAGCAGGACGGTTGCCTTTTCGAGGAGCCTTACAGATGTTTTTCAGTAATCATTGCTACTCCATTAACTCTAATCAATGGCAAGGTTTTCGGGATTGGGGTCAGCCGTAACCTAGGGGATGGGTTTACCGCCAATTTTTTTAAAATAGTTAGTTGATGGTTAGTTAACAGAACCCTTGAAATAAAATATAGATATAGAGCAACAATAACTACTTCTAACAATCTGCAATTATTTAATTATCGATCTAATTTGCTGAACGCTATTATGAAGTCACTTGAGAGGAGAAGGGAATAATTATGCAAATCCAAGACAAGCCAGTCGTTACTAAGAAATTACCAGCTACCCAAATTGCCAAACGTGACTATACTCCAGAGGAATACCTTGCTTTAGAAGAAAAGGCGATCGACAAAAGTGAATACCATGATGGAGAAATTATCCCTATGACAGGCGGCACCACCAACCACAACAAACTTGCTCTAAATTTTTGTCGAAAATTCCCATTAACCATAAATAATCAAGACTACGAAATATTTATCAATGATGTCCGCCTCTGGATCCCCCAAATTCGCCGCTACTTTTATCCAGATATCATGGTCATTCAAGGAAACCCTGTCTATCAAGGAAGTAACTCAACGATCGTGACCAACCCTTGCCTGATTATTGAAGTTTTATCAAGTTCAACCAAGGATTATGACCGGGGTGGAAAATTTCTTTACTATCGCTCTATTCCTGAATTTCGAGAATACATTTTGATTGACCAATATAGTTATCATATTGAACAATTTGCCAAGAACTCTAACAACAAATGGGTACTCACGGAATATGACTCTGAAGATGCAATATTAGTCCTAGAATCTGTGGAATTTCAAATACCTCTTAGAGATATTTATGAACGTATTACCTTAGAAATAATTGAAGAAGAAATAGACGATCTAGACGATCGAATTGATGAAATTCAGGAATAATATTCAGCAGTAATATTAAAAATAACCAACTAGATTATTAGAGAGAAAAATCCATCTAATAACCTAAATTGGCAACTTGCTTGATAATTATTCGATTTTGGTTATGTCTACTAGCCTGAGTTGTCTAATCCTCGGCTTAGGTCAGGGGGATAGTGGTCGCTGAGTCTTGTTGCAGTGAGGGAAAGAACATTTCTCGGATGCGATCGCAAATCTGCTCACTAGTTAAGCCCAAGGCAGCAAAGGATTCACTGGGTTCCGCATGATCCACCAAAATATCCGGGACTCCCAAACGCTTCACGGGAACAACTACATCATGATCCTGTAATGCTTCCAACACTGCCGAGCCAAAACCCCCTTGTAAACAACCTTCTTCGAGGGTGACGACCTTGCCGATCTTCGCAGCGAGAGGTACGATCAACTCTGTGTCTAGGGGTTTCACAAAGCGGGCATTAACCACCGTGGCGGCAATCCCGTGTTCCCCCAAGAGTTCGGCAGCTTGCATGGCTGGATACACCATGGAACCGTAGGCAACCATGAGTAGATCATCACCGTGGCGGAGAATTTCTCCCTTACCGATCGCTAGTTCTTCCCAGCCTTCTTCCATCAATGGCACTCCATAACCATTGCCTCGGGGATAGCGCATGGCGATCGGCCCTTGGGTGTGATTAATTCCCGTGACTACCATTCTTTGCAGTTCCGCTTCGTCCTTGGGAGCCATGATCGTCAAGTTGGGGATCGATCGTAGGTAGGCAATATCATACATCCCTTGGTGAGTCGGTCCATCAGCCCCAACAATCCCCGCCCGATCCATACAGAAAAATACTGGCAGGTTCTGGATACAAACATCATGGATAATCTGGTCAAAGGCTCTTTGCAGAAAAGTGGAATAAATCG
>JAIMKT010000001.1:37694-79465 GCA_020692245.1 Microcoleus sp. GA_180221_E-2-1-MAG-45_12
TTGGAGCTTATCTAATCCGGTTCCCGTTGCCATGGCAGCAGTGATCCCCACAATTTTGGGATTATCTGTGGCTAACTTCACAAGGGCATGGGCAAAAACCTTGGAGTAGGCGGGGGGCTTGGGCTTGGTGGAGGGGGCAGCTTTGCCAGTGGTGAGATTAAAAGGACTCTGGGCGTGGTAGCCGACTCGATCGCTCTCAGCGATTTCATAACCCTTCCCTTTGACCGTGGCAACATGGACTAATACGGGGCCAGGATGGGTGTGGGCTTCTTTGAAAGTAGCAATTAATTCTGCCAAGTTATGACCGTCCACTGGCCCCATGTAGGTAAAGCCCAATTCCTCAAACACTGCCCCAACTTTAGGAACAGCCAAGCGTTTCATGCCTTCCTTAATCCGCTCTAGATCAGGGGAAATAGTATCCCCAAAAAAGGGAATTTGCTTAAATTGTTCTTCCAGATTTTCACTAAGAAACTGCACCGGAGGCGAGAGGCGGATTTTGTTGAGGTAGCGGGGAATGGCTCCCACATTGGGGGAAATCGACATTTCATTATCGTTGAGGACAACCAGTAGGCGAGTTTTGGGCAAATGTCCAGCGTGGTTAATTGCCTCTAGAGCCATACCGCCCGTTAAAGCTCCGTCCCCGATAATGGCAGCAACCTTAAAATTTTCGCCTTTGATATCCCTAGCGATCGCCATCCCCAGTCCAGCCGAAATACTGGTAGAGGCATGACCCGCCCCAAAATGATCAAACTTACTCTCACAACGCTTCAGGTAGCCCGCCACGCCGTTTTTCTGCCGCAGACTATGAAAGTCATGATACCGTCCTGTAATTAATTTGTGGGGATAGGCTTGATGCCCGACATCCCAGATTACCTTATCTCGATCGAGGTCTAGGGTTTGATACAAAGCCAGGGTTAGTTCTACTACCCCCAAGCCGGGCCCCAAATGCCCCCCACTGGTGGCGACGGTTTGCAGATGCTTTTCTCTAATTTCTAGGGCGATTTGTTCGAGTTGGCGGATGGACAGCCCATGTAATTGATTGGGGTGAGTAACTTCACTCAAATGCATAATTGACTATTCCTATGGATTCCTAAATTTATGATGATGGTTAGAAAATGCCGATTTGTTTAGCAAAATGAATCGACAAATTAACGAAATTGGCAAAATTGGCAAAATTGGCAAGGTTTGTTTATAGAGTCTATTTATTAGTTTATGTTGATTTTTCTGGAAGATAGAAATCTTTACCAAAAATAATGGGTGTAGCTAGAGAAATCCTCGATGATTGAGGGAGAAATTGAGGATGGCGATCGCCCAGATAGCAGTGTCTGCATCAAACTAAAAAACGCTGTAATTTGGGGATCAACCTATCCTCTAGGCTAGGAAACTTTCTGAAAAATCACCGAAAGATTATTGGCTGGCATAGGGAAAAGTTGTTGTAATTGCAGATTTTGCGCCTCGGCAACTGTGACTACTTCTTCAAGGTTGCGGACTCCCCATGCAGGGTTTTGCGATCGCAGACTAGCATCAAACTCAATATTGCTAGGGCTAGTATGTTGTCCATTTTGCTGAAAAGGGCCATAGAGATAGAGAATCCCACCTAGGGGGAGAAGATTTTTGGCTCCCACCATGAGACCCAAGCACGCCTCCCAAGGGGAAATGTGAATCATGTTGATGTTGACGATCGAGGTAATGACCGAATTTTCTGACATTTCCTGATTTTGGGGATGATTTTGCAGAGCCTTGGATAAGTTGGGATCACTACTCCAATCTGGTTTCATGACATCGATGGTGATGGGAGTAGCCAAATTAGGGGCGGGATCGTGTTGCTGCCAAGCGGTGATACTATCGAGGGCGAGGGGGTTGGGATCAGAGGGGAGCCACTGCCGGGGCTGGAGTCGGGGCGCAAAAAAGACGGCGTGTTCTCCCGTGCCACTAGCAATTTCGAGAATTGTCCCGGATGGTGGCAAAACTTCTAACAGGACTTCGAGGATTGGTTCACGGTTGCGGAGAGTGGCGGGGGCAAACTGGCGATTATCAGTGGTCGTCATGACTTTGGGGAATTTTCAGAAATTTCTAGAGTTATCAATTATGGGTGGACGGTCGTTGGCGTAGCCTCTCCAGTGGAGAATCGAGCCTCAACCGTATCTAAGATATAATAACGAGCTAAATACTCAATCCCTAATTCATGACGATCGCCCGCACTATTTGCTTAGGATTTATTGCCATTATCGCCCTTGGTGCTTTTTTATTATTGTTGCCCATTTCTACTGCCAGTGGAGCTTGGAATGATCCCATCGTTGCCCTATTTACCTCGACTTCAGCGGTGTGTGTCACAGGTTTAGCCGTGGTGGATACAGGCACACATTTTTCCTTGATGGGACAGATTTTTTTGTTACTGCTCATTCAAGTCGGTGGACTGGGTTACATGACCGTTAGTACTTTTTTGTTGCTGCTCATCGGCAGAAGATTTGATATCCAGCAAAAATTTGCCATCCAAGAATCCTTCGATCGACCCTTTTTTCTGAATAGCCAAAACCTGATTAAATCAATCTTGGGCTTGACGTTAATTTTTGAAATTACTGGAGCCATTCTTCTCACAGCCGAATTTCATCGGCAATATCCCTTATCAAGAAGTCTTTGGTTAGGAATTTTCCATAGTGTTAGTGCTTGGAATAATGCTGGTTTTGGTTTATTTGCCAACAATTTCATGGACTACCAATCTTCTTTGGTTGTTAATTTAGTTATCCCCTTGCTAGTGATCTTTGGGGGCATTGGCTATCAAGTCATTTTGGAAATGTATATCTATATCTCGGATAAATGCAGTCGCAAAAAATGGTCTACAGCTTTTTCTCTCAACTTTCAGGTTGTCACCAGCACCACTATATTCTTATTAGCCATTGGCACGATCGCCCTATTTCTCACAGAGATCCATAACCCCAATACCCTCCGATTCCTACCCTTGCCTGAGCAAATTATGGCAGCTTGGTTTCAGTCGGCCATTACCAGAACTGCCGGATTTAACAGCATTGATATTGGAAAAATGACAACGACAGGGTTATTTATCACCATTGCCCTCATGTTCATTGGAGCTAGCCCTAGCGGTACTGGCGGCGGCATCAAAACTACCACCATGCGAATCCTCACCCAAGCAACCCAAGCTGTCCTACAAGGGAAGGAAGACATTGAGTTTTATGGCCGAACCGTCCCTATTTCGGTAATTCTCAAAGCCATTGGGGTCTTAATTGGCTCGATTGCTACCGTTATTACTGCCACCATGATCATCAGCATCACGGATCCCAGCTATGAATTTATTAAAATTCTCTTTGAAACCGTCTCTGCTTTTGCCACCGTGGGCTTATCCACTGGGATCACTGCCAGCCTTAGCCCCTTCGGGAAATTAGTGCTAATTGCCACTATGTATACAGGTAGGGTCGGGGTGATTCTGCTCATGGCAGCCCTTCTCGGTGATCCCCGTCCTACAAAAGTTCGTTATCCAGAGGAAAATTTGTTGGTAGGTTAAATAGCGAGTTAAAACAAGATATTTACTAGCCTTTGGGATACATTTATTATGCTGCTTGATGTTTTATGATTTGATGTATCTTGGATTGAGCTTTGATTAATCTCAGTATGGATTCGGGTCTGATTCGTGTCTAGTGTTGAAGCAAGGATGTTGAACAAGTATTAGTAGCGTAGTAGGTAGGCTATTCCTTCCTTACCTCCACCAACAGCGAATAAAGCCTTATTTTGTGTAAACCCTAAAATGTAGTCAGACAAATAGTTAGAAAATCAGCAAATTTAGAGGAAGAAAACCAGTGAGCTTTACTATTCAGCAAGTTATGATTCCGGTCGATCGAGGATACGCTACGGTAGATGTGCAGATTACCGGGCAAACCATCACGGCGATCGCTCCCCACTTAGAACCCCTAGGCACAGTAATCAACGGTCAAGACCAACTCCTCCTCCCTGGTTTTGTCAATGCCCACACCCACTCCTCAGAAATGTGGCAACGGGGCAGTATTCCTCCAGTCCCCCTAGAATTGTGGATTGCCGAGCTTTATGATTTCACACCCCTAGATTTGGAACGAGTCTACCTGAGTGCTTTGGGGACAGCGGTGGAAACCCTGTTGACAGGTGGCACTAGTGTGGTAGATCATCTCACTTTGATTCCGGGACAGGAATTTGAAACGATCGCCACGGCGGTGAAAGCTTACCAAGAAGTGGGAATTAGAGCCTTTGTTGCCCCCTTGATTCAAGATGAATCCCTCTCCGCTAGTCTGCCAGATGGAGGGTTAGGGAAACAAAGTGAGGCATATTTTCGATCGACCCAAGCAACCCTAGATATCATTGAAGCGGCGGTCAAAGAATTTCATCACCCTGAAACTGGAGTGCAGATTCTGACATCTCCTACAGGAATGCAAATGTGTTCTGATGATCTCTTTAAGGGTTGTGTTGAATTGAGCGATCGCTACGGTCTCTGCCGCCATACCCATCTCCTTGAAACCAAAGCCCAGGCGATGCTTGCCCAAGAAAAGTATGGGCGGAGTGCGGTGGCTCACCTCCAAGATTTAGGCTTTTTGAATGAACGAACTTCCCTTGCCCACTGTGTTTGGCTCACGGATGCAGATATTGAAATTTTGGCAGCGACCAAATCTACGGTGGTGCATAATGCCCTGAGTAATCTGCGTTTGGGCAGTGGCATCGCTCCTGTGTTGAAATATCTAGCGGCGGGGGTAAATGTGACCTTTGGCTGTGATGGCTCGGCGAGTAATGATTCCCAAGATCTCCTAGAAGCAGTGAAGATGGGTTCTATTCTCCACTGTGTCACCGATGTGGATTATAAGCACTGGATCACTCCCCGCAAATCTGTAGAAATGGCATCTTTGGGCGGGGCAACGGGCTTGAATTTACAGGATCAACTGGGATCGATCGAAGTTGGTAAACAGGCAGACTTGATGCTCTACAATCTTTCTGATCTATCACTCTTGCCCAAAACCGACCCCATTGGCTTACTCATTCTCGGTCGCCCCAACCAAGTGGTAAATCAAGCATGGGTACAGGGGAAACAGGTAGTTGCCGATGGTCAGATTACGGGTATTGATGTAGACAATTTGAAAAAGGAACTATTTGCTAAGTCTGAGTGGGCAAGCGATCGCCCCTCACCCATGCGGGAAAAAATGGAACCTCACTACCGTCAAGTAATGAATCTCCCGGTTTAATTTTAACCAAGGTACTAAGTATCTAATTTAGGTAATAGCCAACGGCTTCTAACTTTAGATTGGGTAGAGTGAGGGCGAAACCCCACAGGCTATCAAAAATGCTTGTTGGGTTTCCTTCATTAATCAAATCTACTACAACTTATACCAGAAGGCTAATTTAGGGCTTTTGGGTAAGATTGGTGCGATGGGTCATCAACCATAAAAATCATCCACAATAGCTTGAATTTCATCAACTCCAATATCTGTTTGTTCTGATTTACTATAGATTGTTAACAATAAAATACTGGTTTCTGACTCCACCAGATAAATCAAGCGATATCCAGCACTTTTACCTTTTTTGATATCACTATTCTTGGCTCTAACTTTATAGATATAAAGATCAGAACCAAACCCAGCAAGGCGATCGCCCAACAATATTCTTTGCTCTAGCTGTTCAATAATAGGCTCAATATCCCTTCTGATAGATCGATATTTCTTTGATAACCGATATAGCTCTTCCTCAAAATCCTCAGCAAATCTCAGAGAAACAGGTAGATTATTAGCCATCAATCCTACTCCATAGCTCAGAAATAGGTCTAGTTTTTCCAGCTTTTACTTCTGCTAAAGCCCGTCTTAGACTAGCCTTGATTTCTTCCACGGGAGTATCATCAGGATCGGTTTCTAGCTCATCAGCCACCAGCAGAATAATCTTAACTCGACTATCTAAAATAAACTCTAGAGGCTCATCTAATAAAATCTGTCCATTTTCATCAACCCTGCCCATCACTTCAAAGGCTTGCATCACCCTACCTCTCCTTGGATTTATAGAAACTGCTAGATTTTGTTTTCTAGTCTAGCCTTTCTCAGGAAAACTAAACTGCGGATTATCAAAACTTGTTGGGTTTCCTTGGTCAACTTAATTCACAACAATAGTTTATGTGATAAAATTCACTTGATCGGTAAAACTATTAGTAAAATTACTAGTAAATTTTGTGTCTTTTGTTATATTTCAGGAACTAACTTATCTTGTCACTGTCATGACTCAAGTAATCCTGAAACCAAAGTTTGGAAGTTAGAGGTTCCCATGTACATTTTTAAGCATAAAGTATCTTGGTTTTTAGCATCGATCGCTAGTCTCGTCACTGTGCTAACCACTAGCTCTGAAAGTAAATCAGCCGTGAGGTTAGTTGAACTGGAACAGTCACCTGATCGATCGACCTTGTTAATCAGTAGTCGCCAAGATGGACGGTTATTAGAGCTAACTAACCAACAACGGGCTAGTAATGGGGTTGCAGCGTTGAGATTATCGGCGCAGTTGGGGAGAGCCGCCCAGAGTCATGCAGAGGATATGGCTAACCGAAATTTCTTTAGTCATACAGGTTCTAATGGTTCGAGGATGAGCGATCGAGTCAATCAAGCTGGTTATGCATGGCAAGCCGTAGGTGAAAATATTTACATGGGGACAAATGCCACTCCTCGTCAAGCAGTCACTGGTTGGATGAACAGCACTGGTCATCGTCAGAATATCCTCAACTCTAACTACACAGAGATTGGTTTTGGGGTGGCAACTCGTGGTCAGAATGTTTACTATGTGCAGGTCTTCGGTCGTCCTCGGTAATTATCAGTAATTAGTTGATCTCGATCGACAAAGCATGGTTTTAAATATCTTGATAATAACGATCTAGATAATTTAGATGGCTTGATCTAGATAATTTAGATGATCTAATAATCTGCTAATCTAGGGAGATAATTTGATTTCTAGATAATTGGTGATTTGACTCAGCATGGAAGTAACAAAAGGCAAAATAGATGGAGTGGTGGTGATTAAGCCGCCGACCATTTTTGAGGATTTTCGGGGAACCTACGTAGAAACCTACAACGAAGAAATCTATAGAGAAGCCGGGATTACGGTAGATTTTGTCCAGGATGATATTTCTGTGTCTACCCAGCATGTCCTTCGGGGGATTCATGGCGACCAAGAAACGTGGAAACTCATCTCTTGCCTGTCAGGGAAATTCTATCTAGTGGTGGTCAATTGGGATAGTGCTTCACCTCAGTATGGACAATGGGAAGCCTTTACTTTATCTGACCAAAACCGCCTCCAAGTCTTGGTTCCCCCGAAGTTTGGCAATGGACATGTGGTACTGAGTGAGCAGGCAATTTTTCACTACAAACAATCTAGCTACTACAACCGAGCCGGACAGTTTACCCTGATCTGGAACGATCCCCAGTTAAAAATTTGGTGGCCGATCGAGCGCCCGATCGTGTCCCGGAGAGATGCGGGGGTAGAGTAACCTATGGAAAACCTCGCCCACACCCTCCAACAACGCCGAGAAAAGTTAGCCCAACTCATAGATTTTCCGGTGATTCTCTGGTCTGGGGGAGCTAGTCCCCGAAACTTTCCTGCCAATCGTTATCCCTTCCGGGCTAGTAGCCATTTTTTGTACTTCGCAGGCTTGCAACTAGAAAATGCGGCGATCCGTCTCCATCAAGGCAAGCTGGAACTTTTTATTAATCCCCCCAAAGAAGGCAGTAATCTCTGGCATGGAGATACTCCCCAACCACGGGAACTTGCTGAGACGATCGGGGCGGATGCGGTCTATACCATGAATGAGTTGATTCTCCACTCCTCTGAGGCAGCTACTATTCCGGTACAGGATGCCAAGACTTATCAAAAGCAAATGCTAGTCCTCGATCGAGCCATAGCCCCCGCCCATCAACCCATGGGTATTGACCTAGAGCTGACTAAAGCAATCATTGCCCTCCGTCTCTGCCATGATCCCACCGCCCTCATGGAACTCCGTGAAGCTGCCCACGCTACTGTTAAGGCTCACCAAGCTGGTCGAAGAGCGATCGCAGCAGCCAAAACCGAAGCAGAAGTCCGGGCTGCCATGGAAGCAGTACTAATTAGTGAGCAAATGACCTGCGCCTACACTAGCATTGTCACCGTCCACGGCGAAGTCCTCCACAACGATCATTACCACCATCCTCTGCAACCGGGAGATTTGATCCTCATGGATGTGGGAGCCGAAACTACGACGGGCTGGGCGGGGGATGTCACCAGAACTTGGGCGGTATCGGGAACTTTTTCGCCGACCCAACAGGCTATCTATGATGTAGTGCTGGCAGCCCATGATGTTTGCATTGAAGCGATCGCTCCCGGTGTAGAATACCAGTCGATTCATCTTTTGGCAGCCCAAATTATTGCTCAAGGTTTGGTAGATTTAGAAATTCTCCGGGGCAATCCAGAGGATTTAGTCGCCCAAGATGCCCACGCTTTATTTTTTCCCCACGGCATTGGGCATTTACTGGGTTTGGATGTCCATGATATGGAAGATTTAGGAGATTTGGCTGGTTACGCCCCCGGCAGGAAAAGGAGCGATCGCTTTGGGCTAAAATTTCTCCGTCTCCATCGTCCCCTAGAAACAGGCATGGTAGTCACGATCGAACCCGGTTTTTACCAAGTCCCCGCAATTCTCAACCACCCAACTACTAGAGAAAAATATCAACACCTAGTTAACTGGGATCGCCTCGAACAATTTGCCGATGTGCGAGGGATCAGAATTGAAGATGATGTGTTAGTTACTGCCACAGGGAAGGAAGTTCTCACTGCTGATTTAGAGACTCAATAAGCTGAGATAGTGACTATTTCCTAGGGGGAATTTTTATAAAAACCTTCTCTACTTTCTATTTTGAGAATTTGGGTAAACTATCTAACAAAGACAGAGCTTCAAGATCGGATAAAAAGCCTTCTTGACGAGCATTTTCACAAGCTAAATACAGGATTAAATCTTCCAATTCAGACTGGTTTTCTTGAAATAAAAGCTTTAGAAAACCTTGACGAATTTCTAGAGGTAAGGTCTGAAATAGATTATAAAACCCTGTACTAGTTAGTAAAGACTCTGTAAGTTCTGCTTGGCTCATGGCTGCTTACTTCCTTAACTTTAGAGCGGTAAATTAATTTTTAGCTGCTAAATTTTGCCCGAATAGTTTCAATGCGATCGCGGTTTACTCCTAGGTCTGATTTGCCTAATCTGGAGGCCGATCGAGCATGAATCACCTTCGCCACATCATCAAAATAAAACTCCACATCATCCACAAATCCCATCAAAGGAGTCGTAAATTCTGCATACAAATAATCTTCAGTTTCGGTAATAATCTTGGTTTTAGGTAAGCTATTAATTACTTCTTTGAGTTTAGCAATTGCTTCTGTTTTAGGAGTGGTATAAGTTAAGGGATCAATCTTATGGAGTTCATTTTGTTCCTGACTATTCACACAGTTAGGGGAATCGGGGCAAGCAGCTAATTTACCAGCGTTGACACCCAGATTAGTTGGTCTTTTACCTGCAAACATAGTTCCTCCAGAGATAATTATTGAGCCTTGTAGTAGCACGATCGCTGTTAAGCATAAAGCAATTACAGCTAATAGCGATCGTCCATACCAAGTAGTGTACCAGTTAGTAGATTTAGGAAGGGTTTGATCTTCACTAATTTTCAAATCATTAGTCATATTTTTCCCGAAATTCCTAATAGAAAAATTTATAAAGCTCCGGCGGCGGTTTGATCAAAAATACTACCCGATAGATGACTAGTAATGTTTACCGATTGTAGTACACAAATTCCTTCCTGACCACGGGGATAGTCAATAATACTCACGGCTCCGTTGCCTTGCTTAATTTTCCAGAAATCTGCTGGAGTTAAACCCATTAAATAGCACAAAATAACTTTATTAATGGCATCATGGGCAACCACTAAACCCGTAGTCAGGCGATCGTCCCGAATTTCTACCTGAGTCACGATCTGATTCCACACGGCAATAGCCCGTGACCACACATCCTGTAGGTTTTCTCCCTCCGGCATCTGGACTAACTCTGGGTGCGATCGCCAAGTTTCCAATTCTGCGGCATAGCCCTCTTCAATTTCTGCTTCTAACTTCCCTTCCCACAAGCCATGATTAATTTCCTTCAATTCTGGTTCTAACTGGAGACTAACTTGGGGATGTTTGTAGAGAATGATCTCGGCAGTTTCCTTGGGGCGGAGCATGGGGCTAGTGATTGCAAAATCAATGGGAACATTTTCTAACAAGCTGGCTGCCTTTTGGGATTGTAATCGCCCGTTATCGTTGAGCGGCACATCAATCTGCCCTTGAAATCTGGTTTCTCGGTTCCATTGAGTTTCCCCATGACGCACCAGTAATAGCCGTAGCCCCCGTTGTCCTTCCCTAGGAGTGGGAGCCACTTGACCTAGATGGGCTGTTTGGTTTAAGGATTCTAATTGCACTGCCCCGCCCCAGCCATCGGTAAAATTGAGGACATTAACAGCACAGTTAGATTGCTGAATATGTTGATAGCGAGACGGATTCATACCCAAGGCGGTGGTTAATAAAGCCCGATTAATGCCATTGTGAGCCACCACTAAAATAGTTTCCCCTTGATGCTTCGCCAACACTTCCTGCCAAAACTCGATCGCCTGCTTCCCCAGAGCCAATACTGGAAAATGTTCCACACTCTCCTCATCCTTAGTAATGGTCATGGAAAATTTATCAGGCTGGGCTTTCCATTTTTTATACTCTTCGGGATATTTTTGCTTCACTTCGGCTTTTTGCAATCCTTCCCACAGGGGCAGATCAATCTCCATCAATAGGTCAGAAATACTCAAGGGTAAGGGTTTTACTAACTTAGATTGGATGATTTCGGCGGTTAACTTCGCCCGTTGGAGAGGACTGCAATAGATAGCGGCAAAGTTTGCCTTACTAATTGTCTGCCCCAAAATATTTGCCTGCTCAATCCCCTGATCCGTGAGGGTCGATTCATCACAACGTCCCTGGATACGCTGTTGGCTGTTGTAGGTGCTTAAACCATGACGGACAATCACCACACGAGTATTTATTTTATTAACCATTATTAATTATATTTTTCGATTTATATTTTGAACTTTCACTAAGTTTGCAATCCCAACTCAGCAACCACCAGCATAAATAATACCAGCAAAATTCCTCAAGATACGTGCTGCATCAAAACATCCCAAACTGAACAATCCCAATAATCTATATGGGAACTAATTAAACCATCATGATTCACTGCTAGCTCACTCCATCCAGAAACAGCAATTTTTGGTTGCCAAGGTAAAGGACTCTGCCAGCTCATAGTCCAGCGAGTAATAATTTTATCTTGAGAATTATTTTCTACCTGCTTAATTTCATGAAGTTCTAGACGAAGATTGCGAAACCATTTACCAAGAAAACCAATCATCTTTTGATATTTTTGAATACCATTAAACTTACTCAAAGGATCCTGAAAATAAATATCTGGAGCATAAATGCTATAGGTTTGATCTAGGGGAAATCTTTGATAATCTGCTTTAATAGTTTCAATTAAGTTCGTTATATTCATGATAATCTCCTCATATAAATCTAAAGGAAAATCTAAAGAGAAATTTAATTAGGGAAATCAAGTTATAAAAATCAAATCTCTAAAAATCAAGCTCCCAAAATCATATTTGTTCTTCTGAAGAAATGACTTGTTCAAGGTGAGTAATTCTTTGTTCGATCGAGCCGAGGGCGGGAAATTGATTGAGGGAGTTTTGCAGTGCAAGGATAATCTGGGCAAGGTCTTCGGTTTCTTTGAGTTCTGGTCGATCGTGGAAATCGGTAATGAGTTTATATAGCTGGTTTTGCATGGGAGCGATCGCCTGAGCGAGGGTTTGCTGACCATCTTGGAGGGTTCTAATACTAACAAGTAAAGCACTAACTTGGTCGGCAGATAATAGGTTGGGGTTCGCAGGTTGATTCAGGGATTGGGAAAAGTTATTCACTGCTGCTTTGAGTTCATCTAGCTGTACTGTCCGATTCCGGTTATGACGACGGATTACCTGCTCTAGACGGCGACGGTTTAAGATATTAACCACTAACAAAATTGTCAGCAAAATTAAGGCATAAATCAACTGCTGAGAAACCACCGCCACAATGATACCAATTAGTGTGAGGATCGCTACTCCCAATTCTGTAATTTCTAACCAGTGAGTATTTTTGAACATTTACCCTCTCCTCCAGATTTTTCTGTTAGGCTTATCCATCAGCTTATCCATTATTAGGTTGTTGAATTTGACTGACGACATCGGGTAATTTACGCTGTAATTTATACTGCCAAACTAATCCTAAAGTCCCCACTGTAATTAGAATCAAACTTACAATTTGAGCTGTCCTTAATTGTCCTGCCATTAAGCTATCTGTCCGCAATCCTTCTACCAGAAATCTGCCGATACTATAGGCAATTAAATAGACTAGAGCGATGGTTCCAGTTTTGATAGGAGAATTTGGTTTCAGACTCCGAAAAAACAGGAATAATAATAGACTAAGTACTAACAAATTCCAGATAGATTCATAGAGAAAAGTTGGATGAAAATATTCAAAACTTATATAATCTAAAGGACGATTAGCCGGGGGAATATATAATTTCCAAGGTAAATCTGTGGGTCTGCCAAAGGCTTCGGAGTTGAAAAAGTTACCCCAGCGCCCGATCGCCTGTCCTAGGATCAGAGAAGGTGCCACCAGATCCGCCAACTGCCAGATGGAGATTTTTTGGAGTTTGGCAAAAATAATTGCAGCGATCGTTCCCCCCAAAATTGCCCCGTGAATAGCGATCCCACCTTTCCAAATTGCAAAAACATCCCCCAAATTATCTTGGTACTGTGACCACTGAAAAATCACATAATAAAGTCGGGCTGCCGGAATTGCTGCCACTACTAGCCAAATTGCTAAATCTGCCAAGAGTTCCGGGTTTACCTGTTTTCGCTTTGCCAAATATTGTGATAGGGTCACACCAATCAAGACGGCGGAGGCAATCAAGAACCCGTACCAACGCACCGCAAAGCCTCCCCATTCAAACAACATGGGCCCCGGAGAAGCAAATTGCCAAGCTAAAAGCTGCATAGAAGTT
Source organism: Microcoleus sp. GA_180221_E-2-1-MAG-45_12 (assembly GCA_020692245.1). Lineage (GTDB taxonomy): Bacteria > Cyanobacteriota > Cyanobacteriia > Cyanobacteriales > JAAUUE01 > JAAUUE01. The sequence continues at coordinate 50,827 of JAIMKT010000001.1, forward strand.
ATTAAAGTTAAAGTTATGAAAGTTATCAAGGTTATTAAAATCATCGAAACCAACTAGGTCAAATTTAGCACAGATACCCCGAAAGCAATCTAGCCACTATCATGACGAACTCCCAACCTACTTTCCCAAAACCGCCTAGGGACTTGCCCCAGCGCCTCAATCCCTTTAATCCTTACCACTACGTCCTGTTGACCTACTGGGTGTTTTGTCGCCCTAGTGCCTTCCATCACTATCTTTATCAAGGTTCGCCTCTGGTTTATCGATCGAGCGGCTTCCAGAGATTTTGGCGGGGTTGGGGAGTTCCTGCCTATCGGCGTTTATATTTAATGCTGCCGATCGCTCTAATCATTGCCTTGTTACTAGCTCTGGTGGGTCTGTGGTTCTATCGCCAGGGAATGACGACGGGGCATACTTCTTGGGTAAATAGTGTGGCAATTTCTGGGAATGGGCAGGTGATGGTGACAGCGGCGGGCGATCGCTTTGAACGGGTGCAGATTGTTTCCTCAGATTCGACTCTTAAGGTCTGGAACTTGGCGGAGGGCAGGGAAGTACACACTCTCCGGGGTCATGAAACTAGTATTAATGCCGTAGATATCACTACCGATGGCAAAATAGCCGTGTCTGGCGGGCGCGATCGAACCCTGAAAGTCTGGGATCTCGCCGGGGGTAAAACTCTAAAAACCCTCACCGGGCATCGGGGCTGGATCTCAAATTTAGCCATTCTGCCCAATCAATCTCAGGTTGTTTCCGCCTCGGTAGATCGGACTCTGAAGCTCTGGAACCTAGACACTGGGGAAAATATTACGACTTTTAGCAGCCATGAACAACCTGTCCTAGCCTTAGCTCTAACTCAAGATGGTAGCCAGCTAGTTTCTGGCAGTGAAGACCAAACAGTAAAAATTTGGGATGTGTCACGAGGGGAATTACAGCAAACTTTACAGGGACATCAGGGCTGGGTGAATCAAGTGGTATTTACGCCCGATCGACTCAGTGAACGCCGAGTTATTTCTGCTGCTACTGATCAGCAAATCAAGATTTGGGATTTGTCCCTAGGGCAAGAGATAGCAACCCTCACGGGACACACCAGTACCATCAATGCTTTGGCAGTTAGTGCCGATGGTAATTATTTAGTTTCTGCCAGTTCCGATCGCACCCTCAAAGTCTGGGATTTACAACAAAATCAACTCCTGTATACTCTCACGGGACATCAAGGCTGGGTGACGGATTTAGCAATTACTCCCCAAGGCAAAATTATCTCTGGGTCGAGCGATCGCACGGCGAAAATCTGGGATCTCGCCACGGGCAAACTAGAACACACCCTCACAGGACACCAAAGCTGGGTAAGGACGGTGAGTGCTACCCCTGATGGTGAACGGGTAATTTCCACCGGATTTGAACGCTTCCCCAAACTCTGGGCGATGAATACGGGTACGGAAGTTCCCCTCGCAGCCTTGAGAAATCAGCAATTTTTGTTTAATTTGGTTTTTGCTAGTTGTGCTAGTGGGGCAGCCATGGCAGTGGTGGGGGCGATCGCCATTGTTCTTGCTCTGGGATTTGTTATCGCCGGGGGTGTCGGAGCGTTTGCGGCTAGTTTGTTAATTACTGTGGGAAATAGTTTGCTGTTGTCAGGGGCGTTGATTTTGCTCGATCGCTTCCGCAATAATCCCAGTTTTCGAGAGCAGTTCAGTGCCGAAGTTCTGGTGATTGTCCTTTACCTATTGCTGGGAACTATGCTGGGTTTGACCCTAGGGGCAGCGAGTGGCTTGAGTGGGCGGCGGGGCTTGAGCGTTTTTAGTAGTTTGCTGTTTACCCTGGTGATTGGTTTTGCTGGGGCGGTGGTCACTATTACCCTATTTACGGCGGCGATCAGTATCCGGGGACGGGTGTTGCCAGCCGTGAGTACCTTCCGTACCGTGGGGATTTTGTTTAATGGCATGGTGGCGGTAGGTGCTTTCCGGTTGCCAATTTATCTAGGGGAATTTCTCTGGAGTTTGGCGACCTGGGGACGAGGCAAAGATCACGGGATTCTCTGGGATGAATTGTTAGTTTTTCCCTTACCCGGTGGCGGATTGTTTCTGAAAAAACAGTTGCAACTTGATCCCCTCTTGGGCTTAGAAAAATGTCTAGCAGTGATGATCAATCCTTGGCAGCGATCGATCGCCCAACGCATTTTATTCGACTATCTCGATCGCCACCCTTCCCCCCTCAAACTCCTCTACACTTGGCTAGAAAATCCCCTCTTAAATGAGTATTTTTATCCCCCCATTAATTCCCCAGATTGGCAACTCCTTAGCAGCAAAAAGCAGGTTCTCTTGAGAGAATTGGGACATACTACCCACGAATCAGAAACGGGTTTAATTCGCTTGTTAACCAGTTGGCAAAGACGCTCCAAAGTTACTCCCCTCAGTCAACTCTGCGCCCTGCTTTATACCCTAGATATCCAAGATACGCAGAAATTAGATCAATTCCCAGAAATACACTCTCATTTATCCAATCTATCTACCTCGATTCTCCAAAGGGGAGGCTATGCCAATGAGCTTCTCTCCTATCCGGGCGGTCAAGAACTCACCCAAGGCTTCCATCTCCTCGGAGAATTTCTCAGCTATACCACCCTAGAAGATTTCCAGCGTCCTACTTTGCCAGAGATAACCAATTCCCTAGAGCTAGATTTCCTCGATCGCCTCCAGCAACTACTCCAGATCAAAACTAAAATTGCTACCCTCACTAATCCTCCAAATTCCCCTCCGGCTCCACTCTCCATTATTCAAGCCTTGCAAACCCTGCAATCACAACCCATCACCACTTCCGAAGCCCAACTCCTAGCTCAAGTTATCCAACAATGGCAGGAAATCCTTCTATCTCAACTCACGAAGCTCGGTTAGAGAGGCAGGATAATTTTGGGCAGAGTAACAGGCTAGATTTCTCGATCGAGTGGCAAAATAGAAGGACAACCCTACGGAGTGGGTGGATTATTGAGCATAATTCGGAAATTCCTAAGTTAACAACCTGCTATCCTTTGTAGCTATTGGAGGTAAGAAAGATAATAAATAATACAGCTAAATTACTAGGTGTAGTGGCATTAATTGTTGATCTTTCTCAGTACAATCTATGGCGAGGATATGTAGATACAGTGGCAGAGATGTTGGCAAATGGAGCAGCATTGGAAGTTAAGTTTAGCGATCATTCTGGACGCACCTACGAGTCTTTGATATTAAAACTATAGCAAGTAATAATGGTATTACATTTTCAGCCAGCACATCCTGATGCAAAGATTGAAATAATTAAAGTATAAGATAGTTACAGATAATTGATTGAAATAAATCATACAGATTGTCATGATAGATTTTGTATATTAATCTACTAGTTAAAGCTTCTAATATGTGTAGCCTACAAAGATTTTATTTTGAGACTTCTGCATTGAATGAGTTTCAAAGTCGTTATAGTATACAAGATGCTATCGCAACTAAGGTGCTTCAGAACACAAAAGGTCGAGGTTTTTATATTTCACCAGTTGTATTATGGGAGATCCTTCTTACTTCTGATGAAACTAAGCGGGAATCATTAATACATTTCTCTCAACATCTATTTGAGCCAGATTTACTTCCGTCACCAGAGGAACTAATAATTCGATATATTAAGTCGGGATTTCCAACTGTAGAACCTGAGTATCCATTAGTGTCTACCGGATTATTTGCGGTTGCTTGGCGAGACATTTGTGAAATTAAAGGAAAGACACTCAAATTTGATTCCTCCATAGTAGAGAAGACATCCATATTACGCAAGATTAGCCGTCTTTTACATGAGTTCAACAAATCCAATACCATTAATATCCCCGCGGCTGATCTTCAAGTGTCCGTACAACAAATCCTTGATGAATATGCTCTTATTCCAACTAATTATTCTGATGATATTGAAATGATTCGCCATTTTCGATTAGTTACATTTTTTATCATATTGATTATGTGCGCAGGCATATCTATTGAGGGAGATTTAATAAATAAGTTTTGGGAACAGCAAGGTATATATAGTATACAAGAACGTATTGAAATTACTTTCTCTCGCTTTCCTCAACTATTATTTCGTGGGCCGTTTAATCACATTGCCTATATGACTCATTATCAAAGTGTAGGAAAATTTCCACGTGGTGTTTACTTTGATAGTATGCACACAGTCTACTCTATTTATGCTGATCATCTGTTAACTGCTGATAAGCATTTTTGTACCTTCCGAGAAAACCTCAAAGATTTATTTCCTTATGTTTGTAACATTCACCACCTTGATGAAATTAAATTCTTCTCTGATTCTCCATAAACTCATTGATTAAAAGTTCTTTCCTAATTTCTCGAATATAAGGATAAGGCTTCCCGCTATGCTTACCCGGTTTGTTCGTGATTCGTTCGTGACAACTACAAGAGACTATAAATCTGGCTCGATCTCTTTTATTTTCTTGGGCAGTTACAATTGAGGGAATTACTGATTGAGAACTATGAATTCTGCTTATTCCATAATTGCCGCTGAATCTACCCTTACGTTACCTAGATGGCAACCCGCCACTTGGGGAGATTATCTTCAGCACTGCGATCGAGCCGCTCCAGAAAGAGCCAGAATATTTTTCAATCAAGGGTATTTATTTATTGAGATGGGAACAGATTAGCTGTCACGATCGAGGTAAATTACGTATTCTCCATCCCGATTCCCTGCCTACTTTACCCGTCTTCAAAAATTCAAAATTTGCCCAGATAAATACCTCGCCGTGGGGAGTGGTTCCGGTTAATTCCCGTACATTGCTGCTGGAAATAATCCACTGGTGTTCCACTGCATCTTCTAGGGCGTGGTAATTGTGGAGGAGATCCCGCCGGGGAGTGGTAGCTTGAGAGATCGCCTTGATCAGTTCGCCGAGGGGATTTTCTGGTGGGGCAGAATTATTGTTAGTTGGTTTACTGGTGGGGACGATCGAGGTCTTGAGGACTCTAGTTTCGATAATCTCTTCAGCCGGGGATATTTCTGGGGTTTCTAAGGAGTCTCCGTTGGGTTGCGAGGCAGGCAACTTAGAAAATTCTGCTAGGGAGTTTCCTGATTCTAGATGTTCATGGAGTTGATACATCAGGATCATTTGCTCTTGGGAAAATTTCCCAGCGATCGCCGGAACTAGGTTCAGAGCTTTTGCCAACTTGGTAACTTGCTGCCGTGAAGACAAACCAAACAGCTTGCGTAGATCGTCGATCGAGTAGGGCGGCATAGGGTTCAATTCACTTCAGATTAATAAACCAGTTAATCATAAACAAGTTAATAAAAAAGTATACTCCTCAAGATTTTCGATCGTTAAAGGGAAATTCATCAAACTTGATCACCTGAGCATTGGGTTCTCTGGTATCAAAACGGTAGCTACTTACCAAGCCCGTCGCTGTATCCCAGATACTAAAGGCAGTTATGTCATTACTAGAAAGGTAGGGTAAGGGTTGATCATTTTCTACGATCGGGGCTAGGGTCGGCACGATCGGAGCTAAACCGTTGGGGTTGCCCGTTACAACATACTTTTCTGAGTATTTTTCTGGGATCGGGCGAGTTTTCTCCCCGGTGTAGGCTCCGTAACTATTGCCGACATTGGAACTCTCCAGGAAATTCATCCCGGTAGCACTCTGAAACCGATTCCAAATATGGGTATGTCCATAGAGAACTAGATGGACTCCGGCTTTTTCCAAGAGGGGCAGGAGGTCACGAATTATATAATCCTGACTTTGGGGATATTCGTAACGAACAGCAGTGATGGCTCCCTGGGGAGTGCGATCGATCACCTGCACCGGATTTGTATAGGGCGGGACAATGTTACCACCAAGGGAATGGGGCGGATGGTGGAACATGACCATTTTATATTTGGCAAGTTGAAACTCTGGACTATTTAATTCCTGCACGAGCCATTGATACTGGGGGCTGCCCGGTTCGATCGATTCAAAAATCATCTGCCCATAACCCCAATCTTGAGGATGCTCTAGATCCGCTGCTTTTTCTTGAAATCTTCCCCGTTGCTGGGGGTCTGGTGTCCGCCAGAGGTTGGTAACGTAGAGGGAGATTAAGCGAATATCCCCAAAGCTAACAGCATAGTAGTTTTCACCTCCAGTCCGAAGATTACTAGAAGGATTATTAGAGACAGTATTCTCAGGAAACGAAAGAATTTCTCGGACAGTATCGGTATTGAAGGAATGATTTTTGAGCCAACGCTGGCGGAGTTGAGGATCATTTTGGGGGTTGATGGTGGCGGCGTAGGTAGCGTAGAGTTGAGCGGCAGCAGCTTGGGGGCGGGGATCATTGAACTGCTCATTGAGATTGAGATTTGGCAGAGCTTGCCCCATGACTTCGTGATTGCCGATCGCTGCAAACAGGGGTGTATGTTGGATAATTTCGCCGCCCCGGTAGGTAGTTTTTATGCCATTTTTCTCTATTTGATAACTCGCTCTGCCCTGCAAACAAGGAAAGAAGGCTCCCCCCCGGAGATCATCAAACCACTCTGAGGCTCGATCGGGGACGTTTTGTAAATCTCCCGCAAAAAATACTGCATCTAATCTGCCGATGGTTTCCTCAACTTTCTGGAGGTTGGCTGCCGTCATAGGCATTAACTGATGGTCGGAGGTGAGGAGAATTTTCAGGGGTTGACCGGGCAGGGGCGCAGGGGTGAAGGTAAATTCCCGACTGGTGATAGTTTTGCCCTGATCATCAAGGCTACTAACTTTGTAGGGGAGACGTTCTCCAGCAGTTAAATTGGGGACGATCGCCTCGTGGCGCCAGATATCCCTAGGGGTTGGCTTTTGGTATACCTGTCCTGATTCTTTCTGCTCACCAACTTGGGAAAGTTGATCTTCCTGCATCCGGCTGAGTTTGAAACTTTGGGCTACTACCTGCTGTTGCAAATCTTGTCCATAGTTTACCTGATGCTCTTTCCCAGCAAATTCGGTAAACCAAGCAACCCGCACCGAGTCGGCAGTAGGCAGTTGCAAAAACGGGTCAGTCAGCAAGCCAACGGCAGAGTTAGACATAGGGGGCTTAGGGATTAGGGACAAAAGGGGAGCGAAAATGGCAATACTCAAGACAATAAAAAACAGGATGAATCTCGATCGAAGGTTTGGCAGACTTTGCGGAGTTTGGTTTAACATTTGATTTAAGATAAGCCACCAAAGTTAAGAACTCGATAAGCCTCTATAGGTCTCGATCGACAATGTTTAGGAAATATTTTCCTGAGAGCATGGCTTAAAGATTCAGGAAATCAATTCTAGGTTCGAGGGTATCTTGAACTATGCCAATCCCAGTAAAACCCCACCGAGACAAAAGCCCTTTTAACTGCGCTTGGGCAACGGATTCTACCACAAATTTATCAGCCAACCCGCCGCCGTGCTGATTGAGGTAGGTCATCGCCTCAAAGTTCTCCTTGAAGAGCAACAAATATTTAGGAGCATCGGGTTTCTCTTGGGGTTGCACTGTCAGGTAGCGCCCACTCGCCCTTACCAAAATCACATAATAAACTTGGGAAAACATTTACCACTATCCAAAAATATCTTATAAAAACTCCAGAAAAATTTCTAAAAAATTCTAGAATATCCCCATTAAAACAGATAAAGCAGACCCCTAAAGACTTTTCTAAGGATCTGCTGAATTAATGATTGCTGTATGTCTAGAATCTTTGCAAAGAATCTCTACAAAGAATTTTGATCATGAACCTTACTGAAGTCTTGAAAATAATCTTCTCTAAGGATCGCTATAAAAGCTTGCGAAAACGAGTTTCTATAAAAAATCTATCAAAGAAATATCTACAGTTTAACTTCGATGTCTACCCCGGCTGGGAGGTCTAGCTTCATGAGAGCGTCGATTGTCTTGGCAGAGGGTTGATAAATATCAATGATGCGGCGATGGGTGCGGGTTTCAAAGTGTTCCCGGGAATCTTTATCCACGTGGGGAGAGCGGAGCAGACAATAAATGCGTCGTCTGGTGGGCATGGGGATGGGGCCAACGGCTGTGGCATTAGTCCGGTTTGCAGTTTCGACAATTTTCTCACAGGAGGTATCTAAAAGCCGACGATCGAAAGCCTTGAGGCGGATGCGAATTTTTTGCTGAGTTAAAGTAGCCATAGTTTTTCTGCTATATCTTTAGTTTTCTAGGTTCAGTTTTTGCGGCTATTGATCACTGTTTACGGAAATTTGTCGAAATCTATCAAAGTTTGAAGCAACAAATAAACATAATAAACATCAGTGACAAACAAGCCTTAACCATGATAATCCATTTATCCCCTAAAATCTCTTTAAAATTAGTCTTAGAATAGAAATTATCCAAGAACCAGATTTTCTAAGTATTCAACACCATAGCTAGGGATCACAAATGTCATTGCAAGCGGCTCAAGAGGGAATCAAGACATCGGCGAAAGTGAAGGAATTGCGAGAAATACAGGAAGTGTTGACCTCAGAACAAAATTCTCTTCCTTGGCGGCAACGAGTTGGCAACCAACGGGATTGGGTCTGGCGGGGTTGGCGGATTCGGTATACCTACTGGCGATCGCCCCTCCCTGGAGCCACACCGATATTACTACTGCACGGCTTCGGAGCCTCGATCGGTCACTGGCGGCACAACTTCTCAGCCCTAGCGGAAAATCATACCGTTTATGCCCTCGATCTCTTGGGGTTTGGAGGTTCAGCCAAGGCAGCCATTAGCTATGACACCAATCTCTGGGTAGAACTAGTGTGGGAATTTTGGTTAACTTTTATTCGTCAGCCCACGGTTTTGATGGGGAATTCCATTGGTTCCTTAGTTTGTGTGGGAGTGGCAGGAGCGCATCCAGAGATGGTCAAGGGCGTGGTGATGATTAATCTGCCAGATTTTTCTGTGCGGGAAGAAATGTTGCCCCCGTGGTTGCAGCCCATAGTAAGCTCGATCGAGAACCTGTTTACTGCCCCCTTGCTGATCAAACCTCTGTTCTATCTCCTCCGCCGTCCTGCTGTAGTCAAAAAATGGGCAGGGATGGCTTACCACAACCCAGAAGCTATTACCGAAGAATTGGTGGAAATTCTCTCCAGCCCTGCCCTAGACCAAGGCTCGGCGACGACCTTTGCTGCCCTGTTTCGGGGAATGAGTAGCCCCGGTTTTGCCCCGCCCATCGGTAGTATCCTGCCCCATCTCACCATGCCCCTCCTTCTAATCTGGGGAAGACACGATCGCATGATCCCCCCTAATTTAGCCAACCGTTTTGCTGCCATGAACCCCGCCCTCGAAATCGTCGCCCTTGATGCTGGACACTGCCCCCACGATGAATGCCCAGAAGTGGTAAATTTAATCCTCTGCCAATGGCTATCCCGGCTACAGGAAAAATAGAAGTAAGGTCAAGATTAAGATAGTTATTGCTTGCCCTCCGACTCCCAGCAATAGAAAAAATAAACTGAAAAACAACTAGCGTAAACTTAGGGGAAATTATGGGAATTAAGGTTTTACATCTCTCTGATGTGCATATGGGTAGCGGTTTTTCCCACGGGAAGGTGAATCCTGCTACGGGATTAAATACTCGCCTTGAAGACTTTCGCAATACCTTGGGCTTGTGTATCGATCGAGCCTTGGCAGAACCTGTAGATTTAGTTCTTTTTGGGGGAGATGCTTTTCCCGATGCTACCCCGCCCCCCTACGTGCAGGAAGCCTTTGCCAGTCAGTTTAGCCGCCTCGTGGAAGCAGGGATTCCCACGGTGTTATTGGTGGGCAATCATGATCAATATTCCCAAGGTTTGGGGGGAGCTAGTTTATCAATTTATCGGACTTTGGGTGTACCGGGATTTATTGTTGGCGATCGCCTCACCACCCACAAAATTACCACCGCTCACGGGGTTGTCCAAATTATGACCCTGCCCTGGTTAACTCGCTCGACCTTAATGACCAGAGAAGAAACCGAAGGCTTATCCCTTGCAGAAATTAACCAACTCTTGCTGGATCGCCTGTCTCCGGTAATTGAACTAGAAATTCGTCAGCTTGATCCAGAAATCCCCACGATCTTGCTGGCTCACCTGATGGCCGATCGAGCAAGTTTGGGGGCAGAAAGATTCCTCGCTGTAGGCAAAGGGTTCACCATTCCCGCTGGGTTTTTGACTCGTGACTGTTTTGATTACGTGGCTTTGGGGCATGTCCACAAACACCAGAACCTCAACCCCAGCAATGATCCCCCGGTAATTTATCCCGGTAGCATTGAGCGGGTGGATTTTAGTGAAGAAAAAGAAGCCAAGGGCTATGTAATGATTGATTTGGAGCGAGGCAAGGCAGAGTGGGAATTTTGTCCCCTACCAGCACGGGTATTCAAGACGATCGAGGTAAATCTAGCCAAGTCGGAAGACCCCCAAGGAGATCTGCTCAAGGCGATCGCCAAGGTGAGTTTTCAGGATGCGGTGGTGCGGTTAATTTACAAAATCCATCCCGACCAGTTAGAAAGTATTTCTACTAATACCCTCAATGAGCATCTCGCCCCCGCCCATAGTTGCAGCATTCAGGCAGAATTAATTAGTCAGCTTTCCCTGCCCAGGGTTCCCGAATTAGGGGTAGATACCAGTATTGATCCCCTAGTCGCCCTAGAAACCTACCTCAGCCATCAAAGCCGCTTGCAGGCGATCGTCCCTCAAATCCTCGAAGCTGCCCAAAAACTCCTTGCCCACAGCCACCGGGAAGATTGATCACGTGTACACTATATTAAGCCTAAATAAGCCTGAAAAATTCTTGGGTCAGTAATCAAAGATATGGGGCTTTTAGGAAGGGAAATTTCTATGGGTAGTAATCAAAATCTGAATATTCCACAAGAACTAGCTGAATTCACGGGGATTCCCGGCTTGACTGGGTTGACTGCGGGGGAAGTAGTCGATCGGCGGCGGCGGGGACTAGGGAATGATACCAAGCTAGAAACTGGCAGGTCTTACTGGCAGATCATCAAAGAAAATATTTTCACCCTCATTAATATCATTTTCTTTGGGATTAGTGTGATCATGTGGCATCTTGGTCTCCGCAGTGATGGGATTTTGGTGGTGGTGGTGGTGTTTGGCGGGGTAGTAATTAATATTTTTCAGGAAGTCTGGGCAAAGCAACAACTAGATAGAATTGCCCTCCTGAATAGCCCCAAGGCGATCGTCCTCCGAGAAGGTCGGGAGCAGGAAATTGAGCCAAGGGAAATAGTTTTAGATGATCTTCTTGTCGCCTGTGCTGGGGAGCAAATTTTGGTAGATGGAGAAATTGTCGGTGGGGGCAGCATTGAAATTGATGAATCTTTGTTGACGGGGGAATCAGATTTAGTGGCGAAAACCAAGAGCGATCGCCTCTACGCCGGAACTTTTTGTGTCAGTGGCAAGGCTTTCTATGTAGCCCAAAAAGTGGGCAAAGATACCACCGCCTACCTTTTAACCGCTAGTGCTAGGGCATTTCGCCAAGTATACACGCCCTTGCAAGTGGAAATTAATCTGATTATTCGCATTGTCATGTTGATCGCCTGTTGCCTGTGGTTGCTCTACGGCGTGAGTATTTTTAGTCGCTCCCAATCCCTGACAGATTTTGTCCATCAAGCTGCTGTCATTGCCGGGTTAGTTCCCGTGGGTATGTACCTAGCTATTACCCTTGCCTATGCCCTCGGAGCCGTGCGGATGATTGGGCAAGATGTGTTGATTCAGCAAGCCAACGCCGTAGAATCCCTGAGTAATGTGGATGTGTTGTGTTTAGATAAAACCGGGACTTTGACAAGTAATAACCTCAAACTCCATAGCCTGTATCCCCTCTCGATCGAGGAGCCAAAACTAAGAGAAATTCTCGCTACCTACAGCAACCGAGTCACGACTACCAATAAAACCAGTGAGGCGATCTTAGAGGGACTGAATCCGCAACTTGGGGACGATTCTCTGAGGGAAGATTTACACCAACTTGGTCTCAGGGAAGAAAATGCTACCAATGATGGAAGCAATCATCTAAGCAATAACGGGAGCCAATTAGGAAAAATCCTCCATGAGATCCCCTTCACTTCTAATCGCAAATGGAGTTCCCTCACCCTCGAACAAGGCTCTGGAAAGATTACCTATATTCTCGGCGCCCCAGAATCCCTAGCTCCGAGCATTCCCAACTTTGCAGATTACACAGCTTACCTGAATAGTCAAACCACCCACGGTTGGCGAGTCCTCATGTTTGCCTCTAGCCCAGAGTCTATTCTTTACCCCGTCTTAGAAGATTCCCCTCAAAATTCTCTAAACACTTCCCTGAATAATTCTTTAGATAATTCTTTCAATACCTCTTCCACCTCACTAAACTTGGCAAATCCGAGCCTCCCTTCAGAACTAATTCCCCTCGGCATTATTACCCTCAGCGATGAACTCCGTCCCCAAGTCCGAGAAACCCTAGAGGGATTTAAGGCGGCAGGCATTGAACTAAAGATTATTTCTGGAGATAACCCCGATACGGTGATGGCTCTGGCAAAACAGGCGGGGGTGGCGGCGGAAATTTTGGGGGTGTCTGGAGCGGAACTTGCGGAGATGAATGAGGCAGAGTTTCAACTGGCGGCGATCGAGAATAATGTCTTTGGCAGAATTACTCCCGACCAAAAGGCAAGATTGGTACAAGTGTTGCGGCGGTGTGGCAGGTATGTGGCGATGATCGGGGATGGGGTGAATGATGTGCTATCTCTGAAGCAGGCAAATTTGGGAATCGCAATGGAAAGTGGGGCGAAGGCGACTCGTGGGGTGGCAGATATTGTTTTGTTGCAGGATTCCTTTGGGGCTTTGCCGTTTACTTTTTTGGAGGGACAGAAGATTTATAACGGCATTGTGGATGTGGTGAAGTTATTCTTGATTCGATCGATCTCCATGACCATGATGATTTTTGCTAGCTCGATCGTGGTGGATCATTTCCCCTTTGTGAATAAGCATACGGCGATCGTCTCCCTTGTCAGTGTTGGTTTCCCAGCGATGGTGATCCCCATCTGGTCAAAGCCCGGAGTCTCAGCCAAAAATGGTTCTAGGCGTAGTCTAGTCAGAAATATTCTCCACTTCATCGTTCCCGCATCCCTGACCATAGCCTGTGTGGGCATCTTTGTCTATTTGCTGTACCTCTTCGACTATCAAGATTCTCTCCCTTCTAACCTCCCCTTAAACCAACTAGATCAGCTAGATTATGCAATCCCCCGTAGTGCTTTAGCAACGGTGCTAGTGTTTTGTCAACTATCCTTAATTCCTTTCCTCAAACCTCCAGCCCGGTTCTGGGTGGGTGGGGAATCTCTCCAAGGGGATTGGCGGTATACCTTTGTGGCTCTTGGTTTACTACTGCTCTACGGGCTAATTTTGCTAATTCCTGCCACCAGAGACTTTTTTAACCTTGCCCTATTACAGCCGAAGGATTATCTATTTTTGGGTTTAGTTGCTCTGGAGTGGGGGCTAATTCAACGTTTGCTATGGCGGACTCGGTGCTTCGATCGCTTCCTTGGGGTCAGCCTCAGTTAGGCAAAATATTACTAAAATTTCCCTCTAAGACTCTTTCTAAGGTCTTTCTAATATCTTTCTAAGGCTTTCTAATATCTTCTGAGATTCTCTAAAACCGTTTGAGAAAGGAGTATTTCTGGCTCACTTTATAAAGTTTTAAGATATTTTGATCCAAATCATACAACTTGATTATTGCCTATACATCATTTCAAACATGTGGATGTCAATCTGAGAAATAGTAGAAAACTGAGTTTAATATGAATTTATTTGCGATCGATAAACTAACAACTTTAGCCACAGAATCAAGCTCAACCTGTATTTCCATCTACACTCCCATGGAGCGATTAGGAGCCGAAACCCAACAAAACCCAATTCGGTTTAAGAATCTGATGCGGAAAGCCCAATCTCAATTGCTAGAGCTAGGCATGAGTGAACAGGATGCAAATAATTTACTGCAACCTGCACAAGAGCTAGATACCTACGATTTCTGGCAACATCAAAGTGATGGGTTGGCAATTTTGTTATCTCCTAATCAATTTCACTATTACCGCTTACCGATCGCCTTTGCCGAGTTAACAGTAGTTACCGACCATTTCCATCTCAAACCATTGTTGCAACTTTTGTCTGGAGATGGGCAATTTTATATTCTGGGACTGAGCCAAAATCAAGTCCGGCTGTTTCAAGGAACCCGTTACTATATCCATGAAATTCCCTTAACAGATATTCAAGTAACCGATCTTCCTGATGTTGCCAATGTGCCAAATAATATGGCAGAAGCTCTACAGGATGATGATCCAGAAAAAAGCTTGCAGTTTCATACAGGCACGTCCTCCGGCGGTAGTGGCAGCGATCGAGCCGCCATATTTCATGGACAGGGAGGAGGCAGCGATGATCACAAAGATGATTTACTGCGTTATTTCCGCCAAGTTAACTCTGGCTTAGAATCTTTTCTCAAAAATGAAAAAGCACCCCTAATTTTAGCTGGGGTTGATTATCTATTGCCTATTTATCAGCAAGCCAACACCTACCCTCACCTCATGCCCGATGGGATCACAGGCAATCCAGAAATGTTGAAACCAGAGGAACTGCATACTCAAGCATGGGAAATTGTCCAACCCGACTTTGAACGCACCAAAGAAGCCGCCATCAACCGTTATCAAGAGCTGCACAACACCAAAAAAACTGCGAATACGATCGAACAGGTGATTCCTGCGGCTTATTTCCAACGGGTGGAAGCATTATTTGTCCCCGTAGGAGAACAGGTTTGGGGATTGTTTGATCCAGAGGCAAATTCTGTCCGAATGCACACTGAACACGAAGCCGGTGATCGGGATTTACTAGATTTAGCAGCTCTGCATACCTTAACTAATGGGGGTACTGTCTACGCTGTCGAACCAGGAGAGGTTCCTGAAGACAAGGCGATCGCCGCTATCTTTCGTTATTAAGACCCACTTAATTTAATGCACTGCTAATAGGGGAATTTATTTGGCTCCCCTCCCTTGGCAATCCGCTTGGTTCACCCTTATTTTTTAATCTGGAGAATTAACTAATGAACTCACTTTTTAAGCAATTAATTGTTTCGTTTTTAGGTACATTATTTGTAATCTTGACTCTGGTTGCTTGTCAATCTCAACAAACGACAGACATCTCTCCAACCTTGTCTCCCACTTCACCAGCAACTCCCAACGCCCAAACTCAAGCTACACCAACACCAACATCTCGAATAATTACCCGCCCCGTAGCCTATGTCGATCGCTCCCTTAGCACCAATCCTGCCCAGTTAGCACCCTTGCCCTACGCCTATGCAGCTTTAGAAAGAGCCATTGATGCCGACACCATGAAACTACACCATGATCAACATCATGCAGCTTATGTCAATAATCTCAATAATGCTTTAGAGAAATATCCCCAACTCCAAAATAGTAGTGTGGAAGCGTTGCTACAGGATTTAAGTAGCGTCCCTCAGGATATTCGCACAGCCGTAAGAAACAATGGTGGCGGGCATCTTAACCATACAATTTTTTGGCAAATCATGAGTCCTGAAGGTGCGGGACAACCCACAGCAGAAATTGCCCAAGAAATTAACCAGACCTTCGGCAGTTTTGATACTTTTAAGCAACAGTTTAATGAAGCGGCAACTAGTCGCTTTGGTAGTGGTTGGGTTTGGTTAGTACGCGATCGTCAAGGTCAATTACAAATCGTGAGTACCCAAAATCAAGATAACCCAATTTCTGAAGGGTTGTATCCCATTATGGGCAATGATGTCTGGGAACATGCCTATTACCTGAAATATCAAAATCGCCGTGCCGAATACTTGAATGATTGGTGGAGTGTCGTCAACTGGACGGAAGTGAACAGACGCTCTCAAGCTTCTCGCTAAAAAATAATAGGGAATATTTAGGCAGAATACTTAGACAGCATTCGCAGGGGAGGTATTTGATGAGGAAATTGTTAATGCATAGTCCAATAGCGGTCGCCGTTGCTTGGATTGGGGCTTATATATTCTGTACCCTATTACCATTATTAGTTTTGTTCTTTTATCCTCCCCTGCCCGATCGAGGATTTTGGCTAGACTTTTCAGTTGCCTTAGGTTTTATTGCCTTGGCGATGATGGTTTTACAATTTGCCCTCACTGCCCGAATTAACAAGGTCGAAGCCTCCTACGGCATTGATGTTATTCTGCAATTTCACCGTTATATTTCCCTAGTAGCCTTTGCCTTTGTTCTAATTCATCCCTTGATCTTATTCATAGTCAAGCCGGAAACCTTACAGCTACTGAATATTTTTACAGCTCCGTGGCGAGCCAAAATGGCTGTTTTAGGAACTTTGGCCCTAATAATCTTGGTTGTTACTACCATCTGGCGACAAAAATTACATATTCCCTACGAAGCTTGGCGTACTGCCCACGGCTTTTTGGCAGTTTTAACAGTCAGCTTGGGGCTGGGACATGCGATCGGGGTGGGTAATTACCTAGGGTTATTTTGGAAAGCGGTATTGTGGACAGCGATCGCCCTCATTGCCCTTTGGCTAATAGTTTATGCCCGTCTAGTAAAACCTTGGTTAATGCTGAAAAAGCCGTATTTAGTGGAAGAAGTTCGGGCCGAACGGGGGGATGTGTGGACTATTACCCTGCGTCCCAGAGTACACAAAGGTTTTCAATTCCAACCCGGACAATTTGCTTGGCTGACAATTAACCGTTCACCGTTTCAGATGCGAGAACATCCCTTTTCCATGTCTTCCAATGGTGACAATCTTGACAAGATCGAGTTCAGTATCAAAGCCTTGGGAGATTTTACCAAAACTATTAAGGATATTCCCGCCGGAACCGTAGCTTATTTGGATGGCCCCTATGGAGTATTTACCACCGATCGCTATGAAGACACCGGGGGTTTTGTGTTGATTGCTGGGGGGATTGGGATTACGCCGATTATCAGTATGTTGATCACCCATGCTGAACGCGAAGATCCACGACCTTATCTCTTAGTTTATGCCAGTAGAACTTGGGAAGATATCACCTTTCGTGAAGAACTCGATGCACTTCAAGAAAAATTAGACCTAAAAGTAGTCCACGTTCTCAAGGAACCACCCAAAGATTGGAGCGGCGAAAGTGGCTATGTAGACAAGGAACTCCTAGAAAAATATATCCCTGAACAACGAGCAGCCCGCCAATATTTTCTCTGTGCCTCGCCCCCGATGATGGATCAAGTGCAGATAATTTTACACGAACTTGAAGTTCCCCCCATGAACATACAAATGGAACACTTCAATCTTGTTTGATGCTTTTATGTCTAGTTCCTAGGAATTAGCATACCAAGCTTACTAAACCCCGAAGTTAAAAAATAAACAGGTAAAATTGATTATGCGCTATAGTCTCATGCTGCAAATTGTCACAGTTATTACCGTAACGCTGATTAGTAGTGCTGCCTTATTTGGCTGGATGCAAAACCGTCCCCCAGAAACCCCAGATTCAGAAGAGAGCAAAAGTTTAGGTACTTCAATCCCTAAATAATTACCCTTAGGGACAGTCTCAAAAAAGTGATATTTCTTAAAAAGCGTAAAAATAGATTACGGGAGATTACGGATAGATTTTCAGGAATCTCAACGCTGGGAAGTTATGTAATTTTTTGTTTGCAAACTTTCGTTAAGTTAACGACAACTGCCTAGAAATACATAAATAAAAGTGGATAATAGTATTATAAGCTACAGATTTTTAAAGACTTATCTCCAATTTATCAGAGAATTTGTCAGAGAATTTCTCTAAACTTCAGTTCCAAAATTCACCGAATCCAGAAAAAAGTCTAAGCGCACCTCAGAAGCCACCTTAGCTTTTCCGAACAGGTGTCTCCAAATATATTCCTTAATATATTCCTACGTTGTAAACAGCCATGAGTAATAAATTCTTTCATCTTGCCTTGAGTGCGATCGCTCCCCTCGCTGTGATCAGTACTGTTGCCTTTGCCTCTCCCGCAGTAGCCCTTCTCGAAATCGAACCTACAAAAACTACTGCTGTTCATCCAGATTCTGTTACCCCCAGCGCTGTTAACTCAAAGACCAACTCATCTAATACAGGAAATCTCGATCGATCTGCTAAGGCGACTAATCCTCAGACAAATCCTGATGTTTCCAGAGGTATTACCCTCACCATTTCCCCAGAAGCATTGATTATTGCAATTATTACAATGATGTTTATTGCCGGAGCGGTAAGTCACAGAAAATATAAACGCCAACGGGTGCTGACTCTCCAAGAGCAGATTCAACTCCTCGAAAAGATTTGGAGAATGACTCCCCAACGTTAACCCCAGCTAATGACGGGGATCAATGGTAATAAAAGAGTAAGAAAGTAGTAAACCACTGGTGCTGTAAAGACGTAGCTATCAGTGCGATCGAGGATACCCCCGTGTCCGGGGATCAACTGCCCCGAATCCTTCACTCCCGCATCCCGTTTCATGACCGATTCTGTTAAATCCCCTAGCAGACTGGTGATCCCAATCAACAAACCTAGAGCCATTCCCCCCAATAACCAATTACTCCAAGTTAAACTCCAAGCTCCGATCATACCCACAGCAACACTTGCCAAGGTTCCAAATACGGCTCCTTCTACGGTTTTTTTGGGGCTGATGGCTGATAAACGAGTCCGCCCAAAGAACTTCCCCACAAAGTAAGCACCGATGTCTGCGGCCCAAATACAGCCAAAGGCGAGGAGAGTGACTTTGAGGCTAGGGGAAAAGACCGGGGCATGAAACCAATCAAGCCAAGAGTTATTTGTCAGTAAAGTAGCAACGGGTTGAACATCAAAAACCTGTTCTGGATTAGCTCCTAGATTAGTTCCTAGATTTGCCACTATAGCTTCTGGAGACGGTAATGATCCCCCAGTGCTGGCGGAGAGTCGGGTGGCGATCGGCATATTTTCTCGAATCTGGATCCAATAACTGGGTAGGTAGCCGCCATAAAACAGACCCAAAAGCGAAGTGGAAATATCCGCAATGGTCGCCAGCTTGGGCTGAAACAATAGGTAAAAACAAATTCCTGTTCCGCCTAGGGAAAAAATGACATCGATTAAGTTGGGGGCTACCGTGGCTGCTATCAGCAGTAGTTGAGAAATTATCAAAGTAGTCTTGCCTGCCGGAGCCATATCCTTTGCCCGGACTAGTTCAAAATATTCTAGCTGCCCCAAATAGACCACAACTGCGAAGCCCAAAGTGAAATACCAGCCGCCCAGCAAAATGAGACCCAAGGCAACGGCGATCGCTAAAATTCCACTGATAATTCGCTTCCAAGACATTAGATATTTCTATAGGAATCAAAGCTGTGATCATAGCATTCTTTAACTTAACCATAACCATTTTTTGTGAATTCTGCCCGTCTCTAGTTAATTTCCAGCTAATTTCTCCCTAACTTCTGATCTCTGGAGGTAGTTGCAGGTTGCCCAGAGACTTCAGGTTAACTAGAAACAGGTAAGCATACTTATGGGTTTATTCGGAATTCAGTATAAATTGCTTGGTCACAAGATCACAGACTTCCTAAGAGGATATCTGAAAAGTTTCTAGCAACTACAAGTGACTAAAGTCGTTACTACAAAAAACCTACTCTTCTGTAGATTAGGTGGTGGATTATCAGTGAATTATCCATCGATCAGAGAATAATTGAAACTTAATTAAAAGTAAGTTAGAGAGAGATTAATAGACAATTAGCAAGTCATGATTTAGTATTCTGATAAGAATATCCTATGAGATGCAAAAAGAAAGACAAAAGATGGGATCATGATGGAGTGCAAGATTCAGGGTGCAGAATGAGTTAGGATTTTGGAAATATCAAAACCATAACAATCTACTATTTGACAGTTTTCTAAATATCAGGCCAGTGTGCTCAAAACCTTCATAGCTTATGTCTATTTTCGGAATTTTCTGGGTTGCTTCTTTACTCAATTGTGCTATTAACTATGGATTTCCGGGATCGCTGATCTCTGAGTATTTAGCCATCACTTTCAAGGGCAGAACCTTTCCTAATCTGAGTAAGCCTGTAGCAAGGTTTGCTAAACTGCAACCAATTTTTTCTAATGCTGACCCGACAACTCAAGCTCGATCGCCCCAGCCAATCAATCAATCAACTAGTCAATCAACTAGTCAATCAATCAATCAGCCAGCTAGTCAGTTAGCAAATCAGCTAGGTAACAAATTCTCTTCTCAACTAACGACACAGATTAGATTAGCTCCAAATTTTCTCAACTTAGCTCAGGCAACCTACGAGCCAGTGGTAGCAACGGAAACCACAGATACTTCCCTCGGTGTTGCTCAAAATGTTGCCCAAAACTCTGCCCAAAATATTTCTCCTAAGCTGTCGATCGCCCCGATTTCCATCAATACTGTCAATAGTCTAGATATTTCTGCGACTCCGGGGAGTTCTAGCCCTCTAACTACGCAGTCAGAGGCGAAATTTGCTTCTTGGTGGCTCAACACTGGCGAAGAAAATTTTTGTCTAGCAGAAACCAGCTCCCTCAAATATTCTTGGACTAATCTGCCCCTGGCAACCCAAGGAACAAGTCGGGGATCAACTCCAGCGATCGAGAATTTATCCCTATCTCAAAAGGTTTTTCAAGTTTTACATAGTCTGTTACGTTGGCAGGATAATTTTGTCAAGCAACCAGAATCTGCACCCAGAGAGGTGATTGTGACTCGATCGGATACCCTCCTGCCCCAACAAGCCCGGCGTAATTTTTGGCTCTTGTCCCAAGGAAATCAAGGGAATGATAGCAACACTTTTAATGATGGAGCTAGTGATGTCCAGCCCTCTCCCCCAGAAGGCTTTGCCCCAGCGAATACTAAGTTTGCGACTCCTCCCGTTACCCCCAAATTTCAAGTGTGGCTGAAACGGCATCTGATCGCTGAATTCGATCGAAAATTAGATGCGGATTTGATGGCTCAAAGATTGCAGCAAATGGTAAATACGCCCCGTCTCGATCCCCGCAAGTTGCAACCAGGGTTAGTCAATGGCAATCCAGCAGTGAAGTTGGGCGATCGCCTCCTGTTTTTGGTTGATGATGCTCTCAAGGCAAGTATTCCTACCAATGAAGAACTAATTGCCATTAAACTAACCAACAGTATCCGCCTCGCCCTAGAAGTTCCTGTCCTTGATATTGCCCAAGCTCAAACAATCATGTATCAACTCCAAGAAACTGATACCAGTCTGACGGGGCTAGCTTCTTGGTATGGAGATTATTTTCACGGTCGGCAGACAGCCAATGGGGAAATTTATGACCAGCACGCCCTAACGGTGGCTCATCCGTCCCTACCGTTCGATACTTACCTCAAAATTACGAACCACAAAAATGATAAATCTGTAATTGTTCGGGTGAACGATCGAGGGCCATACATTCCCCCCCGGATTCTAGATCTGTCGACTATTGCGGCTCGGTGTGTGGACAGTGAAGACACAGGGGTGGTGATGGTAAATGCCGTAATTATGCAGCCTTTAGCCAAAGGTAAATAGCTTAAATCTTCTGGGCGCAAGCCTTACGCCCCTACCTCCATAACCGGACTTGATATAACTAGTTGGAAATTTGCGGTAAGTTATTGGTAGATATTGCTGAATTTTTTGATGAATTGATGAATTGATGAATTTATGAAACCTATTATTGTTGTGGCGACGGGGAATCCGGGCAAATTGCAGGAGTTGCAAGATCATCTGCAAGGAATTGATTGTGAACTACGCTTGAAGCCCCCAGAGGTGGACGTGGAGGAGACGGGGACAACTTTTGAGGAAAATGCCTGTCTCAAGGCAAGTCAGGTGGCGATGATTACTGGGCAGTGGGCGATCGCTGATGACTCTGGTTTGGCTGTGGATGCTCTCAACGGCGCACCGGGAATTTATTCGGCCCGCTATGGTGATACGGATCCCCAGAGAATTGAGCGTTTGTTGACAGAGTTGGGAAATGAACTCGATCGACAGGGGCAGTTTCTCTGTGCAGTGGCGGTGGCTCGTCCTGATGGCTCGATCGCGATCGTCACCGAAGGCGTGTGTGCTGGAGAGATTTTGCGTCAGCCCAGAGGAAATCATGGTTTTGGTTACGACCCGATCTTTTATGTTCCCGAACATCATCAGACCTTTGCCGAAATGACCCCAGAATTGAAGCGATCGATCAGCCATCGTGGTCAAGCCTTTCAACTCCTCCTGCCCCGCCTCCAGAATCTCATGCCAGAGATTGCCAACTCCTTAATCTAGATATTTTTTGCCCAAATTTCTGATCTAAATTTCTAAAAGTTAATCCCCTGCCTAGGCAACATCCCTCAAAAGGAGTGCTTAGGTATTTTTTTGCATCTAAAGTATTAAGTCAAAAGTATCACAATCTTAAGAAAATATTGAGAGATTTCTCTATTTACCCCCGGAATAAATAACAATTTCCTTACTTTTTCCTAGGTAATTTACCAATAATTACTGATAACTGAAAATATGCGGATGAGTTAGTATTAATACCATAACTATTTCTAAAATTTTATCTTTAAACCATAACTAAATTATAACTAAACTATTAATTTTCTCTATATATGACCCTAGAACAAACATCCGATAAACAAAACAAATATACCTTGACCACTCCCTTGTACTACGTAAACGATGTTCCCCACATTGGTAGTGCGTATACAACTATGGCAGCGGATGCTCTAGCGAGAAGTAAACGTCTCCAAGGGCAGGAAGTTTTATTGATTACAGGCACTGATGAACACGGGCAGAAAATTCAACGTACTGCCGAGGCAAGGGGTTTAGAACCTCAAGTGCATTGTGATGAGATTGTTGGAGCCTTCGATCGACTTTGGCAGGAATTAAATATTCAATACGATCGCTTTAGCCGCACTACCAATCCTCGCCATGAAGCGATCGTGCGGGAATTTTTTCAGCGAGTTTGGGATCAAGGCGATATTTATCTTAGTCAGCAACAGGGTTGGTATTGTGTGCAATGCGAGGAGTTCAAAGAAGAACGAGAACTGCTCCCCGATCACTACTGTGCCATTCATACCAACAAGGTTGCCGAGTGGCGAGATGAGGAAAATTACTTCTTTCGGCTATCCAAATACCAAAGCCAACTAGAGGAATTATATACATCACAACCAGATTTTATTCAGCCCGAAAGTCGGCGCAAGGAAGTTCTGAATTTTGTTGCCCAAGGACTAACTGATTTTTCTATTTCTCGCATCAACCTTGACTGGGGATTTCCCATTCCCGTAGATCCAAAACATACTATTTATGTTTGGTTTGATGCTCTCCTTGGCTATGTTACTGCCCTCTTGGAGCCAGAAGATGAGCCGACCTTAGCTAATGCTTTAAAAAAATGGTATCCCTTTGATCTGCACTTAATTGGCAAAGATATTCTGCGTTTTCATGCAGTTTATTGGCAGGCGATGCTGATGTCTGCGGGTTTACCTACCTCTAAAAAAGTCTTTGGGCATGGTTTTTTAACTAAGGATGGACAAAAGATGGGGAAGAGTTTAGGGAATACCCTAGATCCGATTGAATTAGTTAATAAATACGGTGCTGATGCTATTCGCTATTACTTCCTAAAGGAAATTGAATTTGGGAAGGATGGAGATTTTAATGAAACCAGATTTATTGATATTCTCAATGCTGATTTGGCTAATGATCTAGGTAATCTCCTCAATCGATCTTTGGGTATGGTGCATAAATATTTTCAAGGAACTCTTCCTGCGGTAAATTTTGATGCAGAAATGGGGCATAATCCTCTCCGGGAAATTGCGGAGAATTTGGGCGATCGAGTCATAAATTCCTATGATTCTTTAGCTTTTAGTAGTGCCTGCCAAGAAATTTTTACTTTAATCAGAGCCGGGAATAAATATATTGATGATCAGGCTCCTTGGAA
The DNA here is from genome assembly GCA_020692245.1 of Microcoleus sp. GA_180221_E-2-1-MAG-45_12. Lineage (GTDB taxonomy): Bacteria > Cyanobacteriota > Cyanobacteriia > Cyanobacteriales > JAAUUE01 > JAAUUE01. The sequence goes on from JAIMKT010000001.1 coordinate 74,653, forward strand.
ACTTTATAAACAGGGAGAAATGGCTACAGTAGCTCTAGTCCTAGCCTCAGTTCTAGAGTCTGTACGTCTAGGAGCGTATCTTTTATCACCGATAGTTCCCGGTCTTAGCAGTAGTATCTATCAACAATTAGGATTTAATGTTAATTTTAATGACTCCTCTCAAATTAGAGATACACTAGAGTTTTCTACCCATAGTTCTTGGGGCTTTTTAGCCACAGGACAAACTTTATTAACTCCTCAACCTATTTTCCAAAAACTGGAACCTTTACAACTCGAATAATCATAATCGTAACCCCTGTAACATCTACAGCCAGAGCAAACTTTTTAAACAACTAAAATCTTTTCAAAAAATATAAATTTTCCCAAATCATAAAAGAGGCATAAAAACCATGTTAAATAACTTTAGTAGTGATTCAATTTTCACTCCAGAACAGGTATTAGAAAACCGAGGGAGGGTTGCCATCTTTATTGATGGTTCTAATCTTTTTTATGCAGCATTACAGTTAGGAATTGAAATTGATTATACCAAGTTGTTGTGTCGTTTAACTGCGGGATCAAGGTTATTGCGCTCGTTCTTCTATACTGGGGTCGATCGCACTAATGAAAAACAGCAGGGGTTTCTTTTGTGGATGCGCCGCAATGGTTATCGAGTGATTGCCAAGGATTTGGTACAGTTACCCGATGGCTCGAAAAAAGCAAATCTAGATGTGGAGATTGCGGTGGATATGATTGCCCTAGCGGGATCCTACGATACGGCGATCTTGGTTAGTGGGGATGGGGACTTAGCCTATGCGGTGGATGCGGCAAGCTACCGGGGAGTGCGGGTGGAAGTGGTGAGTCTGCGATCGATGACTAGTGATAGTTTAATCAACGTGGCCGATCGCTATATTGACCTTGACCATATCAAGGAAAGTATCCAGAAAAATAACCGCTCTAATGGTTATCCCTACCGTTCTTTCTCTGGGATTGCGATCCCTGAAGACCATGATGATTTCATGGGTTAACTTGAATTAACTTGATGTCGATTTAAGCAGAAGCTCTGACCCTAAGCCTAAAGACTTTACCTGAGCGGACTTGTACTGAGCAGAGTCGAAGGGATAATTTCTGCTATGAATGAAAATAATTGCTCGAAGGTTTAGGGTAGGATTTTGGCTTCGGCTCAGTTCGGCTCCTTTCAGCTTCGCTCAAGGCAGGTTGCTTACTGACCAACGCTCAGCCAGCGATGATGGTTATAGTTTTCGTAAAATGACGTGAATTCGATGAAAATTAACGAAAATGGCTAACGGTCGTGGTCGCCGGACGCAGATAACCCTTAAAACTTAATCAAAACTATTAGTCTGTTCCGATGCAGTACGGTTGCTAAATGCGGTACGAAACCACGACCTTATGAGCCTCTTGGCGCATACATAATGATGAGCGTTCCCACTAACGCAACAACTGCGCCTATAATATCAAACTTATCGGGTCGAACTTTATCTATGCCCCATCCCCAAAAAAGCGCAATCAGAAGGAACATTCCACTGTATGCCGCCTGCACGCGCCCGAAATTAGCTGGCTGAAGCGTCGGAAGAGTGCCGTATATGAATAGTACTATTGCCCCCGCCACAGCATACCAAATGCTTTTATGCTCCCGCAGCCATAGCCAAACCAGATAAGCACCGCTAAGCTCAAATAATCCTGTCATCGCAAAGTAGAGTAAAGATTTCGCTATTTTCATAAGAGTTCAGTTAAAGAGAGAGGTGAGTAAGTAGTTTGTTCCTTGCGCTCCGTTTAATTTGAGCCAAATATCATGGGTATTTTCTATCCCGAACTGACATTAGTTTTAGGGTTAGTCTGAAAATATTTGGGCTATCCTCGATCAAACTTGTCACTAATTACAGCTAAAGCTACTAGGGGGGCTGTTACTGCCCGGAGAATCCGACTACCGAGGGAAACTGCTTGAAAATTGTAGTCGATCGCCTCCTCGACTTCTTGATCGGTGAATCCGCCTTCACATCCTGTCAGTACTACTAATTCTTTTATTTCTTCTAGCTCTAAAAATTCTGGTAAAAGCTGAGACAAGGGGGGCGCATTCTGGCGGGGCGTGCAGATATATTTGTGGGTCAGGTCGGCAGTTAACTCTAAGCCTTCTCGGAAAGTCACGGGATCAAAGATTTGGGGGACAATGCGCCGTTCTGACTGCTCAGTAGCTTCTTGGGCGATCGATCGCCAGCGTTGAATTTTTTGAGGACTGGGACGGAGGAGAGTGCGATCGCTAATTACGGGGATCACTCGCCCTACTCCTAATTCCGTTGCTTGATAAACTACTTCATCAAAGCCATTTTTTGGCAGAGCCACCATCAGGGTAATCTTAATCGGCAGTTCATGATCAACTTCCCAAGGTTGCAGAATTTTTCCCGTCCCTTCTCCCGCCCCGGTAATGATCACCAGCCAACTGCCCCCCAGACCATCCAAGACAATTACCTGATCCCCAGCTTGGAGGCGGAGGACTCGGTAGAGATAGTGCTGTTGGGGCTTGGTAAAAGTGACTAGCTGGGCTTGCCTTTGGGCGGGATCAATAACTAGGCGTTGGGGCATGGGTCAGGAGTTAGGAAAGGGTTTTCAGATAAGCCTCGATCGCTTCTCCTGCCAATTGGTTCATAGGCTTTCCTTGGGTGGTGGCAGCAGTTTTCAGAGCTTGGTAGAGGTCATCTTCTAGACCGACCCGGTAGCGATTTTTACTAGATTTTGCTGCGTGATCCCCAGCATTTTTTTCTAGTTTGGCTTGATAGTTGGTCATAAATTGCTCGATCGCCTCAAACCCGACTCGATCGCAGAAATCCCCAAAACTCTCTGCCTTTCTTCGAGACTTCTTGAAATATACAAAAATCGGCTCTAGGAAACTCTCCAATTCAGCGATGGGCATTCTTTCAATAAAGGGGCGGGCAAGACGAGTTTGATGGGGTGAACCACCGAGCCACACTTGATAAGCCTCTGGGAAACTGCCGACAAAGCCCAATTCTGCCATGTAGGGACGAGCGCAACCGTTGGGGCAGCCAGTCATGCGGATCACGATGGGTTCTTGGGCTAGACCAACTTTATCTAGAACCTGATTAATCCGATCGAGAATACCGGGGATAACTCGTTCTGATTCCGTAATTGCCAAGCCGCAGGTAGGGAGAGCGGGGCAAGCCATGGAGTAACGGTAGAGGGGATCAATCTTTTCAGGATTAATTTGCACCCCGTAGCGATCGCAAATGGCTGTAATTGCTGCTTGATCGCTAGGATCAATGTCGTAGAGGATCAAGCTCTGACTAGGGGTTAAGCGCATGGGTAACTGGAACTGTTTCACAATTTCCCGGAGTGCTGTCCGTAGTTGCCAATCTCCGGCATCTTTGACCCTGCCGTTATCAATGGAAATCCCTAAAAATAACTTGCCGTCTCCCTGTTCTTGCCAACCAAGGTAATCTAGATACTTAAATTCTGGGAGTTTCTTCTGGGGAGCAATGGGTTTACCAAAATAGCTTTCTACTTGGATTTTGAATTTGTCCACCCCCCAATCATTGATCAGATATTTCATCCGGGCATGACGGCGGCTGACTCGATCGCCATAGTCTCTTTGGGTTGCCACGATCGCTTTCACAAAATTGTAGATATCATCCTTGGCAACATAACCAATGGCATCAGCAGCCCTTGCGAAGGTTTCTTCCTTGTTGTGAGTTCGTCCTAAACCGCCCCCCGCAAAAATATTAAAGCCCTGTAATTCGCCTTTTTTGTTGGTAATTACCACGGCGGTTAAATCTTGGGTAAACAAATCTACCGAGTTATCCCCCGGCACGGTGACAGCACACTTAAACTTCCGAGGCATATACTGAGTGCCATAGATGGGTTCCTCCCCTTCATGGAAAATAGTGCCATTGCCATTACTCTGCCTTGCTGCTTTCACCTCTGGGGCTTCTTCAGCAGTAATTGCCATTTCCCCATCCAGCCAAATTTCGTAATAAGCTCCGGTCTTCGGGGTCAACAGATCAGCGATATGATCGGCATATTCCCAAGCAAGTTGATATTCTGGACGATTTTTGTAGGGAGCCGGAGGAGCCATAATATTCCGGTTTAGATCCCCACAAGCTCCGAGGGTAGACCCCATGTTTTTGACAATAGCTGCGATCGCCGCTTTGAGATTTTTCTTGAGAATGCCATGAACTTGGAAACCTTGGCGAGTTGTCACCCGGAGAGTTTCGTTACCATATTCCGAAGCGAGGCGATCAAGGGTTAGGTACAGTTGAGGAGGAATAAAGCCGCCGGGGTTCCGAGTCCGCAGCATAAATTGATAATCTTTTTCTTGCCCCTTGACCCGATTATCCCGGTTATCTTGCTGGTAGGAGCCGTGAAATTTGAGGATTTGGATGGCATCTTCGCTGAAGTGGGTGGTATCTTGGAGCAGCTCGGTAGCTACAGGCTCCCGTAAATAATTACTCCGCTCTTTAATCCCTTCTACCTTAGAACGCTTACTGGCTATAGAACTCATTGCTATTATCTTAGATTATTTATAGTAGAGACTACCGCAGATTTTTAGATAAATTCTAGACAAACTACGGTAAATCGATGTTACTTCTGTAAATTCAGGTATTCTCTATACTAACGCTGTTAGCTGTACCAACAGGCAATTACTTATAAAGTTTTTAACAAATACTTCTATGGCTGTACCCAAATCTTAAGAAGCCGATTTTTATGCTTGGACAGGAGAGCAAGTAGCCCTTTTGCGTAGTCAGCAATGGCAGCATCTTGATTTGGAAAACTTGATTGAGGAGATTAGCTCTTTGGGAAAACAACA
>JAIMKT010000001.1:79604-110834 GCA_020692245.1 Microcoleus sp. GA_180221_E-2-1-MAG-45_12
AACCCTCGCCTCAAATCCTATTTCCAAGAAGAATTATCCGCAGCCTACGAAAATAGTCGAGATTTAGCGATGGGGGAAACCAATTTGCCAGAAACCAATTTTCCTGAGCTATGCCCCTACGATATTGATGATATTTTTAGTAATTCCTTCTAACCCGGTATCCCCTGCCCAGCTTTGTTACGAAACTTAATATAAGTATAAATTTTAATAACTATTGGTTAATCATCTAGGACAGTGGGGATCATTGTGACCTTTAGCCATTAAGCTATTAAACATGCTTAGAACGAACCCTTGCAGATAGTAATATTCCTTGGGTGTTTTTTAGAGTTTCTTTCTTATTTCTTAGCGAATCACGCAATTCTTAATATTCTAAAATTAATTACGAGGTAGTACCAATGGCGCAGTGGTTTCTACAAACTGTTTGGTTGATCCCTCTGTACGCTTTGATTGGTGCAGGGGTCGCTTTATTTTGGTCTCCGGCTATTATCCACCGCACCGGCCCCCGTCCGTCTGGGTATGTCAACTTGATCATGACGGCGATCGCCTTCATTCATGCTTGGGTGGCTCTAGTTGCCCTTGGGGATCAGCCCGCTCAATACCTAACCCTTGATTGGTTACAGGTCGCAGGACTAGATATTAATCTCCCGTTAGAAATTTCTAGTTTAACCATCGGTACGGCGATGCTCATCTGTGGATTGAATCTTTTGGCTCAGGTATTTGCCCTTGGTTATCTAGAAATGGATTGGGGCTGGGCAAGATTCTATTCCTTTTTGGGTTTGTTTGAAGCAGGGATGAGTGCCTTAGCTTTTTCCCAGTCTTTATTTTTTGGCTACATGATTCTTGAAGTATTAACCCTAGGAACCTATCTATTAGTAGGCTTATGGTTCAGTCAACCCTTAGTAGTTACTGGGGCAAGGGATGCTTTTTTAACTAAGCGGATCGGAGATTTAATTCTCCTAATCGGGGTCGTTGCTCTATTACCGATCGCCAAGACTTGGAACTTTCAGGAACTGGCAACTTGGGCAACCACAGCCCACTTAGACCCCACGGTGGCAACGCTTCTGGGTTTAGCTTTAATTGCTGGACCTATGGGCAAATGCGCTCAGTTTCCTCTCCATCTTTGGCTAGATGAAGCTATGGAAGGCCCGATCCCCGCCTCGATTCTCCGAAACTCGATCATTGTGCCAGTGGGAACTTGGATACTAGTAAAATTAGAGCCAGTTTTATCCCTCTCCCCTACCACCTTGACTGTGATGGAATGGGTTGGGGGAATCACGGCAGTGTTTGGGTCTTTGATTGCGATCGCCCAAATAGATGTGAAGCGCGCTCTTTCTTACCTAGTTAGTGCCTACATGGGTTTAACCTTTATCGCCGTAGCTAACGGAGAAACTAGCAGCGTTCTCCTGTTTGTGCTGACCTACTCCATTTCTATGGCTCTCCTGCTCATGGGCGTAGGGGGCATTATTTGGAACAATATCAGCCAAGACCTGCGCCAGTATGGTGGTTTATGGTCTCGCCGTCCGGTGTGTGCCTTCTCTATCATCATCGGGGCGATCGGGTTACTGGCAGTGCCGCCCTTTGGTGGGTTTTGGTCGATCGTGCAGATGACTAGCCCTTGGGCTGACCAGAATCCTTTGATGTTTGGGGTGTTTGTCTTTGTGAATGGAGCCACAGCCTTTGGTTTAACTAGGGTTTTTGGGCTGATTTTTGGTGGCAAATCTAAGCAGATGACAGAGCGATCGCCAGAAATTCATTGGCCGATGGCTCTTCCCATGATCACCACTATGGGTGTTGTCTTTCACCTGCCCCTCCTCCTCCATAAATGGCAACTGATCCCCGCCCTAGATCAAATGCTGGAAACCTTCACCTCTGGAGTAGCTCTGACCTTTCTTGCTTCTACCCTCGTTGGCGTGATTGCTGGAGGAGCAGTGTATCTCAATCAAAAAGTGACAAAGCCTGTAAAACTACCCTTCCCAGCTGTCCAAGATTTGTTTGCCTACGATTTTTATACTCCCCAAATCTATAAAGTCACCGTGGTATTTGTGGTGGGGATCGTCTCGAACCTGATTGCTCTCTTTGATCAGTACCTCGTAGATGGTTTTGTCAACCTAGTGGGATCTGCCTCGGTTTTGGGGGGAGAAAGTCTGAAATACAGTACCTCTGGTCAATCTCAGTTCTATGCCCTAACAATTATTTTAGGGATTACCTTCCTTGGGTTTGTTTTGGTTTGGCCATTGATCTCTACCCTATCCCTCGTGGGCTGACATTCTAGCTACCGATAACTACCGATGACACCGCAGGTTTATCCACATATTTACTCTCCATTTTTAGACTCGATCGATTCATCAACCCCAATTCTTCAACTCTTCTAACTATCATGCTGAGTATTTTAATCTGGCTCCCGGTGCTGGGGGCTTTGGTGATTAGCTTCTTTCCCGGAACTATTTCTGCCCCAAAAACTCGTCAACTTGCCTTAGTCATCGCCAGTATTTTATTTGGCTTCTCTGTCCTGTTGTTAAGAAATTTTGACCTAAATAATGGCGGGATGCAGTTTCAGGAACTTATTCCGTGGATTCCTACCTTGGGGATCAATTACACCCTTGGCGTAGACGGTCTATCCTTGCCCCTAGTAGTATTGAATGCTCTCCTAACTTGGATTGTGATCTATACCATTCCCCCACAGGTCGATCGAGCCCGTCTCTACCATGCTCTAGTTTTTTTAGTTAGTGCTGGGGTCTATGGTTCCTTTGTGGCTCAAAACCTATTGCTATTTGTATTTTTCTATGAACTGGAGTTAATTCCCCTCTACCTGTTAATCGCCATCTGGGGTAGCAAAAAGAAGGAATATGCAGCCATGAAGTTCCTGATCTATACGGCAGTGTCGGGGGTGCTAATTTTAGGGGGATTTCTTGCCCTCGGTTGGCTCAGTCACTCTGCTAGTTTTGATCTGAAGGATATTAATACAGCAGCCCTGCCGGTAGCAGCCCAGATTACAATTCTGGCGGCTCTCCTAATTGGCTTTGGGATTAAAACCCCCCTTGTACCTTTCCACACTTGGCTCCCCGATGCCTATGTAGAGTCTTCGACCCCGGTAGTGATTCTCTTGGGCGGAATTTTGGCAAAATTGGGTGCCTACGGGTTGGTACGTTTTTGTCTAGCGTTGTTTCCGGAAGCTTGGGTAAGTTTAGCTCCTATCTTAGCAACGTGGGCGGTAGTTAGTGTCATGTATGGAGCCTTGGCAGCGATCGCCCAAAAAGATATTAAACGCATGGTCGCCTATAGCTCGATCGGTCACATGGGTTATGTGCTGTTTGGTCTAGCAGCCTTCACACCCCTAAGTATTTTGGGGGCAGTGTGCCAAATGGTCAGCCACGGATTTATTTTGGCGATTCTTTTCTATTTAGTAGGTAATATCGAGGATAAGGTAGGGACAAGGGAACTAGATGTCCTCAACGGTTTAATGAGTCCGATCCGGGGTTTACCATTCACCAGCGCCGCTCTAGTTTTAGCAGGGATGGCTAGTGCGGGGATTCCGGGCTTAGTGGGTTTTATTTCCGAGTTTTTGGTGTTTCAAGGCAGTTTTACTGCTTTTCCAGTCCAGACAATTCTCTGTATTGTTGCCTCTGGTCTGACAGCGGTGTACTTTGTGATTCTTCTCAATCGTACCTGCTTTGGCAAATTAGATAATAAAACTGCTTACTATGGACAGACAACTGTGGTGGAGAGAGTTCCTGCTTATATCCTTGCCGGAATTATTTTCTTTCTGGGAGTCCAGCCTAGCTGGTTGGTGCGGTGGAGTGAAAAAACTACCGCTAATTTTAGTGCTAGTGCCACAGCTTATCTAGAGCCAGCGATCGCCACCACTTCTCCTTGGGGCAGCGATCTAGTTTTCCCCGCCACCAAACAAATAACTCAGCCCGTGATGCCTGTAATTACAGGTGTTACCGATACTCCAGAGTTTGCGGAAATTGTCGAAGTGCTAGACATCGCCCCTCAGTTGGAGATTCTCCCTTCCCTGAATAGCCCAGAGATTATCGATGTCACCAATATCACCAAAATTAACGATAGTCTTATTTCCAGCTAATTCTTTTTAGGTACAAGGACAGAGGGAATCTCTAGTACTGTTAGTCCTTACCAATCACTGCTAACTATTCACTACTAATCTATTCATCCCAAATTAAGTAACCCGAATAAACCGAGTAAAACGATGGTACAGTCTCCTTCTAAGCCCACTGATTCTTCCCCCGAACTTCCCCTCAACCCGAACCCCCGCATTCCCCCTTCCCAGCACGAATTTGCGGAAATTATCCACCGTCTAGAAGGTGGTGGGGCGATGCTGCCCGATACTCCAGAGAATCTGATGCAGATCATTGGTTTATACAAAGCCTATGCAGTGCCGATGGATTTTTACTGGCGGGATTTGCTCTACATTGGTGAACGAGTATTTCTCGACCCATTTCCCTTTTTTAAGTATTTTATTCCCCAAGAATATCTGGATCTGCCCAATCACTACGCTGGTGATGATGCTGACTATCGAGTTTGGCAAAAGGGAGCCGCCTCTGCCCATCCAGAATTGTTAGCTTTTATGGATAAAGGGGAAACTACCAAAATGCACCGATTATTCCATCACTGGCTCCACGATCGAGTCAATATGGAATTTGCAGAAGAATGTATGCGGGCTATGCTTTGGCATCGGAAAATGTACGTGCCTGTTAACCAGTTTGATCCCTACCTCGATAGTGACGAATACAAGGCAAATGCCGATCGAGCCATCAAGGCTTATTTTCAGGGCAATCCCGTGATGCTAGCTCTCTACAAAGCCTTCCCTGATCTTTTCCTCGAACAGTGCCGCCAAATGTCCTACTACGCTAACTTAGGGTTATTTTGGGAAGTGATGGCTCCAGTATTTTTTGAAATGAGTGATATCTACGATGCTGGGGGCTTTAAGCAGGTACGGGATGCGATGGATTTCTTGGTGAACGCCATTTTTATCGCTGCTGGGCGACCTATCTATCACCACGTCTATGTGAAGGGCGAGTGTTACGAAATTATTCCTAAATCTAAAGGGTTTATGTGGCTCTATGAAGCAGCTCTGCCCTACGTGGAAGCGGTGTTTTATCGGACTTCTCCCTTCCGTGGCACAAAATCTTATAATGCCCAAGCAGGTCAGGTTCCCATGGATCAGCCAGATTTCCATTACGGGATTCTCTATGCTGATGTCTTTCCTGTGGGTACTGCCGGAATTCCTCCCACGCTCCTGATGCAGGATATGCTGCACTTCCTGCCGCCCTACTTGGTGGAATATTATCAAAAGCACTGCCGGGGCGAAGATGATATGTTGATTCAGTTGGGGATCAGTTTTCAGCGATCGATGTATACTGTTACTTCGGCGGTAATTCAAGCCCTACGGGTAGCCCTGCTCTATCCCTTGGATGATCCTAATCCTCAACATTTAATGGCAAATCGCCGCTTTTTTGAGGCACAAATGGATCGGTTCAAACGTCCTGAGGCTCGTCTACGGGATGTCCAATCCCAAGATTATCGCTAATTTCTAGATAATCCCCAGATAATCTCAGACTAATCTCGTACTAATTTCAATGGATTTCTTTGAATTACAAGACTGGATTTTAAGCTAAAGTTTCCCTAGGGAAATAGCCAGCCAAGGATCCAGTTTTTTGCTGATCTAGCCTAGCTACAGGGAAAAATAATTGAAACATAATTAAAATCTGTGAAATCTATGTCCAACGGTACAAAAGATATGAAAATGACTATTCAAAAAAATCTAGTTAACTTTGCCCTGACCTTGAGTTTAATGGTAGGAGGAGTTTCTTTAGCTTTTGTTCCCGCCGCAATTTCCCAGACTAATCCCCAGACTAATCCCCAAAATAATCTCCAGAATAATGCCCAAACTATGCCCTCCGCTCCCGATCTAGTGGCGCAAGCTTCCCACAATTGCGGCAGTACCTCTGTTTTAGAATCTTTTATTACTAATAACTATCGAGTTGATATTTGTCAAAATCAAAACCAGTTATTTTTAATTGCCAAAGAAAATAATAGCTCTGAAGCTTTTCGGAGTAATGCTCGTCGCCGGGGAAATAAATCCTACATTGCCCACGGACAAAATGGCATATCTTACTTTGTGGATCAATTTGGTTTGACAGTACAAATTAATGGCAGAACTGTGGTACAGGAGTCGATCGTGCGGACTAACTAGACTAAATAACTATGAGTTGCTAAGGCTCAGTTAAAAACCTTTGCATTAATTCTTCACTCATCTCCCAGTTGGCAGTGACATTCTGGACATCATCTAGATTTTCTAGGGCTTCTACTAACTTGAAGAGCGATCGACCCACCTCGCCATCAGTGACTTCTACAGTATTGCTAGGAATCCAGCGCCATTCAGCCTCTACTACAGGTAATTTTGCTTGCTGCAAAACTTGGGATTGATGCTCTAGGTTGCTAATGGTGGTGAAAATTTCGGTGGTGGAGTAGGTATCTTGGCGTTGGCGTAGCCTCTCCCTTGGAGAATCGGTCATGGCCTGCTCAAATTCATAATATTCTGCTTCCCCTGCTAGACAGGCTTCTAGAATCTGCTCCTCGGTGAAATTTCCTTCTAGTAAAATCACTCCCTTTTGGTCAAACATCCACGCCACACAGCCAGTTTCTCCCAAGTTGCCGCCATACTTCTTAAAAGCCTCCCGTAGATCCGCTGCGGTGCGATTACGATTATCTGTAAAAGCCTCGACTAAAATTGCCACACCCCCGGCTCCATAGCCCTCGTAGCGAATTTCCTCCGTGGGTTTACCATCCTCGTAGGTTCCGGCTCCCTTGGCGATCGCCCTCTCGATATTTTCGTTGGGAATCCCCGCTGCCTTCGCCTTATCGATCGCTGTCCGCAGTTGAAAATTCCCGGCAGGATCCGCTACCCCGTGACGAGCTGCCACAATAATCGCCCTAGATAATTGGGTAAAAGTCTTACCCCGCTTTGCATCTACCCGTGCTTTTTGGCGCTTAATATTTGCCCATTTACTATGACCAGCCATATTTAACTATTTTCACCCTCTGAACCGCTACTTGTCTCACTACTTGCATCACTGCTGTCATTGCTATCAGGACTATTACTATCAGAACTATTCTCTGTACTACTTTCTCCACTCCCTAAACTATTTTCGCCGCCATGACTAGGCTCGATCGAGTCCACTACAGGAGCAGGGGTTTCCAGAGAAGAAACAGGTTCGGGGGAAGAAACAGGTTCGGGGGAAGAAACAGGTTCCGAGGCGATATCTGGGGAAATATCTTGAACTTCGACAGTTAGATTGGATTCTGGTGGATTGGATTCTGGGGCTGGAATCTTGAATGTGGTATCTCGGATAATTTCTGGGATAGTTTCTGGGATAGTTTCTGGGATAGTTTCTGAGCTAACTTCCACAATCACCTCTGGGATCACCTCTGGGATCACCTCTGGGACTGGAGTTTCTGGGGTTGGAACTTCTGGTTTAGGTGTTGTCGATGTTTTTGCTCGATCGAACTTAGCAGCGATCGCTGTCGCCTGAGCTTGTAACTTTTGTAAAGACTCTTCACTGAATACTTTTTCGATTTTGTTCACCAACTCCACCGAAGGAGCAGAACGCTGTTCGATCGGTACGGACTTCCAGCGAGTTTGTAATACTTGCAAAATTGCCCACAGTAGCACCGCCACCCCCGCCGTTTCTCCCAGCAGCAAACCCCCATTAATTTGGGCAGCCAGCACCCACAAAACTAGGGCATAAAACAAACCAATCCCACTCCAGAGAAAATCTCCTTTGCGGTGAATTTCGGGGATAAAAAAAGCCGTCAAAAACAGAGCTAGACTACCGGAACCGGAAGCGATCGCCAACAAATAAACTAACATACTGTCCTCCTTATACTGAATAATCCAATAGGGCTAGGTAGTAAATATTAAATAATTGATGTTCAACAATTTTGCCTTAACTAAATTTTGGAAACTAAATTTTGGATCGACTAAATCTTGGTCAATTGACTTATTTATTTAATATGCCATCTACATGTTATCTACTGTTGATGCTATCACATACAGTGGGAGCTAATTGCTGGTGGAGTAGGGCTGCAAACACTCCAAACTACTTCTCTACAGTCTTCCTACTGGCTAAAGGCACACGAACACGCACCTTCAAGGAGAGAAATTTTTCTACTGTTATAATGACACTAGCTAAATTAACAAAGAAACATACTTTATGGATAGACGAACTTTTTTATCTTGGGTAGGTATGGGTTGGATTGCCACCTCTCTTCCTGTCGCCTTGGTAGCTTGTAATTCAGAAACCCCCTCTGCTAGTAGTAGTCCTGCTAACAATTCCGCCGCACCGAGAGCTGATGGTTTTGTGCAAGTGGGAACCGTGGCTGCCCTAGAGACAGGGGCGATCGTCCTTGAAGAATCCTCGATCGGTCCCGTTGCTGTCGCCCGCAATAATGGAGAATTAGTCGCCGTTAACCCCACCTGTACCCACAAAGGCTGCACCGTCGCTTGGCAACCCAGTGGTGAATATGTCTGTCCTTGCCATCAAGCCAAATTCTCCCCCACAGGAACTGTCCTTGGTGAAGGCCCCTCTAAAGTTCCCCTGAAAGTCCTTGAAGCAAAAATTGAAGGGGATGCAGTTCTAGTGAAGGCAAGCGCCTAGAAATTCTAGAAATCACAGAAATTAGATAACCCTAGTTAACCTTGGCTGAGTTCAATCACATTCCCATCGGGGTCTTGGGTAAACAGAGCGGGGCGACCAGAAGCACTAGGTTGGATGGGGCAGTTATGTTTAAGTAGCTGCTCCTTTGCTTTGTCTAGGTTCGCCACCCGAAAAGCTAGATGGGGATTTCGCCCCCATTTTTGGCTAGGGTCTAACAAGGCAGGATAGGCAGTATTTGAGTCTGGGACAATCAAGTGAATTTGAGTTTCTCCTAGTTGATACCAAGCACCGGGAAATCGCAAGGCTCGATCGACTCGCTCCAAGCCCAACACCGTCCCATAAAAATAAATCGCCGCATCCAAATCCCGGACAACGATCGCCGCATGTAAATACTGATCAATTCCTACACTCATATCAGTTATCAGTTATCAGTTATCAGTGAGCAGTTAGTCAATGGATAGTGGATAGCAAGTAATTATTAGTGGATAGTAGGTAGTTATTAATTCAGTTACAAAAGACCAATAAATTTTTCCCCTGTTAACTGTTTACTGATAACTGCTCACTGTTCACTGTTACTTGAGTAGGGCTTTGGGAGTCGGGGCGGGAGCTAAGAGGCGAGTTTTGGATTTTCCTCGCTGCCTGAGTTTTTTTAAGAATTTATTTTTATAAACCTCTAGTAAACTTAACCAATCCTCAACTTTCAATGCCAGATCGGCTCTAACTCCCTTGAGTCCCTTTTCTTGGAGAATAAATTGGCGGCGAGCAAAGTCCATCGGTTGAGAATAGGTGTGCTTAGTCTCTAGTCTGGGTTTAGGCCCAGCCCAGTGAATTACTGCTGCATCATTATTTTGAACTAGGGGTTGGGGATGAGAAGATCGATCGAACCCAAATCTTTTTTTGAGTTCCCCCTGACTAAAATCGGGAGCAATCACCTGAAAATCTGCACTAGTGAGTTTAATTCTGCCCTCATGGGCGGCCCGGAACAGCATAAAATTCAGAAAACCCATCTCTCCATACTTAAAAATTCCCGGATGAGATTGATGAAAATCAAGAATTTCCTCGTACTCTTTTAGGGTGAAAATTCCCTTTTTTGCAAAGAAAGTTCCCGTACAAAAATAATCATTTTGATACTGCTGCCAAGGAAAATCTGGGAAGTGCTTATTCATTGCATGGACATCAAAAAAGAATTCGCCTATCTGCTCTGGAGTATAGCCATAACAAGGCTTATCAATAACGACATCATAGTTTTGAAAGTCTGCAAATTGTAAAATATTTCCCCAAATATTTGTATCCGCATCTAGAAATAAAAAATTTGACCAAGGACTTTCAAAAAAAGCAATCATCTTTGTCAATCCCCAACCAAAACTCCGCTGTCGTAAAAATTGATTTTTGATGTTGCTATGATTAATTACTTTTACTTTGTAAATTTCTTGTAAAGTTTTGGTGTCAAAGGTTCCATCAACGATTAAACAAATAGGAACATCTCCTAAAAAATGCCGAATACTAGCACAGCATCCCTTGGCAAACAGGTAATCTTGGTAGCAACAGGCAATAATAACGCCGAAATCTTCCATACTATTGTCCTAGTCTTGGGATAATTCTAGTGCTATGATAGCGAAATCTTTGACTTTCTGAAAAAACTAGTAGAAGTCAGCTAGTAACGCTATACTTTCAGCATCTATTAAAACTTAGTTAGATCAAAAATTCTTAATGTTTTTTTGCTAATTAAGCCTCGATAGTTCTCCATAAACAAACTTTCAACAAACTTGAACTGATGAAAGGCGATCGCATAGCAGCAATCCTGACTTGTTACAATCGGCAACAAAAAACTCTAGAGTGTCTAGGGGCTTTATTCCAGCAAGATTGTATTAATGAAATTACCATAGATGTTTTCTTGACCGATGATGGAAGTACTGATGGCACCGCCGCTGCGGTCAAGGCAACTTACCCCCACGTCACAATTCTCACCGGAGATGGCAGTCTTTTTTGGGGAGGCGGCATGGAGAAGGCTTTTGCAGCAGCCCTACAGGGAAACTACGATTACTATCTATGGCTGAATGATGACACGATTCTTTATCCCGATGCCCTAAGTAAGCTATTCCAGACCTATGCAGAAATCACTCGATCGAGCAACCCCAAGGCAGTAATTTCTGGCTCTACTCAAGATGAAAATACTGGAGAGCATACCTATGGTGGTGTCATCCGCAAATCTAGCCTCCGTCCCCTCAATTTTTCCCTCCTGCCCCCCACAGACCAACCGCAACCCTGCGACACTATCAATGGCAACTGTGTATTAATCTCCCGGAGCGCCGCTCAAGCCGTAGGTAATGTAGATTTAGCCTTTACTCACTATGCTGGCGACTATGACTACGGACTACGGGCTAACCAAAAAGGCTGCTTAGTTTATATTCCCCCCGGCTATATTGGTACTTGTTCGGGGAATGACACTGCTCAAGCTGCCCCCCCAGTTAAGGAAGGTTTGAAAAAGATCCAAGGACCCAAGGGAGTTGCGATCGCCGATGCCACCCTCCACCCCATTGATGAATGGAAAACTTTTGCCCAACGCTACGCTGGTCCCCTGTGGTTTATCTACTGGCTAGTTCCCTACCGCCGTCTCCTGTGGTCATCTCTCAAAAATAAAACATCATCCCCCTAATCTCTTTAGTCTCTCTTTTTTGATTCTGTACCTCCCCTTACCTCCCTGTACCTCCCCCTACCTTCTTTACCTCCTTCTCCTTACCTCCTTCCATAAAGATGAACAACACCCGTATTGCTTGGTTAATTCCCTCGGTAGAATTAGGTGCTTACTGGCAGCCAGTCCTTGCCGCCTTTGCTCAGGTTTTTCCCAAAAGTATTTTCTACACGGGGCTGGTTTGGCCAGGTTTTGATCCGAGCTTACCGGGGAATGACACGATCCAAATTGTGGGGGAGATGAAATCCCTCGAAATCACTAAGACTGAAGGCTATAGTCGGCGGGTGATGCTGGTGTCACCGAGTATTATTGGGGATTTATGGAAATTTAAGCCCCAAGTAGTGTTAGCCCAAGCCTATTCCCTGTGGACGCTGATTGCAGTGTTGCTGAAGCCCATTTTGGGATGGAAGTTGATTATTATCTATGATGGCAGTTCTCCCAATTCAGATTTTGAAGATTCTCTGGTGAGGTCGATCGCCCGCAAATTTATGTCTGCCTTTGCCGAAGCCTTTATCCCCAATAGTTATGGAGCTAGGGAATACTTGATCCGCAGTTTGGGAGCGAAGCCGAATAAGGTTTTCACCCATACTTACCTAGTCCCCGATGCCCAAACTCTTTTGCAAAACAGTACTGGAGAGGCTCCCCCCTTACCAGCCCAACGCCCGATTTTTCTATACGTGGGAAGGATCACAGCCAGAAAAGGTATTAAACCCCTGATCGAAGCCTGTGCAATCCTCAAAAAGCAGGGCTATACTGACTACAGTTTGGTAGTAATTGGCAACGGAGATCAAAGAGGTGAGCTAGAGGAATTAATTGCCCAACAGGGTTTGACGGACTTAGTGACGTGGGTTGGCTGGGTAGAGTACGGTAGTTTAGGTGTTTACTTCCAGAATGCGGATGTGTTTGTGTTTCCCACCTTGGAAGATATTTGGGGGATGGTTCCCCTCGAAGCGATGGTGTTCGGCACAACGGTGCTATGTTCTCGCTGGGCTGGGGCGGCAGAGCTAGTGGCAGATGGGGAAAGTGGTTATATTTTTGACCCCTATAAACCAGAGGAACTTGCCGAAAAAATGCGTCAATTTCTCGATCGACCGGAGTTGATTAAAATTATGGGCGATCGAGCCAAGGAACTCATTGGCAGAACTAACTATCAAACTGCTGCCGATGGTTTCGTTGAGGTGATTCATCGGGTGCTCAACTAATTATTAACTAAATTACTAACTAATTACTAACTGGGTGGAGGAAAATAAGTGAGCGTAGTTATTATCACAGGTTCGGCGGGTTTAATTGGGTCGGAAGCAACTAATTATTTTGCCAAGAAAGGTTTTGACATTATCGGCATTGACAATGATATGCGTCGGGTGTTTTTTGGGGATGATGCCTCCACCACTTGGAATCGTAAACGCCTAGAGGAGTCGATCGGCTCCAAATATATCCACAAAAGTATTGATATCCGAGACACCGAAGGTATTTATCAACTTTTTGCCGAGTATGCCAAGGACATTGCCCTGATTATCCACACCGCCGCCCAACCTTCCCACGACTGGGCCGCCAAGGATCCCCAGATGGATTTCACTGTCAATGCCAACGGCACACTAAATTTACTGGAAGCCACCCGCAGATATTGCCCCCAATCACCTTTTATTTTCACCTCCACCAACAAAGTTTACGGCGATACTCCCAACCGTCTGCCCCTAATTGAGCAGGAAACCCGATGGGAGATTGATCCCAGCCACGCCTACAATGGCGGTATTCCCGAAGAAATGTCGATCGACCACACCATGCACAGTTTATTCGGAGCCTCGAAGGTCGCTGCCGATGTCCTCGTCCAAGAATACGGTCGGTATTTTAATATGCCCACTGCCTGTTTCCGGGGAGGCTGTCTCACTGGGCCCAACCATTCTGGAACTAAGCTCCACGGTTTCCTTGCCTACTTGATGAAATGCGCTTTCCTAAAAACTCCCTACACCGTTTTTGGCTATAAAGGCAAACAAGTCCGAGACAATATCCACAGCCAAGATTTGATCCGGGCTTTTGATGCGTTCTTTCAGGCTCCGAGAATTTCTGAGGTCTACAACATCGGCGGCGGCAGACATAGCAACTGCTCCATGATTGAAGCCATTACCAGTTGTGAGGAAATTGTCGGTCACAAAATGGATTGGAGTTATGCCGAGCAGAACCGCATGGGAGATCATATTTGGTGGGTAAGTGACCTAAATCGCTTCCAGAGCCACTATCCTGACTGGAAATTGGAGTACAATGTACCCCAGATATTGCAGGAAATTTATGACTTTAATAAAGATCGTTGGCTGAAAGAGGGAGTCTAACATGATTGATCTAGGCAAACGGAATATTTTGGGTGTCCGGGTGAATGCCTTGGATTACGAAGCTGCGGTGAATCGAATTATTACTGCGGGTAAGGATAAGCAGCCCTTGGGGGTTTCGGCTCTGGCGGTGCATGGAGTGATGACGGGAGTATTGGATCCTGTGCATCGCTATCGATTGAATCATCTAGAGCTAGTCCTGCCCGATGGTCAACCCGTGCGGTGGGCCTTGAATATCTTGCACAAAACCCGTTTGCCCGATCGAGTCTGTGGGCCTGATACCATGCTCTTAGTTTGCCAAAAAGCTGCCCAAGAAGGATTACCCATCTATCTCTACGGCAGTCGTCCAGTAGTGCTAGAAGCCTTGGCAAGTAATCTCTGTGCAAAATTCCCCGGCTTAATTGTCGCTGGCAGTCAACCTTCCAAGTTCCGCCAGACTACCCCAGAAGAAAAGCTGGAAGTGATCCAACAAATCAAGGACAGTGGAGCGGCGATCACCTTTGTGGGCTTGGGTTGTCCCCGGCAGGAAGTGTGGGCTTATGAATATACCGAATCTTTATCTATGCCTGTGATGGCGGTGGGAGCAGCCTTTGATTTCCATGCGGGGCTACTCTCCAAGGCTCCCCAGATTCTTTCAGACTTGGGACTGGAATGGTTTTATCGTCTTCTGGCAGAACCAAAAAGGCTTTGGAAGCGTTACCTCTACCTCAATCCTCTTTACATCTGGATGTTTCTTCTCCAGTGGCTAAATATTCGCAAGTACGACCCCGCCGAGGCAACTCGCCCTGACCAAGATATGATGTACGGGTGAACTACCTACGCTCATCATTAGTAGGGTGGGCTATGCCCACCAGTACCTAACCAAAAGTTAAAACCATGTTGGTAGCCGTACAGCAAATTCAAGTGCCATCGGGACAGCGAGTAGTCTTACGGGATATTTCTTGGCAAGATTTTGAGACTATTTTGGAAGACTTGGGCAGCGATCGCCACTCCAGAATTGCCTATCACCAAGATTTATTAGAAATTATGGCTCCTTTACCAGAACACGAAGTTAGCAAAGTCCTAATTACTAACTTTTTGGAAATTCTGTTAGAAGAACTAAATCTAGAATTTTGGAGTCTTGGCTCCACTACTTTCAAAGATCAATTCAGGCAGCAGGGGATTGAGCCAGATAATTGCTTTTATATTGCCAACGAAGCGAGGGTAAGAGGTAAGGATCGGCTGGATTTAAGCATCGACCCACCACCAGACCTAGCCTTAGAAATTGATGTCACATCCCGGACTCACCCAGAAATCTATGCGGCCCTGGGAGTTCCTGAGCTATGGCAAATGGAAAAAGGTAAGCTCAAAATTAAGCTCCTGCAAAATAGCAGATATGTAGAAGTCGCCACTAGTCCCAACCTGCGCAATTTTCCCATCACAGAAATTCTCCCTAAGTATCTAGAAGATGCCAAATCCCTAGGAAGAAACCAAACCATGAGAGCTTTTCGAGCTTGGGTCAGAGAGCAGCTTTAATTATTTTTCATCGGGGTCAATAATACGTTGAAAAAGGTAGCCTGTCCCCCGTGCCGTGAGAATTAATTCGGGATTGCTGGGGTCTTCTTCTAATTTTGCCCGGAGCCGAGAAATGTGGACATCCACAACTCTGGTATCTACGTGCCGTTCGGGAGTATAGCCCCAGACTTCTTGGAGAATCTCCGATCGAGAGAAGGGTTCCCCAGAGCGACCAACTAATAGTTCCAAGAGGCTAAACTCCATCCCTGTGAGGCGGATCCGTTCATCTCCTTTGTAGACTTGGCGCTTATTGGTATCAATTTTGATGGTGGTGACAGTGATCACGCCAGAGCTAGGAATGCCCGGAGAGCCATTTTTGTCTACCCGCCGCAGCACCGATCGAATCCTTGCTTCTAATTCCTTGGGGGAAAAGGGTTTGACGACATAATCATCAGCCCCTAGCTCCAAGCCAGTGATGCGATCGGCCACATCCCCCAGGGCAGTAAGCATAATAATTGGAATATCGGACTCTTTGCGGAGTTCTTGACACACTCCATAGCCGTCTAGTTTCGGCATCATCACATCTAGGACTACCAGATCGGGATTAGTGGCTCGAAAGGTGACTAGGGCTTCTTCGCCATCCGCAGCCGTAACTACATCATAGCCAATCATCGCTAGACGAGTTTCCAGAATCCGGCGGATACTAGCTTCATCGTCAACAACTAGGATTTTTTCTTTATGATTTTCCAAAAGACTATACGCTCCCAAACGAAAGATATTTATTAAGTTATTAGTATCTAGATCTTACTGCCTTGTAATAAAACTCCCATACTAATTAATGATTTGCCCGATTTTTAATAGAGATTTAACTGTTAAGATCTACAAATAATAATATTTTATTCTAACTATTTGTTGCAATTATCTATGGCAAAACCAAAAGTTCACTACGTCTGTCATAGTTGCGGCGGCAATTTTCCCCAGTGGTTTGGGCGTTGTCCCGGTTGTGGCACTTATAACTCCCTCGAAGAGCAACTAGTTCCCCAAGAAACTGAGAACCGTCGTCCGGGTTGGTCTAGTTCCCGCAAATCTACCACAAAACCTAGGGCAGCGGTAAAATTTTCGGAAATTGTCGATCGAGACCAGTCGAGATTTCCCTCTGGCTATGAGGAACTCGATCGAGTTTTGGGGGGCGGCATTGTCCCCGGCTCCTTGGTATTAATTGGGGGTGATCCCGGCATTGGCAAATCGACTCTTTTGTTACAGGTAGCCCATCAGTTAGCGGCAAAAAATCAAATTCTCTACGTCACTGGGGAAGAATCGGGGCAGCAGGTCAAACTCCGGGCGGGGCGCTTGGGGGTGACGGAGGAGGAGGAGAAAGGTGATGAGCAAACTGGAGATTCCCCTAGTCATCAGGCTGTGGATCATCAAGCTAAAGGTAGTCCAGCTAAAAGCAATTCACCCAAAAGTAATCACACCAAGAATAATCCAGCTAAAGATCAACCATCTCCCTCAGGGAGTCCGGCTAACCTCTACATTTTGGCAGAAACTAACCTAGAGGAGATTATCCAAGAACTGGAAGCCCTCCGCCCCCAAGTAGCGGTGATTGATAGTATCCAGAGCGTTTATCTCGCTGCCCTTAGCTCTGCCCCCGGCTCTGTCTCCCAAGTCCGGGAATGTACCGCTGCCCTGATGCAAGTAGCCAAACGGGAACATATTACCCTATTTATTGTGGGGCATGTCACTAAGGAAGGGGCGATCGCAGGGCCCAGGGTGTTGGAGCATTTGGTGGATACGGTGTTGTACTTTGAAGGCGATCGCTATGCCGCCCATAGATTATTGCGATCCGTGAAAAATCGCTTTGGAGCTACCCACGAGATTGGGGTCTTTGAGATGATCGATCGAGGCTTACGGCAGGTCACAAATCCCTCGGAATTATTTCTAGGGAATCGGGATGAACTTGCCCCCGGTACTGCCACCATTGTCGCCTGTGAAGGAACCCGCCCGATCGTCTTGGAATTACAAGCCCTCGTCAGCCCCTCTAGCTATTCTGCCCCCCGGCGATCGACTACGGGAGTTGACTACAATAGGCTTCAACAAATTCTCGCAGTCCTTGAAAAACGGGTAGGTATTCCCCTATCTAAACTAGATGCCTACGTGGCTTCGGCGGGAGGTTTGGGGGTGGAAGAGCCAGCAGCGGATCTAGGCATTGCCATCGCTCTAGTGGCAAGTTTCCGCGATCGAGTGGTGGATCCTCGCACAGTGATCATTGGCGAAATCGGCTTGGGGGGACAAATTCGCCTAGTTTCTCAGCTAGAACTCCGGCTCCGGGAAGCAGCAAAACTGGGGTTTCAACGGGCGATCGTCCCCAAGGGACAAGTTTTACCCACCACGGGCTTAGAGGAATTAGAAATTGTGCCAGTAGGTAGATTATTAGAGGCGATTATTGCAGCGTTACCATCGGGCGATCGAAGCGAAGTCGGCAAGGAAATTAGTCGAGAAGAAATTTAGGGAGCCATGGCAGATCAGTCGAGCCGATGTCATGTCCTAGTTGCGATAACAGGGTTGTTACCTGTCCCCGGTGATGGGTCTGGTGGTTGAATAGATGGGTGACTAAAACTCCTAGGGGCCTTGTCCGTTCTTTTTTGTCCAACCCACTGGTGTAGGTGAGGGCTTGGGCTAACCATTGGGGAGTTAGGGAATTTGTCCAAGTAATGAGGTCTCGATCAAAATCCTCCCTTGCCTGTTGGAGTTGCTCAAAATCAGCATAAAGTTCCTGCCCGATCGTGCCTGTAAAAAGTTGTTGGGTAAATCTTCCCATCCAGAGACGATCGCCCAACAAAATATGATCCAACGTCCGATGAATAGAACCAAAAAAAGCCCCTCGGTCTGCCTTATATTCCGCCTCTGGTAGCTTTCCACAGGTAGCATAAATTTTCTGGTTCATCCATTGATTATATTCCGCCATCATTTGGCAATATTCTGGGGTAATCATGGCATAGTAAATAACTAATGCTGTTCAGGATCATTCTCTGAATTAGCTTCTGGCTCTGGAAGAGTGGCGATCGTGCTGCCGTTGGTGTCACTGGCTGGGCTACTAGCACCATTATTGGTTGAGGAATTTGAGGAGGAACTGGTTGGAGGATCGATCGACTTATCTGAACTTGTAGCGGAACTAGTTGTTACAGATTTGGGTACAGACTGGGCAGAAATCGGCAACTTCACTGCCTGCTCAATCTGCTCTGCTTCCTGCTTAAACTGATCTTCAAAATCCTTGGATGCATCCTGAAAACTCTTCAGAGCCTTGCCCACACTCTTCCCAATTTCCGGCAGTTTCTTCGGCCCAAACACCAACAGCGCCACCGCAAAAATAATCGCCATTTCCGGCAGACCAATCCCAAAAATATTCATATACCTTGTATCCTCTCAATAATATTTTTAATATTTTTCTAATCTCTTCATCCTATCCAAGTTTAGGCAGCAATTTATTCACTGATTAGGATCAAAGGCTTAAGCTTCATCAGGATCAATCCCTAATAATCTCAGTTTTTCGGCAAGGCGTGCAGCTTTTTCCTCAGCTTGCTGCTGTTTCTCCTCAGCTTGTTCCTTGGCAAAACGTTCTTGGTTGGCGATCGCCTCAGCCTCTAAAGCCCTTTCCTCCGCCTCTAAAGCCCTCCCCTCCGCCTCCAAAGCCCGTTCATCACCAGTTAGGAGCAGATACCCAGAGTCATCCCACCAGCGTAACCAAGGGATACCTTCCTCTACTTTGATCCCCAGTTCTACCCCCAAAGGAGCGATGGGATAATGACTGCGATCGTTAGCTGGTAAAAGCTCATAATGTCCATCTACTAAGTGGTAAACCTCCACTAAGGATTTTTTCGCTTCAAAAATGGCATAAAAAGGAATGCGAATTGCTTGCTCATAAACCCAAAACTTACCTACTTTCCCAGTTTCTCCCGGCGGTGTGCGATCGCGCTCTTCTGCCCCATTCCCAGAGACAAATTCAATGGCGATTAAAGGCGCAACAAACTCTTTCCACAGGACGTACGATCGCCGATATTCCCCATTGAGCTTGGGTGGTACGTTGGGAACATAAAACCAATCAGGAGCCTCAGCACCCTTTTCCGGTGGCTCCGTCAACCGCCAGTAGATGCCGCTATCTTGACCAATGCAGTAGTTGCCATCGGCATGAAGTTTTTGGAGGATTGGCTCGATCGAACTAGTTAAAACGATGCTTTGGGGATGTTCCTGAAAATTCTTGCCTCCGGCACGCGATGCGAACACAAAAGTTCCATCGGAGTCTGGCAGTTGGGTATGGTCAGGGAGGCTAAGTTGTTGGGTAGTAGCAGATTGGGGGTGGGGAGGATCAGGGGAAAGTAGGGCTGGAGTGCTTTGCATAGTAATTCCAAAGGTTCCTTTGACTCAAATCTAACCTCAAATTTAACATAATACATAATTACTATCAATTTTTCGAGGTTTGACAACAGGCGATCGCCTATCCCCCCTACGCCATAAAAAAACCCAGCTAACTGGGGATAATAAGCTGGGAAAATATCCAATAAATGTGCAACAGATAAATACTTTAGACTGCTACCAATTGCCTACTGACCTAGGCTTTTCCAGTCAACACTGATCCCATCCAACAGTAAAGAAGAATTATATAGTTGCAAGATAATCAGTAAAAACACAAAAAACAAAACCATAAATATGCCCATGATGGGGGTAGTTCCCCAGCCGGGAGCAACTTTTCCATACTCCGAGTTGAGGGGCTTCAGGATATCTCCTAACCGTGTCCGCTGTACCATAATTCACCAATATTAAAATTTATCAGGTTTTTTGTAATATTATAGATGAGTAGCACTCATTTAATTTATCTTTATGGAATCTGCAACAGTTCTTAGTATTTCGATCGCTGCCCTCGTGATCGGGGTTACTGCCTTCTCTATCTATCTATCCTTTGGGCCACCCTCTGCCGAATTAAATGATCCCTTTGAAGACCACGAAGATTAGCAGACCATTTAGTTTTATATATTTATTTTGGGTTTGGGGTTGATCTATTAAGGTAGCCCCTTTTTAGTACATTTTTCCCCTTTTACTGGTTTTTGCTGAAGCCTTTTTCAAGATTTGTGTCTACACTAGAAGAACCACTGGTAGCATCTACGGAATTTTTCTCCCGTTATCTCTTTCTTAGGATCGTAGATAATAATGGCTCAAGAGTGATCACCCAACTCCTATGACACCCAACACTGGCAGTATTCTTGCGACCCTCACCCAACTAACGCAGATCAACCGGACAAGTAACCTCACCCATCGAGTTAAGGATTTATCTGTACCGGAGTTTATTTGTCTGCTTGATTTTATTACTGCCGAGTTTCAGCAGTTTTTGCGGGCGATCGACATGATCAACAACGAAGCCCTAGAAAGTATGCTGGAGCAGGTCATGGATGCTTTTACTCTGAAAGTTGGGCAGATTCTTCAGGCCGATCGCACCACCATTTTTTTGTTAGATAGTGATAAAAATCAACTCTGGGCAAAGATTCCCCAAGGAGATGCGGGGCGACCTTTGGAATTGCGGATTCCTTTGAATATTGGGATTGCGGGGCATGTGGCAGTAACGGGGCAGTGTTTGAATATTGCGGAACCCTACAAGCACGAGCTATTTAACCGAGAAGTGGACGAGCGCCCCGGCTACCAGACCCAAAACTTGCTGTGTATGCCCATTTTTAGTAGCTCCAATCAAGTGGTGGCGGTGGTGCAGCTCCTGAACAAAACCGGGGGAGAAAAATTTGATGGCGAGGATGAACAACATTTCCGAGATTTCGCCGCCTCGATCGGGATTATTCTGGAAACCTGTCAATCTTTTTACATGGCAGCCCGGAACCAAAGGGGAGCCGCTGCCCTCCTGCGAGCCACTGCATCCTTGGGGCAGAGCTTAGATCTAGAAGCAACTCTACGATTAGTCATGGATCAGGCTAGGGATTTAATGCAGGCCGATCGTAGCACCCTGTTTATGCTGAGTAAGGAGCGGGGGGAACTGTGGAGCAAAGTTGCCAAGGCTGATGGCAAAACCATGATGGAAATTCGGATTCCCACTAATCGGGGGATTGCGGGTTGTGTTGCTTCTACGGGACAACCTTTGAATATTGCCGATGCCTACAAAGACCCCCGGTTTGACCCCAGTACCGATCGCCGCACAGGTTACAAAACCCGAAATATCCTCTGTATGCCCGTGTTCAACTCTGGGGGAGATTTAATCGCTGTCACCCAGTTGATCAATAAGCACCAAGGGGGTTTCACGGCTTCTGACGAGGAGTTTATGCAGGCGTTTAATATCCAAGCTGGCATCGCCCTGGAAAATGCCAAACTCTTTGAGAATCTGCTGCTGGAAAAACAATACCAAAAAGATATCCTCGAAAGTCTTTCTGATGCGGTGGTATCTACGGATCTGGAGGGGCGGATTGTCACCATTAATGATGCGGCTTTGAGTCTCCTCGGTTGCCCGATCGCCCATCTCCACACCAAAAACAGTGGGCAACTCTGGGAATACAAACTCATCGGTCGTTATATCTGGGAAGTCTTACCCGTGGATCATCTCCAACTCCGGCTCCAAGATAGTCTCAAGTACGGTGCTAGACACTACGTCCCCGAACAAACCCTAGTTTCTGGTATTGCTCTCGAAAATCCCAAGAGGTTACTGAGTGAAGAGGTTACTGAGCCACTAGCCTTGAGCGAAACCGAAAGGAGTCGAAGTACCGAAGTGCAATCCTACATTCTTGTTTTCCCCGATGAGCAGGATCCAGAAAAATATATTCCTTGGAATGAAACTGATTGGGATAGCTCCTTCACTCATTACCTCA
This sequence comes from Microcoleus sp. GA_180221_E-2-1-MAG-45_12, assembly GCA_020692245.1. GTDB lineage: Bacteria > Cyanobacteriota > Cyanobacteriia > Cyanobacteriales > JAAUUE01 > JAAUUE01. The sequence continues at coordinate 101,647 of JAIMKT010000001.1, forward strand.
CAAAGGAGGAAGTTACCCTTGTTGAGCGGAGTGTAAACCTGACGGTAAATCCCCTGACTAATCCCCAAGGTATGGTGCGGGGCGGCTTGGTAGTCTTGGAAGATATCAGCCAAGAAAAGCGGATGAAAAGTATGATGTATCGCTACATGACTCCGGGAGTGGCGGAACGGGTGATGGCGCTGGGGGAAGAAGCCCTGAAGGTGGGAGAACGGCGGGAAGTGAGTATTTTATTCTCCGATATCCGGGGCTACACCACCATGACGGAAAACATGGATCCTACGGATGTGTTGTCGCTGCTGAATAAATACTTTGAAACCATGGTGGAGGCGGTGTTTGACCATGAGGGAACTCTTGATAAGTTTATTGGGGATGCTTTGATGGCGGTGTTTGGAGCGCCCCTGCCCCTGAGTGAAAATCATGCTTGGAAAGCTGTCCAGTCTGCGTTGGATATGCGCCGGCGGTTGCAGGAATTTAATCAACACCAAATTTTTACTAATCAGCCGAAGATTAATTTTGGCATTGGCATTAGTTCTGGGGATGTGGTGTCGGGGAATGTGGGATCGCAAAAGCGGATGGATTACACGGTGATTGGGGATGCAGTGAATGTGAGCGCCCGGTTAGAGGCAGCTACGAAGGAGTACCTGTGTGACATTATCATCAGTGAACCGACTTATCGCCTATGCCACGATCGAGTAGTTGTCCGGGAGCTAGATCTATTGCGGGTGAAGGGGAAAAACAAGGCTCTGACGGTCTATGAACTGATTGGAGCTTCGAGGGATTTAATTGATCCCCAGCTCGAAAAGTTTCTCTACCTCTACCAGTTGGGACGAGATGCCTACAAAAATCGCAATTTCTCGAAGGCGATTACCTATTTCCAAGATGCCCAAGCCCTGAAACCCCATGATCATCCAGTACGCCTCCATCTGGGTCGATCGCAAGCCTACCTAGAAACTCCACCCCCCGATGATTGGGACGGAGCCTACAATGCAGTGGTGTAAAACTAGGGGTTTCCATGCTAGGCATAAACAGCAGTACAATTAATCCAAATAATCTCAGGATAAATTTAACTCTGGAAACCCATGACCAGCCCCCCACCAGATAATCAAAGCCCTAAGCCTGATAACATGGCTCTTCTTGTCTCCCAAGGTATCAGAGCGATCGCTAAATGGTCTCCCTACGGATTAGCTGGCTATCTTGTTCTTAATAACCAGTTGTTGATGGGGATTATTGTGTTTGTAGCGAAGTTGCTATATACGGCTTTTGCTGCCTATGGAAGAGGAGCCTTAAGAAAGACTGATGAAATTTACGAACGCCGGGGCAGCGAGGGAATTGAGAAATTTGTTAATTGGCTAGATGCTCTGAATGAAGAGCTTACATGGAAATTATCAGGAGTAGATAAAAAATATCTCGATTGTCTGGCAGAAGATTGTTTATGGTTGCTGACTGATGGCTACAGACAAGATAGACAAGGAAAAGTTAAGGATCCGACCCTTGAGGAAGTATTTGTGCATCTGAGGGTAAATTCCTCTAGGTTCGATTTTGCTGGAAACCTGACTACCTCTCCCTTGGGTTCTCGGCGGGAAGAATTACGAGAAATCAAAGAAGAACAATTGAGTATTTGGGAAGTTTTAGCCCGGAGTAAGGAGCCGAGTTACCGTCGAGTATTGATCAATGCTTGGGGTGGTTTTGGAAAGACTACTCTATTGCGCCATGTCGCCTACACCTACGGCAAAAATCCTGCTATTCCCCACCGTCATAAAGTCCAGAGATTCATTCCTTTCCTACTGTATTTACGAGAAAATAAAATTACTGACCATATTGATCTAGGTTTGCCAGAATTAATCACCCAGCACTACCTGCCCCCGCTTCTACTCGGCAAAAAGCTCAAGTTTCCGAGTAATTGGGTAGAAAATTTATTGCATGAAGGGAAGGCGTTGATTTTTTTGGATGGTTTTGATGAGGTGAAGGAAGACCAAAAATCAGCAATGAGCGAATGGATTGGTAAACAAATGACTGCCTATCGCCGTTCTGTCTTTGTCCTCACCTCTAGACCCGATGGCTACAAAGAGGGCTATACAGCTACAGAAAAACCCTACAGGGAAATCACTATTAAGCCTCTAGATGAAGAACAGTGGGGAGAGTTTATTAGTAAGTGGTATTTCTGCCAACTACGAGAGTCGAGAAGTCAGGCGGACAAACATATTAGAAGAATTAAACGAGAATCAGTAGTCAAGGCGCAGGAAGTCATTGCTCAAATTAATAAAGGAAGCACTGAACTGAAAAAGATGGTAACAAATCCTTTGCTGTTGAAAATAATTTTAACTGTTTATTACTATTGCTACGGAGAAGAAAAATTACCTCAGCTAGAAACTCTGCTCTACGAAGATATTTTTAAGTTGGTTTTGGAAACTCGTCCAGAATGGAGGGGAATAGCGATGCCCCTAAGACCGGAAGAAAGGCGTATTATATTACAGAGATTAGCTCTAGATTTGGTTATTTTGGGTGAAAGTGAACTGGATAGACCAACAATCCTAGCGAAGCTCACAGGCTATTTACAAGGTTTTTCTGTTAGTGCTGAGGAGTTTTTATCACGAATTACTAGGGTTAGTGAGTTGTTGATAGAAAAGGGTTCTAATAAATACCAATTTCCCCATAATAAATTTCGAGATTATCTGGCAGCAAAGGAAATTGAACGGTGTAAAAATTCTCATTTACTAGTTGAGCAAGGAGAAAATAGCCAATGGCAAGATACAACTTTCTTTTATGTAGAAATTGTAGAAAATCCGACTATAATTTTGCAAGAATTAGTGAATAACGAGGCTCTAGACCGTGCCTATAATTGCCTGAAAAAATTAGATAATCGAAAATATACGCCACCCATAGCAGCAAAGCTCAAGGACATAGAGAAACAAATTCATGAACTGCGCTACCAGAAGCTAGAAGAATACCTACAAACTGGGCAATGGCAGGACGCAGATGAGCTAACCTACAAGGTGATGACGGAGGTTTTGGGTAAGGAAGAGGGAGATTATTTTAAATCAGAAGATCTGTTAAACTTTCCTTGTGCTGATCTTTTAATTATTGATGGATTGTGGGTGAAATATAGTGAAGGTAAATTTGGCTTTAGTGTCCAAAAAGAAATTTATCTTTCAGATAAAATTGGTGGCATCCTAGATGGCAGGTATCCGGGGGACAGAATTTGGTATGCTTTTTGTAAAGAAGTGGGCTGGAGAGGAAATTCCAATAAAATTCCCATCTTAGCATTAATAAATACGGAAAAAAAAGGAACTCTTCCATCATTTAAAGGAGTTAATTTTATGATGGTTTACGATGTGCCAGTTTTTGGACTCTTCTCTCGCATCGAGACTTGTAAATTGTAGCAGATAAGGCTTTCAGCGAGTTGTAAAATATTTCACCGATCCTTGTTTTCCACGCCAGACCTAACTTTATAGGTTAATGAAACTATTCCCAATCTTCGTATCGCAATCCTTCTACTCGGCTAAACTCAGCAACATTATGCGTTACCAAGACTAAATTATTGGCAAGGGCAATAGAAGCAATTTGCAGATCATAGCCACCAATGGGCGTACCTTTTTTGTTGAGACTAGAACGAAGAGAACCACAAATTTTTGCTGCTTTGCGATGCTCCCATCAATAACTTTAAACTAATTCAGAAACCGTTCTAATTTCTCAAGATTATGATCTCTCTTGGATTTTGGGCTGAGGTTCTCTAACTAATGGCTCTCCTTCCCAACCACCGATTACCTCTTCAAAGAAACCCGGCAACCAGCCCCGATTCTCTGGCGTAGTTATCGGCATTGACTCAACAGCATTCTCCAAAATAGCAGCAATCTCTGCTTCTAAAGTTCGTTGATTTTGGTTAGCAAGATTTTGTAATTTTTCAACTACACCCAATTGACTAATTTCTAAGATAATTTGGGTCATATTGGCTCCTCCTAGATAATTCTATAACTTAGTATTTTGTGGCTAATCGGTTTTCTGGTAGAGGTTCTAGCATTAAAGAAATTGCTTCCTTGAGATGCTCGATCGCTTCCTCTCGACTATCCCCCCAAGAAGATACAAAGTTCAACTCTGGACAAGTTGCCAAGTAAGGAGGAAAAAAGACTTCTGCTCTGAGACTAATCTCTCTTGGACGATCGACCAAAGGTCTGGGTCATGGTTTTCAGGCGATCGCTCAACTCCGTGGTTAAGGCTCCATCCCAATAGCGCCAAGCCCAATTACCCTCTGGGACGCTGGGATAGTTCATCCGGGCATAGCCATCCAAGCCCAAAATATCTTGGAGCGGAATAATCACTTGATTTGCCACCGAACCCATCGCCAAGCGAATGAGATCCCACTGGATACCCCAAGGACTAATAAAACCTGCATAGCGCCATACATCTCCCTTTTGTTCTTCCGAGAGACTATAGAACCAGCCGATCGTCGTGTCATTGTCATGGGTTCCGGTATAGACTACACAGTTTCGATCGTAGTTAAAAGGCAGGAAGACATTATCACAGCCACTGTTAAAGGCAAAATGTAGCACCTTCATACCCGGAAAATCAAACTGATCTCGGAGGGCAATCACTTCATCGGTAATTACGCCCAAATCCTCCGCAAGGATAGGTAACTTGCCTAACTTTTCCGCAATAACAGTAAATAGCTCTGCTCCCGGTGCTTCTAGCCACTCCCCATCGATCGCCGTCTCTTCCCCCATCGGCACTGCCCAGTACGCCTGAAATCCCCGGAAATGGTCAATGCGGATAATATCTACATAATCCAGCAAAGACTCAAAACGCTGCACCCACCAGGCAAAGTTTTGTTTTTGTAAGGCTTCCCAGTTATAAACCGGATTACCCCAGAGTTGCCCAGTGGCACTAAAGTAATCGGGGGGAACTCCCGCCATTAAAGCTGGTTCTCTGGTTTCTTCATCTAGACAGAAGAGATCGGGATGCGCCCAAACATCGGCACTATCATGGGCAACGTAGATAGGAATATCGCCAATAATTTCAATGCCTCGCAGGTTGGCATACTGTTTTAGTTCTGACCATTGCTGGAAAAAGGCAAATTGGAGATATTTATGAAAGGAAATTCGATCGCTCAGTAAGTTTTCATAATGGGCGATCGCCTCTGGAGTTCTGGTGGCAATATCAGTATCCCAACTCGACCAACTAACTCCCTGAAAGTGTTCCTTGAGAGCCATAAATAGGGCATAATCATTCAGCCAACGGGCTTTGGTTTCACAAAATCCAGCAAATTCTTTCTGGGTAATTGGGCTATTATGGGCTTGGAAATTCTCAAATGCTTTGGCATAGAGGGGCATTTTGTGGGCAATGACTCGCTCGAAATCTACCGGATGTCCCGGCAGTTCTGGGAAGTGATCAAGGTCTTCGTCCGTGAGGAGTTGCTCTTCCTTGAGTTGATCTGGACTAATCAAAAGCGGGTTTCCTGCCATTGCTGAATAGGACATGTAGGGAGAATTCCCATAACCTGTGGGGCCCACGGGCAACACCTGCCACAACTGCTGGTCTGCTGCCACCAAAAAGTCAATAAATTTATAGGCTTCTAGCCCTAGATCACCGATGCCAAAGCGACTAGGCAAGGAGGTTGGATGGAGCAAGACACCACTAGCACGAAAAAATGGCATAGGAAAAGTCCCGAATAATTTGGTAAATATAACTAGGAAAGAAATTTAGGATTATTAGCTAAATCAAACTAAATTGTAAGTTAAATCAAGTGAAACCATGACCTACCGTAACCCCGTCCCTACCGTTGATATTATCATCGAGATGATCGATCGCCCCCACCGCCCGGTGATTTTAATTGAGCGCCAAAATCCGCCCTATGGTTGGGCTTTACCCGGAGGTTTTCTGGACTACGGAGAAACGGCAGAAGCAGCAGCAGTGCGGGAGGCAGCGGAAGAAACTACTCTGCAAATTCAATTAGTCGAGCAGTTTCAAGTTTATTCTGATCCCGATCGAGACCCCCGCCAGCATACCTTAAGTATAGTGTTTATTGCCAATGCGATCGGTGAGCCAAAGGCTGATGATGATGCCCAGCACCTAGGACTATTTCATGCTTGGGAAACCCCAGAAAACCTCTGTTTTGATCACAGTAAAATCTGGCGAGACTATTGGCACTATCGATATTACGGCATTCGTCCCAAACTACTTTTTTAACAATTTACCAACCTAAATATCATCAACCTTAGCTAGAGATAAAATTAAACTAATCATCTCCAACCTAAAAATATGACACCCCAAAATCTTTACTCTCCTGCCATAGTTGATCCAGAAATTCAACATGGACAGCCAGTTTTACCCGGAACACGTATCCCGATCGCCATCATCATCGGCTCCCTAGCTGGCGGTATGACCTACGAAGAAGTTATGGCAGAATATGTAGTAAGTAAAGAGCAAATCTTGGCAGCCTTAACATACTTTTCTGAACTTCTTAATTGTGAAACTATTTATCCAATGGAGAAAGTTAGTTGAAATATCGCTTTCTTGTTGATGAAGACTGTCCATTAAACTTAGAAACTCTGCTCAATAGTAAAGGTCAAGAAGCAATTCATGTGCGTACTTGTGGGCTTAGTGGCACAAAAGACCCTGAATTATTTACTTTTGCTCAACAGGAACAAAGAATTATTATTAGTCGAGACCTTGGCTGGGCAAATATTAATACCTACCCACCAAATACTCATAGAGGCTTAATTGTATTACGAATGCCTTTTACTGCAACCTCAACAGAGATTCAGCAAACTTTTAAATATTTTATTGACATAGTTAATATTTCTGAGCTAGTCGGCGCAATTACTATTGTTGACAAAAACAAATTTAGGATTAGAAAATCTCCAACTGATTCTGCTTAAGGAATAGCTGAAAATCGTTTTTTGAGTATTTATATAAATACAAAAATTAGTATTTTTAGTGGCTGGTATAGCTAAAGAAATTGAGCTAGTTCCTGTTCTAGAGAATTGAGATAAGTAAGGACTGGGGGTAAATCTAAATAATCTAGGGCGTAGGCTTTGCGGAGTAAATTATTGGGGATGAATTGATCGTATTTATGCAGTCTGGGTGGTTCTTCATCGCTGCTAATTAAATCTGCTGGAGTGAGTCCCGATCGACCCATCGCTACCAATTCCTCTATCACTGATTGCATAGTAACTTTTCCCAGTTTAATTAAGAAAAAATAGGGCTGATTTCCCTTAATACTTTTAATATCTAAACCCCGCTCCTGTAATAGCTGGAATAACTTCCCAAGGGTGTGATAACTTCTAGTTCCTAGCCAAGGAAATATGACATAGGTGTTTTTTTCTAGGGGAAAGATAGTCGATCGATCGCCTTCTATATTAATAAACAAATGCCGGGCTTGAGTTAATCTGGCTAGGGCTTTGGGTTGGAGATAGCGATAATTAGTTTTTGCTTGTAATACTTGCCGCATTTTTTGCAGAACTTGAGTATGAATATTAGTACTGCCACCCCGCCAGTTGACCGTACCGCTACCAGTTGTTGGTTGTACCCAAATAGTTTTTTTATTAGCGTTGATTTCTAATACTTGCCAAGTTTTGCCAGCAAGGGTTAAATTACTGCCAACCTTGGGCGTGATCGAGACTTTGCCTAAACTTGTTTCTCCGTGGATGACATTGTATTCAATTTGTTCTGCAAACACCCCATAAAATTGAAAAGAATTAACTATTTTCTCACCAGCCAAACCTAAAATTAAATAATTATTCTCCGTTTTTTGCAGATGATCAAGACTAATTAAATAATGCAATAATTGCCGGAATTCCTCTGGTTGAATTTGGTGAAAAGCAGGCAGATTAAAAATAATTTGAGCTAAATTGTGGGGCGTAATTTCTCCAGTGGCGGCTACAATACTCAAGATTTGTTGATAAAGTAAACTCAAGGGATAATTCAAAGGCTCGATCGGCTCAATCCAGCGTTCTTCTAGATATAGTTGCAGAATGGCGATCGCTTGCAACAACATCCACGGAATTTGGGCTGGCAATAACTCCTCTCCTAATAGCTCTGATTCTGTACACACAAACTGCATTTTTGATGGTGATCCCCGGCGACCCGATCGACCCAATCTTTGCAAAAAACTCGCCACCGAACTAGGGGCTTCCAGTTGAATTACTTGGTCTAACTGCCCCAAATCTATCCCCATTTCTAGGCTCACCGTGGCAGCAGTAACAGCGAGGCTCTCTGGGTCTTGCATGGCAGCTTCGGCTTTTTGGCGCAGGCTAGGGGCAATACTACCGTGGTGGACATGGTAGACATCTGGATTCCCGGTATCTAGGGCAATACGCCGGAGATTACTGATCACCATTTCCGCTTGAGTCCGATTATTTGTAAAAATTAGGGATTTTCGGGCGTGGGTTTGCTGAAAAATATATTGGAAATGCTCTGGTTCTTCCCTTCCATCGGTTACAAAATACTCTATAGATAGCTGAATCCGGCGGTGAGTATTCAGAATATTAGTTGTCGTTACAGATACCTTACTTCCAGCCCTTAACCAATCCTCCGCTTGGGCATAGTCTCCTAAGGTTGCCGATAAGCCAATTCGTCTTACGGAATGGGTAGGATGGGCTAAAAACTTTTCCAATCTCCCTAACTGGCAAAGGATTTGACTGCCCCGTTGGGTTCCCATAAAGGCATGAATCTCGTCAATAATCACAAACCTCAAGTCATGAAACAGCCGAGGCAATTGGGAATATTTGTTAATTAAGAGACTTTCTAGGGATTCTGGAGTGATTTGTAAAATTCCTTGGGGTTGTTGGAGGAGCTTCCGCTTTTGGTGCTGGGGACTATCGCCATGCCATGCCCACACGGGAATATCGGCAAACTGGAGGAGGTCATGCAGACGATCGAACTGATTATTAATTAACGCCTTGATCGGACTGATATAGATAACTCCCACACTTTGAGATGGAGAATTATGCAGTTGGGTAATCACAGGTAAGAAAGCTGCCTCGGTTTTTCCCGCCGCTGTCCCTGCTGCTACTAGCAAATGGTGATTAGTCTCAAAAATTACCTGACACGCTTCAAGTTGAGCTGGTCTTAGCTCTGTCCAACCTTGGTGATAAATATATTCTTGGAGAAAGGGGGCTAATCGATCAAAGGTCATGAAATCGTTTCTGAGTCTGGGGTAGATTCAGATAGCATCGTTGATTCTAGGCGTTGGA
>JAIMKT010000001.1:110841-116460 GCA_020692245.1 Microcoleus sp. GA_180221_E-2-1-MAG-45_12
GAGGTCATACTCCTGCCCCTTCGCCCCTTCAAAAATAGACCGGGAACAAGACCAATTACTAGGCAGGGTAGAAGGCCAGCCCATGCGAATCGCTTCGGGACAAATGGTGTGGATTGTTAATTGACAGTCAATTAGCTGGAATTTTAGTTTCTCTACCTGTTTTAATCCCTGCTTGAGAATATCATCGCTCTTGAATTCCAAAGTCTTGTTGCACTGGAGGCAGACTAGGTGGTGATGGTGGTAGGGATAGGGTTGGTTTAGCTCGTAATGCTTGTGACCTTCGGCGAGTTCCAATTCCCGGAGAATCCCCATTCTTGCCATGAGTTTCACACTGCGATAGATGGTAGATAGGCTGACTTCTTCACCTCGTTGGGTCAGGAGTTCATGGAGTTCTTCGGCGCTGAGATGATTGCCCTTGGGCAGGTTTTGAAAAACGTGGAGGATGATTTCTCGTTGGGGAGTGAGTCGCCATCCCCTGGCATTGAGTTCCGACTTGAGGGAAGCTGCGGTGTAGTTAACCATAAGGGGAGCTATTTTAAGGTTTCTATTATTAATCAGCATAGTAGAGGAACTGGTTAAGTTGCAACAAAAATGCCTAATTGCGAATAAGTGTCACCAAAAAACCTTACGGGTACTGAAAAGCTCTGAAAGTTGTAAATCTAATTATGAAAAAGCCTGAAGTGCTGAAGCGATCGCTACGCCGATAATGACGGTAAACACTGGGCTTTTGGTGACATAGGCAACGATAACTGTGGGGATCGCAGATAAGAGAATTGTATTGGAAACTGCCAGATGTAAATTGCCCTCTTTCATAAATAAAGAAGATAGAAGTAAAGCCCCAATGATGCTACTGGGAACATATTCGAGCCATTGGTTTAAAATTTCTGGCATGACTTTTTTTGAAAAGAATACAGCCGGGGCAATCCGGGGAATATAGGTGACTAGAGCCATAGCCATAATTAAAAAAACTAACTTTTCATTTTCCATCGATCGATTCCTAGTCCTATTGTGGCGACAAAAATTGTGGCGAGCAGAACACTCCATTGACCAAAACCCGTCAGATTAATAGCTATAGCGATACAACCCGCAATTATGGCTACAACTAACTTTTTCAGTGAATTGGCAATCAGAACTAACAAGACAATAAACATTGCAGGCAGGGCAAAATCAAGGGCGATCGCTTGGTTCCCCATCAGTAATTGCCCCACTAATACTCCCAGAACTGTACCGAAGATCCAAGTACCATAACCGATGATATTAATAGTCATGGCTTCAGTTTTCAGGAGTTCTCCATCAGTAATCTGGCTAGAGTGGAGCGCAAAAGCTTCATCAGTTAGTCCAAAACAAAAAATGTAGATATCCAGCCACCGCCAATGCTGTAAATGCGGAGAGATATAGAAAGACATTAACAAATGCCGCAGATTTACAATCAAAGTAGTCGCCAGAATAATTCCATAACCAATATCATTGCTTAAGAGTTCAACGGCGATGAACTGGGAGGCTCCAGCGAAAACGGTGGCAGACATGAATATGGTCAACATTGGTGAAAGTCCGGCTTTGAGGGCAAGGATTGCAAAGGCGATCGCTACAGGAATATAACCAAGCAGGATGGGAATAGACCGTTTCAGCCCGGAAAGGATACCCGGTTTCAGGAAACTACGCATAGCATAATTATTAAGAACTACTAAGGGCTTGAATTCAGTCTAGCAGGGCTGCATAGGACGCTGAATAAATTCCCAAAATGTTCATAAATACCTTGTGATCAGAGGGACGATCGATCACAATGGAAGTATATAAATATTAACTATTATTTTAAGAATTCCCCGAATGGCAGCCCCCTCTTCCCCCCCCACCATTCTGCCCCCGCCTCCTTCTGCCCCGGCTCCAGAACAGCCCCTAACCCATCTCCTAAACGCTTTTTCCCCTTCTCCAGAAACTATTGTCCTCCTCCTGGCAGTGGCGATCGGTGGGGGAACCGGGATGGCGATCGTCACCTTTCACTATCTCATAATTCTCATTCACCACTGGGCAATTCTTGACCTCATGGGAGTGCTTTCCCACTGGGGCGCTTGGACGCTGGCTCTCATCCCTACCCTTGGAGGTATAGTCGTTGGTTTAATGCGTTGGCGCTGGTCAAATTTTGGCTCAGATATCAAGTCCCTACTTGCCGATAAACAAGGAATTAAACAGGTTTCCCTCCAACAACCAATTACCAAAATCATCGCCGCTTCTATTTCTTTGGGAACTGGGGCTTCCTTGGGACCAGAGGGGCCAAGTGTGGAAGTGGGAGGCAGTATTGGGATGCTCTTGGGGCAAGTATTACAGGTATCCAGAGAACGCCAAAAATTACTCCTCGGAGCCGGAGCCGCCGCCGGGTTAGCTGCTGGTTTCAATGCCCCGATCGCCGGAGTATTCTTTGCCCTAGAGCTAGTTTTGGGAGCAACCTTTACCACTTCATCCATGGGGGTAGTTCTCTTAGCAGCAGTGGTTTCTGCCTTCGTAGCTCAGATTGGCTTGGGAGGACAACCCGCCTTTACCCTACCCGCCTACGATGTGCGTGGCCCCCTAGAGTTGCCTTTCTACATTGGCTTAGGTGTTTTAGCCAGCCTCGTCTCCGTTGCCTATACCCAAACTTTGCAAAGAATGCGCCTCTGCTTTAGTGGTCAAGTTCCTGCCGTTGCTTGGCTAGGCAAAATTCCTAAGTATGTACAGCCTGTGGTGGGTGGTTTGTTTGTGGGGTTGGTGGCTTTGCAATTTCCGCAGATTATGGGGACTGGCTACGAGACGATCGAGGCAATTCTTCAAGATGTAGATTTATCTCTGGGCTTATTAGTAATTTTATTAGTCGTGAAATTAATCACCACTGCTACTAGCTTAGGAAGTGGTTTAGTCGGTGGCATCTTTGCCCCAGCTATGTTTCTCGGAGCCGCCCTCGGTGCTGCCTATGGTAAATTTTTGGGCATGGTAGTTTCCCCAGATTTCATTGCTGTAGCAGAACCCCCAGCCTACGCTATGGTGGGGATGGCGGCGGTGTTGGCTGGCAGTGTCAATGCCCCATTAACGGCTATTTTGCTGCTATTTGAATTAACTAGGGATTATCGAATTGTCCTGCCATTGATGGCAACTGTGGGGCTGAGTGTCTGGCTAGTGGAGCGGTACAAACCCGTGCTAATTCCTGCCCCAAATATACAGCCAACCTTGGGCTTAGATAGTACCAAAAACCCCGATCAAGAACTCCTGCAAAAAATCACCGTCCGGGAAGTCATGCAAGCACCCTTGATGGTCACGGAATCTGTCTCAATTTTTAATACAGGTTTGTTGCTGACTAGAAAGCGCCAACGTAGTGCTTTAGTGGTCAATGAAGCCCAGCAGTTGATTGGGATTATTACTCTTCAAGATGTGAACCGAGCTATCACCTCTGGAGCAAAAAATTCTCAGTATCTCCATGAAACTTCCTTGGGGGAATTGTGTACACGGGAACTGCTCTACGCCTACCCGGAAGAAAACCTTGCGGAGGCTCTCACCCGTATGGCTGCAAGGGGTTTACATCAGTTACCCGTGGTCAATCCCCAACAACCCCAGATAATTATCGGACTACTAGACCAAGATAATATTGCCCTTGCCTGTGCTATTTCTACCACTCGTCAAGCTCTGACCCACTGTGTGACTTTACCCCTAGTCCCGATGACGGAAAAACTAGACTCTTCTGAGACTAACTTCCTAGACTCGAAGGACTTGAAAGGGCTAAAGGAGATTAAAGACCTACAAGATTTAAGAATAAATAAATTAGATAAACCAGATTCAGGAGCGATCGCCGACCTCATGGCTCCCAAATGCTTAGAGATTTAGTTCTAAGAGTTTCTATGAGTTTCTATTGAGGTAGATGCCTAGTGAAAATTGCCTAAAAATTGGCAATAATTTTAGTTCAAACTGGTGAGAATTGGTTAACCTAGAGGTTTTGGTGAGGTGTTATGCAGGGAAAGATTGTGTTGATTACTGGGGCGAGTAGTGGCATTGGGGCTGCCTGCGCTCAGGTGTTTGCGGTGGCAGGGGCGAGGTTGATTCTGGCGGCTCGGCGGTTAGAAGGGCTTCAGTCCTTGGTGGCTCAGTTACCCCCAACTACAGATGTTTATCTTTTGGCTCTAGATGTTAGCGATCGAGGGGCGGTAGACCAAAGTATTCAGGAACTGCCCGATGATTGGGAAGAGATCGAGATTTTAATTAATAATGCGGGGTTAGCTCGGGGGTTTGATCCCCTCCAGACGGGGGCGATCGAAGATTGGGAAGAGATGATCGACACCAATGTTAAGGGTTTGTTATATATGACCCGTTGTGTATTGCCGGGGATGATCGATCGAGGCAGGGGACATATTATTAATTTAGGGTCGATCGCCGGACTAGCTGCCTACCCCAAGGGCGCTGTTTATTGCGGCACAAAAGCTGCGGTTAAACTCATTACCGAAGGACTGAAGCAGGATCTGCTCGGCACACCTATCCGGGTGAGTGCGGTGGATCCGGGCATGGTGGAAACCGAGTTTAGTGTAGTGCGTTTTCATGGCGATCGCGATCGAGCTAACCAAGTCTATGCTGGAGTTACGCCCCTTACTCCCATGGACGTAGCAGAGGTGATCTTTTTCTGTGCCTCTCGTCCTGCCCATGTGAATATCAATCAGGTGGTGTTGATGCCCGTGGATCAAGCGAGTGCAACTCTGGTACATCGGCAGCCGTCATAATTACCTGTGCAAATTTAATGGGCAAATTCAATAAAAGCCTCTACCAAAGCCGAAAAACCATGAGAAAACACCTATCTTTTCTGCCTGTGTTGCTGCTCTCGATCGCTCTCCCCAGTGGATTGATCCTGACCTCAGCAAAATCAGCCCATGCCCAGAAATTTTCCCCAGAAAGTTTTTCTTCTCATTTTTCTTCTCAGCAGATCACCAATAAGCAACGTATCCCCGAAAATGTCCTCCGGGCTTGTCGAGCGGCGATTTCTACCATGGTCGGACAGAATGCCCAGCTTACAACGAATACCCTCGGAATTTATGCTATTTCCAGTACGGAAGAAAGTCTCCGGGGACGGGGCAATGTCACGGTAGCCGATGGCAGTGTCCAGCCTTTTGAATTTAACTGTAAGTTCACGCCTCGGACGGATGTGGTGACAGGGACAGATTATCGATTTCTGAATGCACCAACAACTGCGGTAGCTAGTGCTAGTAATAATGTTGGGAATACCAGTAACAATTCAGGGAATAATTCGGGGACAGGGACGACGGCGATCGTGGAGACTCCAGAGCGGACTTGCCTGAATTTACGCAGTGGCCCCGGAACTAATAATCAAGCTATGAGTTGTGCTGCCTACGGTAGCTCGGTGACTCTCAATGGCAATAACTCTGGAGAGTGGGCGCAGTTAACCAGTGGCTTGTGGGCGTACCGTCCCTATTTAAGATAAAAATTACTGTTAGAAGTACCGTGAAAATCCTCCTGTTGTCGGTGACATTTCCCTATCCTCCTACCAAGGGGGGAACTCAGGTGCGGACCTATAACTTGTTGAAATATTTGCAAGCCCGCCATGAGGTGACGGTGGTGACACAGGTGGGGGCGGATACCTCGGAGGCAGAA
>JAIMKT010000001.1:116486-123761 GCA_020692245.1 Microcoleus sp. GA_180221_E-2-1-MAG-45_12
CGAGTTGGTGACTTTTCCTCGCCCTGAAGTTCTAAAATCTACTGGCATCATTGGTAAAGTGGGTCGATCGCTCCAAGCATGGTATCGAGGCATTCCTACTAGTGTTTTGTTTAACCAATCTCCAGAGATGCAGGCTTGGGTGGATAGCAATCTGCGCCGTTTTTCGGTAGTCACCTGTGAGCATAGTGTCAATGAAGTTTTTCTTCCGGATCCCTGCCCGATTCCGGCGGTGGTGAATGTCCATAGTTCGGTCTATGGGAGTTGTCGGCAGCAATTACTCACGGGGACGGCGAGTTATCCCCTCCGGGACTGGATTAATCTCCCTCTTTTATATTTTTACGAACGCCGCTATTGCCAAAAATTTACTGCCATTGTGGTGACTACCGAGGACGATCGAGCCTATCTCCAAAAATTTCTGCCCAAGTCAGACCCCGATCGTTTAGTTGTAATTCCCAATGGTGTCGATCTAACTAAATTTCCCTATCGTCCCCTTGATCCCGGTGGGACAAAATTAGTTTTCACCGGAGCCATGGATAGCTTACCCAACATTGATGCCGCCCAATTTTTAAGCCAGACCATTCTCCCCGCCGTGCGCCAAATTTATCCCGAAACGACCCTAGAACTGGTGGGCGATCGACCAACCCCCGCCGTTCAAGCCCTCGGTCAACTCCCCGGTGTGATCGTCACAGGTAAGGTAGATTCTATGGTCGAAAGTCTCCATCGAGCTACGATTGCCGTGATCCCACTACGGACTGGTTTGGGCATCAAGAACAAAACCCTCGAAGCTCTAGCAGCCGGAATTCCAGTGGTAGGCAGTAATCAGGCTCTAGAGGGGTTGAGGGTCGATGGGAATGATGTACCATTAAAAGCATTGAGGGCAAATAGTCCTTCAGAATACGTAGCAGCGATTAGCCAATTGTTTGCCGACCCATCTTTGCGTGGGGAGTTATCAAAAAATGGTCGATCGCTAATGGAAACCCAATTTACTTGGGACATCGCTGGTGCTAGCTATGAGAGGGTTTTATCGCAAACGAGATAAGGGTGGGCGACAGGATAAGCCGGGGGGACAAAATACTGGCAGAAATTCTCCTCCTGCCCTGCCCCAAGTTGAACTAATTTCTGAAAATAGAATTGAAAATAGAACTGCTGGCCATCAACCTGCTAGTAATAAATCTTTTGGTAAATCGACTAGAAATCAAACTCCTCATAATCAACTCTCCCCAAACCAAATCCTGAATAATTCCTCTGCCCCTGTTGCCTATACCCCAGAGGAAATGGCAACTGAAGATGGAGGAACACCCCCAACCCTAAGAAGACCCAAGAAAAAAAGGCGGCGACGGGGCTGGGATTGGCGGGGATTTTTGATAGATTTTGTAATTTTCTGGGTGATTATGGGGGCGGGCTGTCTAGTTGCCTTTCTCTTGTGGAGCGGTTTTTGGCTGATCCTTGACCCTGATTCGATTATTTGGGTGAACCAGTACCTGCCAGCGAATTACCAAATTTCCCATGCCCAACAAAATCCACCCCAGACCCTAGAAGCAATCAAAGAGGATCTAAAACAGCAGGGCTTTGCAGCCGGAAAAATAATTACTTTGCAGCCTGATATATTAGTGCCGATCGTGGCAACTCTTCCTGCTTGCCAACCTAGCCCTACCAATCCAAATTGCCAGAAAATCACCGAACTCCGTCTCTACCAACCCCTTGATAATTTCTTTGTCTCTTCCCAGCTCTATCAACTCAAGCGGCAGTTAATCCTCAAGGAACCAGAGGAATCCTTTGTGATGGCGCCCCTAGTCCGGGCGGGAGTCAGTCCACCGGGAACCAGTAAACCCCAACCCTTCACTTTCCTAGAGATCGATCCCCAAGCTCCGAAACCGGGAAACTGGCTCCACCTCACGGGCAAACGAGGGAATGTCCTCTACGGGCAGGTACTCCATTACAATCCTGACCAGAACTATGTAAGTGTGATGGCAGAATGGACTAGTCCTCAGGGAAATATGGTCAGTTGGCAGCAGATTCATGGCGATGCTACGCCGGAACTGGTGGTCGATCGCTCCGTGGGTTTGGAGCCTTCTTTGCAAATCTATCAGGTCAAGCCGAGGGAATTTACGCTGGATCCTGTTTGGTTAGTGGAGACAAATCTCAACAAGGCGGCGATCGCCTCTCGTCCCTACAAAGATGCTCTAGCCTATGCTCAACTCGGTTTATGGTCTGAATCTGCCAAGAAACTCCAAGCTCTCAAGTCCGATCTATCCAAGTCAGATAAATGGTCGGCAGCAGCGCAAACCCAACTAGAATTTGTGCAACTCCATGCCAATATCACCGCCAAGCAAGCGGAACTGGGCTGGGCAAATCCGAGTCAAGCAATTTCTGCCAAACTGATTGATGGACGCTGGAGTGAGGCCTTAACTCTCCTTGAGTCTATTAGCAATCCGGTGCAGATGCAGGAAGTTGTTACTCTCCTGAATCGGGACAATGGACAGTTGGGAGAAAGAATTCAAGTTACTTTGGAGTTCAATCCCCAAGATACCAATGCTCAAATCTGGGCGGTGTTGCTGTTGAGCAGTAGGGAAGGTAAAGACAAGGCGATCACATGGCTACAAGACCGTAATAATGCGGCTGCGCTTAGTAACCTCCGCTCTAAGGAACCTAGTCGCGATCGATCTTTAGTCGCTTCTAATACTGAGGTTAACTCGGCTAACTCTAGTAATTCTCGAAATCCAGATAATCCAGATAATCCAGATAATCCAGATAATCCCAACACTATTGAACCTAACCAAACTGCCAATATCCCCCCCCGATTTATGCAATATCTGACACTACTAGAATCGGGACAATAGTAGCTCTATCCCTTTAGACCTCTTGAGAATTACCTAAATTTTCCTCTTCCTTAGCTAGGGATTGATCTTCCGTGGGAGGCGGTGTGCCAGCATTGCCAAAGGTGTGGTAAATAGTCCGATTGGTGGCGAAGTATACTTGCCAGTAGTAGTCATTGTGGCAGCAGGGACGGATGGCTAAAACAGTTCCTGTGGGGTTCAGGGCAAGGATATCTACCACTGGGGCGGGGTCTGCCATGACGTGGGGAATTTGGGCAATTTTTGATTGGAGGGTAGCGATCGCCTGCTCTACATCCACACTGGGATCAAGCTGAAAAGAAAGATCGATGCGACGGTAGCTATTGGTGGAATAATTTTCAATATTGTTGCCAAAAAGTTTATTATTACTGACGATCGTCATCACGTTATCTTGGGTATTCATGGTGGTAGAAAATAACCCAATTTCACAGACGATGCCCGTAACTCCGGCAGCACAGATATAGTCCCCTACTCTAAAAGGACGAAACACAATTAAAAATAATCCGGCAGCAAAGTTTGCCAAAATTCCTCCCCATGCTGCACCGATCGCAACACCCCCGGCGGCTAAGAGGGCGGCAAAGGAAGTAGTTTGAATCCCCAAGAAACTGAGAATGGCAATAACTAGAGTAATTCGCAGGGTGATCCCCACAAAGGAGACCAGATAGTTAATCACCGTGGGGTCGACGGTTTTTCCCCGAAAGCTGCGCCGGATAATGATCTGCACAAAGCCAATTACCCTTTGTCCAATCACCCAAAGAATAATTCCCCCCAATAACTTAAATCCAAAATCTAAGAGGAGGTCGATCGCTATCTCGTTAATTCTATTAAAATCCATGGTGCTATCGTGATGTCCACAAAGGAGAACTAGTTAAACTTTTTTGCTGGGTAAAGACCTGAGAGAGTAGCTCCGTAGCTTGGAGAGAACTGAGGGGCTTGGCAAATAAAAATCCTTGACCATACTCGCAGTTTAGGCTTTGGAGTCCGTACAATTGCGAGCTATTTTCAATCCCTTCGGCAATCACATCCATACCTAAACCGTGGGCAAGATTGATAATGGTTTTGACAATTTCTAGGCTTTCTTTCTGGGATTCCATCTGGTGAATAAAGAATCGATCGATCTTCAAGGTATTAATCGGCAGTTGGTGGAGTCTGGCAAGGGAAGAATAGCCCGTCCCAAAGTCGTCAATTAGCAATTGTAAACCCAGTCGCCGCATTTCAAAAAACATTGGCAAAGCTGACTCGGCATTTTTCATCAAGCAAGTTTCCGTAATTTCTAATTTTAAGCTGCCCGGATTAATTTGACTTTCTTGGAGAATATCCCGGAGGAGAGCAATGAGATTTTCTTGCCGGAGTTCTTGAATAGATAAGTTGGCACTAACTTGGAGGGCAATGGTGGGAAACTGGCTCTGCCACTGGGAAAGTTGGCGGCAGGCTTGGCGAATAATGTAGTTGTCAATCAAGCCAATCCATCCCGCTTCTTCGGCAATGGGAATAAACTCCGAGGGAGAAATCCAGCCCTTGGTAGGATGTTGCCAACGGACGAGGGTTTCAAACCCGGTAATCACCCCCGTGGAGAGGGAGACGATCGGCTGGTAGTAGGCTTGGAGTTGTTGTTTCTCGATCGCCCGCCGCAGGTCATTCTCTAGATTTAATCTCCCGATCGCCTGTTCATGCATAGCAAGATCAAACACCGCATACTGTCCCCGTCCCCGGAGTTTGGCATGGTGCATCGCCGTATCCGCCGCCCGGAACCAATCTTGAGGACGGGGAGCCGTAGATAAAGGTACTGGGGACAGAGGATTGGGGGTACTGAGAGCAGGACGATTGCCCAGACAAATCCCAATACTAATACTAGAAAATACCTCATAACCTTGGAGTTGCAGGGGAGTAGAAAACTGTTGTTGAATCAGTTCGGCAAGTTTAGCTGCTTCCCTGGGGTCATCAATGCTGGGCAAGAGAATGGCAAATTCTTGGGAACTCACCCGGGCTAGGGTCTGCTTCGGATTGATACAAGCCTTGAGACGTTGTGCCATGGCTAACAGCAGGAGGTCGGCAACTTCATGACCCAGACTATATTTCACCAGTTGATAGTTTTCCACCTCTAACAAGAGAACAGCAAAGTTTTGGTAGCTACTGTGGCTAGTTTTGCGGAGTCGATCGAGAAATAGGGTCTGATTAGGCAGTTGGGTCAAGGGATCGTAAAAGGCAAGATTTTGGATCTGGAGTTCGGCTTGTTTGCGATCGCTAATATTCTGCACCATGGAAATAATCGCCACCACCTTACCCTCGGTGTTGGTAATCGGTGTATTGTGCCACTCACAGGTAATAGTTTTTTGATCCTTAGTAATATTTTCCATTTCCTGATGGGCAGTCATATCCCCCGCCAAAGCTCGCTGGATCAACTCCCGGAGGCTATGATCAAGAGCCAGCAATTTGTAGCTATTGCCTAGGACTTCTGCTTTGGTATAGCCAAATACCTGCTCGGCAGCGGGGTTCCAGTCTCGGAGGCGGCATCTTTCATCCCAAATAATCTGAGCCATGGGCATTCGATCGATCTGGAGTTGTAAATGGCGGCTGAGATGATTAGCTTCTTCGTAGAGTCGGGCATTAACAATGGACATACAAGAGCGCTCGGCGGTGATCTCCAAAAGACGGAGTTCTCGATCGCTACGGGGATGATGGGAACGCCAGCCCACATGGAGTACCCCGACTAGAACTCCTTGGCGCTTCAAAGGCACACCCAAAAGAGTCTTGGTTCCCCGTTCTCGAATTAGAGTATTAGCCAGCAGGGGGCTTTGTTCCGTGTCTTCTACGTAGAGAGGTTTCATGGTTTTGGCAATCATCCCGGCATAACCCAAACCAATGGGAATCGGATACTCAGAAGCCACTTCTAGCTCCATGCCAATGCAAGCTCCCACCACCAACAAGCTATTACTTTCATTAAGCAGGATCACCGCCGAATCTACGTGCATCACCTCCACAATTCTTTGTAACAACACATTGAGAAGTTCATTGGTATTGAGGGTGCTGATACTATTCTCGGTGACAGATTTAAGGGCAGCGAGGTCTTCCTTTTGGATGCGTAATTCTTCTAGGAGGCGGTGGTATTCCGTCACATCCTTAGATACCCCAATGATGCCCACGATATTACCTTGATGGTCAAAATAGGGATTTTTGTTAGATAGATGAATGACGTTGTGAATATGTTCTTCAATGGTTAGAGATCTACCCGTCTGGAGTACCACCTTGTCATTTTGCATAAAGGGTGTAGATATTTCTGGGGGCAGAATTTGATCGTCAGTTTTACCCAACACTTCCTCGATCGACAGACCCATTCTCTCAGCACAAATCCGGTTCAGCATCCGGTAAGCTCCTTGGTGATCTTTGATATAAATAGAATCCGAAGCTTCTTCAACAATGGTATTGAGGAGGTGGTAACGCTGATAGAGGAGTTGCAATTGCCACCGGAGGACTTGATATAACCAGAGCATCGTCAAAGCCACAAAGACCCAACCTTTCAAGGTTTGCAGAGTCTGCACCATCTCCAATTTGTTATTAATTGGTAAGGAGATCACGGCTTGAGAAATCAGCCAGTCTGAGATCACAACCCACAAACCACCCACCACGCCGTAGAGCAGCAATAGCTTATAGATAAACCTATTCAATGATTTCAATTCATTTTGCATAGGCTGCTTGTAATTGCATGGTTAATGTTTTGGAGGTAGGCGACAAGAAATATCTAAAAAACAATTATGCATTAACCAGACTGACTATTAATAATTGCTTTGGCTAAACCTTCTAGGGTATATTCCTGAGCTTCTATGTCTACTCTTCCAAGGATGCTTTGGCAGCTTTTTGCCGTTTGGGGGCCGATGGCAGCGATTAATACCTTTTCTGAAAACTTATCTATACTGGGTTCTGCCTTTTCCATCATATTACTAATCACCCCGCCCCATTGTAGTATCTGCCAGAAATACTCCACGGTTTTTGAGCTAGTGAAGGTAATCAGATCAATTTGGTCAGTAGTTAGGGCGAGATAGACGGTCGGGGGAATTTGGGTGGGACAACGGGACTCGTAGGCGGCTACTTCGTGGACGATCGCCCCAGCCTTGGTCATTTCCCGGACTAAAATTTCTCTGCCCCCAGTTTCTACCCTTGGAAAGAGAATTTTTAGACTTTGGAGAGCCACGGGAAAGTTTGCCAACAGCGCATCAGCAACAAATTCTGGAGGGATGAAATCTGCCTTAATTCCCCATTTCTCTAGGCTCAGGGCGGTCTTTGTCCCAACTACGGCAATTTTGAGGGCGGCTAGGCTCCGTAGATCCTGACTAGATTCCACAAGGCGTTGGCAGAAGTAATTCACAGCATTGGCAGAGGTGAGGACGAGCCAATCAAAGGTAGCTAGCTGCTCGATCGCTTC
>JAIMKT010000001.1:123775-189346 GCA_020692245.1 Microcoleus sp. GA_180221_E-2-1-MAG-45_12
AACTACTAGGGGGGACAATTTCGAGGGTAGGCATTTCTAAAACCTCGGCACCCTGCTGCTGCAAGAGTTCACTAAACTCACTCGCTTGATTTGCGGCTCTGGTAACAAGAATAGTTTTCCCCGCCAAGGGCAAAGGGGGTGGATTGATAGTCTCGGTCAACTGGATACTGGGCAAATCGTTACTTGGTAAGTTTGTGATTGATTTTGTACTTGATTTTGTACTTGATAAGTTTGTAACTGATAAATCTGTCTTTGGCAAGTTTCTGTTTGCTAAATCTTCAGATAATTCTCTGCATAAATCTTTAGATGAGCCTGGACTGGGTAAAGCTGTGGTGCTGGCAGGGCTGAGGTATTCCCTGAGTTTGACTACTTCACCAATGATTATAACTGCCGGGGAAATCGTGGGGGGGAGTTGCGATCGAATATTCCCTAGATTTCCTGTCCAGACCTGTTGCTGAGATGTGCCAGCCCAACGAATTACTGCTATGGGAGTATCTATGGCTCGATCGTGCTTCTGGAGTTGATGGATAATTTCTGGTAAATTTCGCCCCCCCATGAGGATCACCAGCGTTTCCATCCCAGCGAGGATTGACCAATCAAGATCATCTGGTTCGTGGGCGGTGAGGACTGCAAAACTCCGGCTCAAAACCGGATCTGTTAGGGGAATTCCTGCTAGAAGTGGGGCAGCCAAAGCTGAAGATAATCCCGGAATCACCTCAAACTCGCACCCTGCTGCCCGGAGGGCTTGAATCTCCGCACTGACCCGCCCAAAAATGAAGGGATCACCACTTTTCAGACGGATTATTTGATTTCCGGCTTGGCATTGCTCTACTAGTAAGCGGTTAATTTCTCCTTGGGGAGTGCTGGGCTGTCCGCCTCTTTTACCCACCCAAATAGTTTGACAACGGGAGGGGGCGATCGACAGTAGCTCTTCATTAACCAGAGCATCATAGATCAAGACATCCGCTTGAGCAATTAACCTCTGGGCTTGGATCGTTAGGTATGCTAATCCCCCCAAACCCGCTCCTACTAAATAAACTCTGCCTTGAGGATGTGCCATTAATTTTAGTTATTCAGGCTTTAATGCCCCGCCATACTTTCTCCAATTTTGGCAAAGTTAGCACTGGCAATATCGCTCTCGTAGGTAAATTTCCCATCACTGATGACGATGATTCGATCGGCCAGTTTCAGGAGTTCATCTAAATCTTCGCTAACTAATAATACCGCCACACCACGGTTCCGCGCATCCACAATCTGCCCATGAATATACTCCACCGCCGCAAAATCTAGCCCAAAGCAGGGATTCGCCGCAATTAGCAGCCTAATGTTTACCTCGGATAGTTCCCGGGCTAGCACTGCCCGTTGGATATTGCCTCCAGAAAGGTTGGCGATCGGGGTATCGGGGGAAGGAGTTTTAATCTTAAAAGTAGTAATTAACTGCTCTGCCATCTGGCGCATAGCTTTGAGGAATAACCAGAGTCCCTTGGATTGGGGGGGACGATCGAAAGTCCGTAAAGCCAAATTCTCCGAGACACTCATCTGGGGAACACAGGCATTTTTTAGGGGTTCTTCTGGCAGAGAAAAAACTTGATGTTTTGCCATTTCCTTGCGGGTCGCTGTGTATACTTCCCCGTTAACTAGAATCTTCCCAGCGATCGCCGGGCGCTGACCAGCCAGAACCTCTACCAATTCCCTCTGCCCGTTGCCAGAAACCCCCGCAATCCCCACGATCTCGCCCCGGTGAATAGTTAAATCCACGCCGCCAACGGCTTCTAAACCGTTATCTTTATTGGCTCGAATCCCCTGAATTTCCATGACTGGGATGCGATCGGCAAAGCTAGTCTTCTTGACTTGCTCAGGTTCCCTAGCTTCCCCCAGCATCATCTGCGCCATGTCTTTTACGGAAAGGTCTTTTACCAATCCATGCCCCGCAAATTTGCCCTTCCGCAGTACTGTCACCTCATCGACAAAGGCTGTAATCTCCCGGAATTTGTGGCTGATCATCAACACACTTAAGCGGTTGGCGGTGACTTCTTCCCGAATTAATCCCAGCACTTCATCAGCTTCTTGGGGAGTGAGGACGGAGGTGGGTTCATCGAGGATGAGGATTTTAACTTGGAGATAAAGCTGTTTAATAATTTCTAGTTTTTGCTTTTGACCCGCCGCTAGTTGGGCAACTGGCACATCGAGGGGAACTTGGAAAGGGGATGTATCCATGAAATTTTGGAGGTTTTCCCGCTCCTGTTTCCAGTTGATCACATTAGTCTTATCGAACCGAGATAGCACCAAGTTTTCAGCAACAGTCATGGCAGGAACTGAGGTGAAGTGTTGATAGACCATGCCCAGCCCGTACTGGTGAGCATCTCTCGGGCTATTAATACTTCTTGATTGTTTGTTAATTAATACATCTCCATGATCGGCATGATAAAAACCCATGACACATTTCACTAGCGTGCTTTTGCCTGCACCGTTTTCCCCCAAAAGGGCATGAAAAGTACCGGGCTTGAGGTGGAGAGAAACATTATCTAAGGCAACCATATTCCCAAATTGTTTAGTGACGTTGATCACTTCCATATCTGGCGGCAGGGATTTTTGGAGAGCGGTGAGGGGGACTGCGGATGAGTTTGAGTCTATTGATCCGGTTGATGCTACAGATTTTACAGAGGATTCTACAGAGGAACTGGGGTTGGAGATAATGTCTGTCATGGGCGATCGCCTCCGGGGAAAATAATTAGAAAATATTGCAAGTTGATTGCAAGTTTAATTAGCAAATTGATTGAAATTTCATAGGAAATCTACAGAAAGTCTACAGAAGTCTATAGCGGGAAGTTTATAGGGAGTTTACAGGGAACTGAGAGGACGTTTCTTTGTAGTTGTGATCGATATCACCCCTAAAAGATAACCATGTCACTAATTTTGGGGTTAGTAAGTCACTAAGCGTTGTAGCGATCATCACAAATTCTGGACTTGTCCATCACACAAAACTCCGAGAATTTACTGCATACTTTGAAGAGTGAAAGGCAAAACAATCACGCCTTCAACTAAGAGAAATTTAGCCCCAAATTACCAGCCATGTCTATTCTTACTAACTCTGCCCCCACCACCATTGAGTCTTTGGTTGAACAGATTATGATTACTCGCCAAATCAGCAATATTCATTACGAACAAATTCAATTGATTCTGCTCTACGATACCGTCAGTGATCAAGAAAAAACTCTGCTCGATCGAGTCCTTTACGGTATTCGTCACGGTTTAGTAAAGCAGGTTGCCTAAGGCTGTTAACGACCATTCCAGCCCTGATCTGATGCTTTTAGTCGTGAAAGCTGACTGCTGAATTTTCCATCAAATTCTCCCTTTTAATCTAAAATTTCAATCACCAATTTAAATCCCAAACTTAAATCCAAACTTTAAATTAAATATCTCCTCCTTGAGTATTCAAGAGAACCCAAAGGCATACATTGTATATGTCGTTTTTTGTTGAGATTAAATCTTTGTAGATATCTTTGTAGTCGCCAATAGTTGAGTTTTTTATGGGGCTAATTAATCATTGAATACAGAGAAATATATCTCTACCACTTTTAGTATTGCTAACTCTCTCAATCTGGTTTATTTATGGAATATTAAAAAAATATAAAAATCAAAAGAAGTGACTTGTATCACCAGCTCTGAGAATGTTTATCACGAACAAACTAGCGTTTCCATCACAATCTGCATCCGTAAACTTGGATAGAAATGTAGTAGTCAAATAATTAACTCGCCGTCACCCAAAACAAAAATATGTATTCTCAAAGCTTTTCACTCCAATTTAGTTTAGAGGAAACCATCACTAGGGTAATCAGTTCTAGGCAAATCACAGCGACGGACAAGCAGCAACTTAAAGATGCTTTCCTTGGTCATGAAACCCTAGCTGAAGATGAAATAACTTTGATCGATCGCATCCTCTACGGAGTCCGCCACGGCATCTTAGAGATTGTTGATTAACCGTAGATTTTAGGGCGTGGATCAGAAAAACCTAGGCTTCTGAGGAAGGGGAAGACTGGTTCAGGAGAGGCGATAAAAAGGCTACTACTCCTCCCAAAACAAAGCCAAGAATGTTTCTGACCAAGGGCAACCACTCCGTAGTCCGGGTGAGAACAGGGCCCAAACCAAAGGCAAAGAAGAGAATGCCCCAGAGGGGTGAGAAAATTAAAGCCCACTGCCAAGCCACAAGCTGCCCCTTCTTGCGGGGGATTGCTGCAAAACCACACACTAGACCGCCAACGACCGAAGTAATTAGTGTCAAAATCCATTGTTCCCTTGGTAAGCCCGGTACGACTCGGCAGCCACTATCACGTTGGAGACAGGTTTTAATCGATTCTAGGGCTTCGACGATCGAGCCATTTTCGCCATTTTCCCGCACAAAGTAGAGATTGCCAAAGCGAGTTTGGAGTTCGACCCAAAAAGTCCGGGGCAGAAGTTTATAGACCGCATCCCCCACGTTGAAATTGAGGATATTGCCACCACGGGGATCGGCGACTAGTAAGACGCTTTTTTCATTTAAGCCCCAAAATTCCCGAATTGATAAGCCGGGAGTGCGATCGAACTGGGTCAATACCCGGAGTTTCCAGCCTGTTTCTGCCTCAAAATCTGTTAGGTTCTTGGCAAGATTTTCTTCCTGACCTTTGGGTAAGAAGTTGGCTAAATCAATAACAGGGGTCGGTTGCTCTGGCAGCAGGTCGGGGTTGTCAAAGGCATAGGCAGCCGGGGTTCCCACTACAGAGATTGTAAACACTGCCAAAAAGATTAAGAGGGAGTGGCGGAGGGCTTCTGTGTAATTTTGCCAAAGGCTTTGTCCATAGGTTTGCCCGTGAGCTTGCAAATTTTGAGAAGAATTTGAGGGAGGAAAAAGTCTAGATAACATTGGCGGGTTTTATAGATTGATTTTATAGGTAGATTTTATGAGGAAGTTGAAAAAATATATTAACTGGAGTGAAGATTTGTGTTACATTTCTTTACTTTAATCTAATAATAACCACAAATTGAATAAAAATTACGATCGTTTAGCGATCGAGAGCCAACCCCCTAACTATCCTCCTAACTAGGGAGACATGGCAGACCGGAAGACATGACCTATAATAGGTACTGAATCAAAATCACCTGAATCACTTGATCCAAAATAATCTTAACTTAGCCTAAACCTATGATTCGCCGTCGTTCTACTCCTTGGATTCATCGCTGGTCACGCCCAATTATTGGAGCGATTTCGTTAGTAGGGGCGTTGCTAACTGGTTATCTAACTACCGTCAAACTCTCCGGGGCAGAAGTCGCTGGTTGTACGGCAAACTCCGCCCAAGCGATCGGTAGCTGTGATGCGGTTCTCTCCAGTCCCTACGCTACGGTCTTTGGGTTGCCCTTGGCATTATTTGGCTTGCTGGCTTATCTGAGTATGGGCATCATGGCAATGGCTCCCTTAGCAATCAATGGGGATGAGCAGAAAGAACTGCGATCGAACCTAGAGAGGTGGACACAGTTATTCTTATTTGCTGGAGCGACGGCGATGACAGTATTTAGCGGCTATCTCATGTACGTCTTAGCCTTCCAAATCAAAGCTGTCTGTTTCTATTGCATTGGCTCGGCAATTTTCTCCCTAAGCCTGTTGGCTTTAACACTTTTTGGTAATACGTGGGAAGATATCGGGCAAATATTATTTACAGGGGTAATTATTGTCATGGTGACTTTGATCGGGACTCTTGGAGTCTACGCCAATATTGCCAGCCCCGGAGCCACGGGCAGAACCTTAGTCAGCTTGCCCACGACACCACCAGCACCGGGTAAGGGTTGGGATATCACCACAACCTCTGGCCCCGCAGAGATTGCCCTCGCCGAACACCTAGCTGCCACAGGAGCCAAAGAATACGGAGCCTACTGGTGTCCCCACTGTTTCCAACAAAAAGAATTATTTGGAAAAGAAGCCTTTGCCAAGGTTCCCTACGTTGAGTGTGCGCCCGATGGAGTCAATCCCCAAACCCAAGCTTGCCAAACGGCGGGAGTTAAAGCCTTCCCCACTTGGGTGATCAATGGTGAAATCCAGTCGGGAGTGAAATCCCTAGAAAAACTAGCAGAACTATCGGGCTACACAGGCGATCGCAACTTCAAATACACTATGTCTCTTGGGAACTAGAACATAGTAGCTATCAAGATTAACCTAACTACTAAACTTAAACCCCCATAGATCTACACAAGAGACTACGGGGGTTGCTTTTTGTCAACTTCTGGTAAGAGCTTAAAGACTGAACAGCTTAACGACGTTCTTCCGCAGCAATACAAGTGCGGAGGGCATTATCCGTCACTAAGTTAATCTGCTGGCTCAAACCCGATACGCAGTCAGCAAAGCGCAGGGGCAGTAGACTCCGCCGACAATTATCCATAACCAAATTTGCCGAACTTGCCAGCACGATCGGGTCAGTTCCTTGGGTACGGCTGAAAATATCCACAACACAGGTGGAGAGTTCCACCGGGCGACGGACTCGGTTGCAAGCAGTCAGAGCATCAATGGCAGCGATCGGGGTGAGACTGCTGATTTTGATGGCGCATAGAGATAGGTCTGGGGGAATCTGGGCTTGGCTACAGGCGATCGCCACCTGTTCTGGGGCAATATTCTGCTCAAGGAGTTCTCTGGCACAAACGCTGTAGTCTATACCCACACGGCGATTAATTACTACCGGATCAATAATATTAGCAGTAGCACCAGAGACGAAGAGAGGTGTTAGGGATGTGACAATACCCCCTAGGGCAGCAAGGCGAAAACCGGAACTGAGATTTGGTCTAGACATAGGTATGAATTAGGATGACTTGGTATGCATAGATATTGACTAAGGATTAATCAATTTTTGCTGGATTTTTTGCTGGATAATGTGGCTAAATCTACTGCCTCTACTTAAATCTATTCGTTAACTTTTGATCTTGGCTAGTTAACAATTACTTCACAGAACCAATAAATCGCAACAATTATCGCAACAATTAGAGTTAATCGGGAAATGATACTTAATATCCAAAAGGATAGCATTTTGATAGATTAAAAGTAATAGGAAAGCAAGGACAATCAATTACTACCGAGAAATCGGTCAAAGCTATGGCAAATATCTATGGACAGGTTTCGGAATCTAACAGAAGGGACGATCGCACGGCTTCCGCAGTGATGTTAATCCTGACCTTTTGGCTGAGTAGCAGTTTGATTGTAGATTTAGTGATCATGCCGGGCTTGGCAACCTCAGGAATGACGACCCAACCGGGCTTTGCGGCAGCGGGTTATCTCTTGTTTGGGGCTTTTAACCATGTGGAATTACTCTGTGGAGCTTTGGTCATGACGGGGTTATTGATTATTAACCATGATCATTGGCGGTCTTTTTCAAGAAGGTCGATCGTCCTCTCGGCTCTCATGTTGGTAATTAGCCTGATCTATACCTACGTTCTCACCCCAGAAATGAGCGGTTGGGGTCTTCAGCTAGACTTGTTTGAACCCGTAAAATCTCTCTCTAGAACTATGATTGGAATGCAATATACCTACTGGGTGTTGGAAGTATGTAAATTAATTGCAGGGACTGTTATTCTGGTAGAGTTTGAGAATAAAAGAAATCTCAGCTAGAAATTTGCACAGCAGGGAAGCATTGTATTGATTAAGGTCATAATGAATCCAGAGGTCGAAATTTATCGTCTGTTTGACCTGATGCCAGCTTCGGGACGAATGGGGATCAAGGTCTTCAGCAAACCGGAGCAGGAGCAGGTTATTTTTGCACCCCAGCCTCTGCCTTGGTCGAGGGAAAAGCTCATTTATATTAATTTTGATCTGTGGCGTTATTTGTCTGTACCTCAGCAAGATTTATTATTTTTGAGTGTCGTGTGTCGCCTCTTACAAATTAAATGGCTACAACCCAATTGGTATCAGGTAATGGCAGCAGCAGGTTTGATCGGCGGCTGGGTAGAGTTTAATCAAGGGGATGCGATCGGCATGGTGGTGGGTAGTGGTTTAGCCTTGGTCGGTTTCAGGAAGCTCTGGGAAAAAAATGATAGTAACCAAGTGTCTGTAGAGGCTGACCAAAAAGCTCTCCAAGTGGCAGCCCGCAGAAATTACACAGAAACAGAAGCGGCAGAGGCTCTGTATCAAGGCATTGTCCAAGTTGCTGAGATTGAGAAAAAGCGGGGCTTAAATTTTACGGAGTTGTTGCGGTGTCAAAACCTGAAGTCGATCGCCGGAATTGGGAATCGTTACTAGTCTGGTGATTTTTGTCTCTGGGGGTAACTTTATCTTGAAGAAAAGGAGCTAAAGCTATTACTTAAACTTTAGTGCTGAACTTACCGAAGTATAAACTCCCTAGCTCTAGGATTTCGCAGTCCAGCAAAAGCCAACTCCAACTACAAATGGGTTTGGCTCTATATGCGTTCAAAAAGGAGCCTAACTGTAGTCAAGCTCCCTAACAATAAATAGTTAATTTGTTTGATCTAGGCTCTAGATTGCAATTTTGCCGCCATCATTGCGGGTGATCACCACCGTGGCCGATCGAGGACGAGCATCACCGCCATCTGGCCAGTTACTGGTAAACTTGCTAGGATCCGTAGCGGATTCGCTATTTTCACCGGGGTGTTGGATATTCACAAAAATTACCTTGCCATCGGGAGACTCAGTAATTCCGGTAATCTCGCAATCCCGGGGACCCACCAAAAAGCGACGCAGCACTGTAGGATTGGCTTGTTGTCCCATGCGAGTCATCACAGTTTGGTCAGCATTATTATTAATGGGTACTGATTTATTTGTCACCATCTTGGTTCCACCATCCCCAACGGCTCCGGGGATTGCTGCCAGCATCATGCAGTTGGTAGCATCAGTGATATAACCATCATCAGTTTGCACCCACAGCAGCCCGGGAGTAGCTTCACTAAACCAGAGACCATCAGGACTAGAGAAATCATTTTCATCTGTCAGCCCCGAAAGATTTACATCAGTCCCAGCAGTTGCTCTAGCTCCAAAGAGGTAAATATCCCAAGCAAAGGTTGTGGCTGCATGGTTATTGCCTGTTTCTTTCCAGCGAATGATATGACCATTCACATTCCCCCGGCTAGTTGTAGACCCTTTGGTATCGGCATAGTAACGAGGATTAGAAGCATTGAGAGGAGTCCTCACACCCCGACCACTGCTACTGGAAACGTTATTCGTTAGGGTTAGATAAACATCACCATTAACAGGATTAACACCGCCCCATTCTGGACGATCCATCTTGGTTGCACCAACAGCATCAGCAGCAATTCGAGCATTCGTCAAAATGTCAGCTTGATCAGTAAAGGTATAACCAGCATAGCTAGCAATCTTGGGATTGTTCATGGTCAAGGGCAACCATTCTCCAGTGCCGTCATCATTGAACTTAGCGGCGTACAAAGTTCCTGCATCTAGATATTTATTTCCTGCGGCAATACCACCAGTGGCATCTCTAGGATCCCATACTGCCGTGGAGACAAACTTATAGGCATACTCGTTACGATTATCATCGCCTGAGTAGAAAACTAGCGGTTGACCAGCCACAGCCTTAGCGGGCCAGCAGCCTTCGTGGGCAAAGCGACCGATCGCAGTCCGTTTCTTGGGGGTGACATCAGAATTAAAAGGATCAATCTCTACAACCCAGCCAAAGGTATTCGCCACATTACGGAAATCCTGAGTAGGGGAACTACCGGTTTTGCTAGTATCCCAGCGACGGTAGACATCAGTGTTGGTTTTGTCAGCCAGAGACCAATTGTAGCGACCAGAGGTGGCGTTGCCGAGGCCGTAGCGCTTAAAGGAAGCTACCTCCTTTTCAGTTCTGGCGGTGTCTGCTTCCCGGCGGTGGAAATACCCAGCCCAATTCTCTTCACAGGTCAAGTAGGTTCCCCAAGGAGTGTAGCCATTGGCACAGTTGTTGAGGGTACCTCTAGTTTTTTCCCCAGTGGGAGAGAAAGCCGTTACCATCATGGAGCTACCTTTAGCAGGACCAGAAATTTCAAACTCAGTCAAAGCTGTAACGCGGCGATTGTAGCGGGAATCCTTGTTAATTTGGTAAGTAGAACCCTGTTTGGTGATTTCGACGATCGTCACCCCGTGGGCGGCTACTTCTTTATCGATTTCGATGGCGGGGCGGGGGCTGGTGCTTTCCTGTCCATAGTTAGTGGGTCCGTTAGGATGGACAAAACCGAGATCTTCACAAACTTCGTGGTTAATGCAGAGTAAGGCTCGATCGACACCATTCGCATCGAAGCCATTACCCGCTTGGTTCATGCCGAAGTAGTGCATGGCATCATGATGATCCCCAACCCGGAGTTCAAAGTCATTATCCGTGCCGTTATTTTTGTAGGGAGTGATATTACTCTTGAGGGGATCTCCTGTAGCGAGTAAAACTCTAGCTGTATAGCCAGCCGGAACCGTGAGTGTATCAGCAATACTCTTGGCAACGGGGGCAAAGCTGAGACGGAGATCCGTAGCGGCAGCGGCGACTTGACCGTCATGTTTGACTGTATCAATCAGAAATGCTAACCCTGTTCCTAACATGGAGGCAGCAGCGAGGGAGGAACTGCCTTTGAGGAAACCCCGACGACCCATGCGCGCTCGATCGAGAACTTGGGCAAAAGAATCATTAGGGCTAGTGTTGTGGCTGACCTCATCAGGTTCCACGAATCTTCTCTTAGGAGCGTAGTTTTTCGACATAACAGAATTTTTTTGGATAGGGAAAATTACATGAGTAAAACTCCCTAAAACTTTACAGAGTTAAGGTTATGTCTTAGTTAACAACAGTTTATATAAGCGTTAATTATCTAACTTAAAGTTTGCTTAATAACTATGCCTACTCTCCCCAAGTCATGCTCTCAAAAGCCTAGACTCACCTCTAACCAAGGATTTCGTGAATAATCCAATCGAGGGCGTGGAAGACTCGATCGAGGACGGCTTCGGCTTGGCGGGAAGAGACAAAACAGGTTAAAGATTGGGCATCCTCTACAATCCGCATTCCTTGAATTTTTGGGAAGCGTTGCAAGAGTTCCTTGCGTTTTTCTTCTCCTTGGAAGGGGGCGATCGTAATCGGCACACCAAACTGGAGCTTGAGGTCATTGGTTAACTGGCTCATGGCGACCACCAAAATCGGATGGCTAATGGCTTCCTGCTTGAGAACCACCGAGAAAGAGCCGTCCACTCGCCCAATTCCCCAATAAATATGCAGTTTTCTTGCCTTTGTCCACTCCAAAATTCTCTGGGTCACGATCGCGCCATCGGTGGCTTTGCGGGTAGTAAGTTCTTGGAGGAAAGCAACTTCATCCCATTGGTTGCCGGGTCTGGGGTTGATGGCTTTGTGGCGGTTACTAGGGGTAATCCCAATCAGGCGGGGAATGAGAATCTTGGTATTGTCACTGGTGTATTGATTCACTTCCACAGCAAAAACTTCAGCATTGATCATCTGCTGATTGAGAAATTCCACCAAGTGTTGCAAAGGCTGGGGAATGCGATCGCTGATCAACATTAACCGAATTTTGCCTTGGCTCAAGTTTTGTTGCACCTGCTGCCAAAAAATCTCCGTGTCGGTCAGGGAATCCACAGCCAGAAAATCTTGGAGGACTTCTTCCCAATCATGACCCCGCTTACGACTATAGGTAAAAAATTCATCCTTCAAGGTAGCGATCGACCAATAACTAACGGCATGGGCGGCTCGATCGAGTACCTGTGTCACCAAAATTTCCCCATGATTATCAGCATGGCTAGTCACCACCTGTACCAAGGTCGGGATGGCATCCTGATCCACAAATAAATGATCCACAACGCCCCGTTCTTGATCATAAACTGCCGACGGCACGGGCAACTGAGTCGCGATCGGCAACCAGCGTCGGGGATCGATGGGATCAATCTGCTCTCCAGCCAGCAGACTAGAGTTATCTGTCAGAATTTGATTCAGGGAGGCGGGGGAATCCCAAGGCTTGGCCTGCATTTCTGTTAGTTGTCCGTTTTCTCTAATTTGGTAAATTGCCATACTTAGGGAGTTGCTGTGGGGGTGTTTATTAGGGATTTTGGGGTGTTTAGGAAAGCTAATCAAGGAAGTTGGGATGAATTCTTTAGTTAATTATCTAATAGGTTGGCTGGTTTGGTTGATCTTGTAGATCTTGCTGGTCTGGTTAGAGTTAAATCTCGGCTCTAGATCTTGGCTCTAAATCTTGGCTCTAAATCTCGACACTGCCTGTAAATACGGCTTGGGCAGGCCCTTTCATATAGAGGCGATCGTCCGCTTCTGACCAAGTGATCTGGAGACAACCACCGGGGAGTTCGACCGTACAAGAGCGATTACTTTTCCCAGTCAAAACTCCGGCAACCACCGTGGCACAGGCTCCAGTCCCACAGGCGAGGGTCGTACCTACCCCCCTTTCCCACACCCGCATTTTTAGATAATCGGGAGCCACAACTTCAATAAATTCTACATTGGTCTTTTGAGGAAAAACTGGATGATTCTCAAACTGGGGGCCGATCACGCTCAGATCAATTTTCTGGACATCATCAACAAACACAAGACAGTGGGGGTTGCCCATACTTACACAGGTTGCCAACCAAGACTGGCCTGCCACGCCCAAGGGTGCTTCAATCACCTTACTCCCTGTAGCTAAGGTTGTGGGAATTTCTTCAGCAATTAGGCGGGGTTTCCCCATATCCACCGTGATATTGCCATCCCCAAGGATCTCCGGCTTAATGATCCCGGCTAGGGTATGAATTTTGTAGGTAGTGGGGACAATTTTTTCAGGGGTAATATGACCGTCAAGATTGGCAACAAACTTAGCAAAGCAGCGAATCCCGTTGCCACACATTTCTGGTTCCGAACTGTCAGAATTAAAAATCCGCATGGTGTAATCACTGCCTTCTACGCCGGGAAGCACGAAGATCACCCCATCACCTCCGACCCCAAAATGGCGATCGCACAGTACCGCCGCCTGCTCTGGAGTGATCAATGGTGTACTAGATTGGCGGTTATCAATCAACAAAAAATCATTGCCTAAACCGTGATACTTCGTAAAATCAATCTTCATAAATACTTGTTAAATAAACTTATTAAATAATTTGTTTTGCTCAAAAGCCAAAGGTATCTTGAGGAGATCGGCAAACTTCTACTATTTTTTGGTCAGGTGTTGCTATTTGTGCGTTCCGCACTGCAATATAATTGTAGTATTTTCTGGTGTTGACGTGACGAAGAAGGGATGGATTTATGAGTGAATTTGAGACGGGATTGCCTAGTGTGCGCCAAGTTCAAGGCTTTATTAAAGATAAGCAGGATATTGAACTAAAGTTAACTACCAGTGATGTACTGTCAGGAAAGGTATCTTGGCAGGATCAAAACTGTATTTGTCTGAAAGTATCTGGGCAGCAAGTGCTAGTCTGGCGGGGAGCGATCGCCTACATTAAGCTCCGGGATTAGTCTTTTATCATATTTAGGGGCAGATTTTTTCTATGACCATACCCAAAATTCCTACAGCTCTGTCGATCGCTGGTTCTGATAGTGGCGGCGGGGCGGGAATTCAAGCTGATTTGCGGACTTTTGCCTTCCATTGTGTCCACGGTATGAGTGTGCTAACTTGCGTTACTGCCCAAAATACCCTAGGGGTGACGAGGGTAGATGCCTTGCCTGTGGAGTCGGTGGTAGCCCAGCTAGAGGCAGTGGTGCAGGATATTGGGGCGGGAGCCACGAAGACAGGAATGCTCTTGAATCAGGAAATTATCACGGCGGTGGCGGAGCAGGTGAAAATTCTAGGGTTAACGCAGTTGGTGGTAGATCCCGTGATGGTATCGAGAACCGGGGCGCAGTTGATTGCGGATGAGGCGATCGCTACCCTGCGAGATTTTTTGATTCCCCAAGCATTGATTGCAACTCCCAACCGCTATGAGGCTCAACTCTTGGGGGGCTTAGAGATTAATACCCTAGAAGATATGCAAACCGCCGCCAAAAATATTTATCACCTAGGAGCCAAGCATGTGCTGGTGAAAGGTGGAGCCATGACGGGAGACTTGCGGGGCGTAGATGTGTGGTTTGACGGGCAGGATTTTCAGGTATTGCAGACCACCACCATTGACACGAAGCATACCCACGGCACAGGTTGTACTCTCAGTGCTGCGATCGCCGCCAATCTCTCCCTTGGTAAAACTCCCTTAGAAGCAACTAAAGCCGCCAAAGATTACGTCACCGCCGCCTTAGATCATGCCCTAGCGATCGGCTCCGGCACTGGTCCCGTTGGGCATTTTTACCCCTTGTTAGATCTACGGTTAAATCATGGCTAAATGTACGATAATATCTGTAAACTCCTCGCTGAAACCTTTCCTGCTGACTTTGCCAGTTGGATTCTCGGCGAACCAATTCCCCTCACCAAGCTGGAACCCTCGGAACTCTCGATCGAACCCATCCGGGCTGATTCCCTGATATTTCTAGAATCTTCAGCCCTGATCCTCCATCTAGAATTTCAAACCAGAACCGAAGAAAATATGCCCCTACGGATGCTGGATTACTGGCTACGACTATACCGGAAGTTTCCTCTCAAACAAATTCACCAGACAGTAATTTATCTCAAACCCACAACTTCTCCCCTCGCCTATCAAAATAATTTCGTCTCAGTCTCTGGTCAGACTCAACACCAATTCAACACCATCAGACTCTGGGAGCAACCGACAGCCATATTTCAGCAGTACCAAGGGCTATTACCCTTCGTTACTCTTTCTCAGACCGATGATCCAGAGGAAGCCCTGAGACAAGCTGCTCAACAAATTGAAGCCATAAATGACCAAACTATGCAAGCAAATCTTGCCGCCGCTACCTCGATTATTTCTGGGTTAAAATTAGACCTAGAGATAATTCAGAGAATAATCAGGAGAGACATTATGAAAGAATCTGTTACTTATCAAGCAATTTTGCAAGAGGGTTTGACTGAAGGTCGGGCTGAAGGTAAGGCTGAGGCTGTTAATCAAATTGCCTTAAATATGCTCAACTCCGCTATTTCTATGGATTTAATTATTCAATTTACGGGTTTGTCCTTGGAGCAAATTCAGCAACTACAACAGCAAAATAGAGAAAACATCTCTAAATCAAACTAACTCTAGTGGTGTAATTTATCTAGAGTGATATATTATCCAGATGAAATATAGTATGAGTAGTATCTAAGGCTCTTGATAAAAAATAAATCTGACTAGGGAAACTACCAAATAGCTCAAGATAGTATAGGCAACCATCGCCACTATCACATTGAGATCAAAAATATTTGTCCCCTCATTTGCCGTTGGACTGATAAATAGCGTAGAAAATGGGGCGACAAAAGGTGCAGATAAATTATTAATTATTTGAGCAAAGTCATTTTCGGGGTTGGCTCCAAATAATCGGAGTGAAAATCTGATAGCAAGAAGTATTTCCAGCATTCCTGCTAACCAGAAAATACTATTAACTATCCATTTATACGTGTTACCCCGTCTCGCAACTTCTAGACGTTTTTCCTCTTGCCGTAGCTGAAAAGCTTCTTTTTCCTGTTGTAGTTCTTGTTTGCGGACAAAGTTAGCATCATTATCCCGATCGTGAGTCATTTCTGAACCTCAGAATTAATATTTCTATTAATATTTCCACCAATATTTGCAAGTCTAGATACAGCAGTTATAAAAAAGTTATGACTAAAAAATCACAAGTAAGGCTTGTAATAGATTTTATATTTTTATTTTGTGTTTTTATCTGAGGGGTATTTGGAACTTATATCTGTTGTCAGAAATAGTAGGTGCAAAAAGCTCACCTTAACGGGGTCTATTTCATCAAAAAACATGAAATTCTCTTCTCCCTCAGATTTAGGGAACACAGTTTGCTACTTACAAATTTCCCCTAAACTAGGATTTTTTTAGGTTTTGTAAGATATTTTAATTACTTGACGAAAAATGCTAAAGATTTCTAGTCAATGGTTTTTTTGACTTCATCCTTGATGTTTTCGACAGTATGCTGAATTTTTGCCTCTACTTGCTTTGCCTGACCCTCCGCTTGGGCTTGGGGATCTCCACTCAGGTCGCCTAGGGCTTCTTGGACTTTGCCTTCGATATTTTTAGCGGTTGCCTTAACTCTATCTTCTAAGCTCATGATCTGTAACCTCTAAAATTTGTTGGTTGAATTTGAGAATTAGTTACCTACAATTGATTGAATAACTCAAACAATCTTGGCTCCTACATTTGTAAGTGTGACAGATGATTATTTTATTTCCTGATTAAATTGCTTGATTTGATTGATTTCGATACAAAAAGTAACATGATTTTAAATACTTAATTCCGTCATTTCCACCTTAGCTAATGCGGAGAATTTGTGAATTTTTCTACTTTTAACTATATTTTCAACTCTATTTTTAACTATAGAGTCCCGCAACGTATTCTGCGTAGCCATTGAAGGGAAGAGTAGGACGAGTTTCCCAAAGTAAACTGGGGGCATCACTAACCATTCGTTCGGTAGCTTGAGACCAACGGGGATGGGGTTGGAAGGGATTAACATTTGCCTCGAAACCGTACTCGTTGGCATTGATCGTATTCCAAAAAGTGGCGGGTTGCGTGGGCAGAAATTCTATTTTGACGATCGACTTTGCGCCCTTAAAACCATATTTCCATGGAATCACCATCCGCAGGGGAGCGCCGTTTTGCTTGGGTAAAGGTTTGCCATGAATCCCTGTTGCAAAAAATGCTAATTCATTATTCATTTCCTCAATCCGTAAGCTCTCGGTGTAAGGCCAGGGACGAGAGCCTAATAAACTGCCACCTTTAGTGATCTTCGGATCATAGAAAGAGGTAAAGCGGACAAACTTTGCTTCATTAGTGGGCTGTACATCTTGCACCAAAAGCCGCATGGGGAAACCCGCCCAAGGCACAACCATTGCCCAAGCTTCCACACACCGAAACCGATAGATGCGCTCCTCGATCGGGAATTTGCGTTGAATTTCATCCAAATCATAGGTGCGGGGATTACTTACCAAACCTGTAACTTCAATTTTCCAATTTTCTAGGGG
Source organism: Microcoleus sp. GA_180221_E-2-1-MAG-45_12 (assembly GCA_020692245.1). GTDB lineage: Bacteria > Cyanobacteriota > Cyanobacteriia > Cyanobacteriales > JAAUUE01 > JAAUUE01. Next base: position 140,807 of record JAIMKT010000001.1, read on the forward strand.
TAAGGCTTGAGCAGCTCGCCACACAGATTTGCCAGTGCCAAATTCATAGAAGTTATTGTAGGTAGAAGTGAGGTGTTCCGCCGTGATGGGTCTACCGACATCGACAAAGCTGGGGTTCTTAATTAGGTTTGTGTAGGTGGCTTCTTTGTTAGTAGTGGAGTCGGGGCTGGCACAGGCAGTGAGGGGTAGAGTTGTGGCGGCTAATCCAGTGGCGATCGCTCCCTGCAAAAACCGACGACGATTCAGAAATACTGCTTCGGGAGTAACTTGACTTTCTGGCAGTTGCCAAGAGGGCGGGATTCTAATCAGGGTCATGGAGTTAGCAAATTTTTTAATAGGTATAAAATACAAACACTACATTTACTTGACATTTCTCAAGGGCAAATTTATTATATAACAAGCAGTCGATATAAAATAACTTGTGGATTCATGCCGAAGATTGTTGATCATGATCAGTACCGAAAAGAACTTCTTGCCAAGAGTTTTGACCTGTTCGCAGAGAAAGGCTATGCTGCCATCACCATGCGAGAGGTAGCTCAGGGCATTGGGGTTTCCACAGGTACACTTTACCACTACTTCCCTAGCAAAGAAGAATTGTTTGGGCAACTGATCGAGCAATCTTGTCAGGAAAAACTATTAATTGTTAAAGGCAGAGTCAAAAATGCCCAAACCCTTAAGGAGCGAATCGCTTTAGTTGCTCAATATATTGAGGAACAAGAAGACCATATGATGAAACAAACTCATCTGTGGATGGATTTTTGTAAGCACCATCCCGCCGAGCCAAATGAGCTGAGTCTTTGGCAACGGATCAATCACCACCATGAGCAAGCAGCAATAGATATTTTGGAAATTACCAACCCAGAAATCATTAAGCTATTTGGTTGCCTCATTGACGGTATTGTTCTAGAGCGGATTTTGGGCGATCGAGAAGTTAGCTTCGTGAAGCAACTAGCCTTATTTGGTGAAATTCTTGATGTCTATTTAGAAAAATCTCAAGAAAAATCTTAACCGATCGCAAGTATAGAGTTTCCAGCAAGGAGGAAAATTTATGACATTGAGAATGCCCCAGTTATCGAATCCACAATTAATGGGTTTGCTGGTGGGGACAATGATGGCGACTGGGGGAATTGTTTTTTATGGGGTGTCACACTTTTCTGTGGGCAGTACCTCAGAATCTACACCAACGGTTAGGCCGATCAATAAAATTGCTGCCCTAGGACGACTGGAACCAGAATCCGCAGTTCTGAAATTAGCACCTCCCTTGGCTTTGGATGGCGATCGCATTGCTGAAGTCCTTGTCCAAGCAGGAGATACCGTTCAGGCGGGGCAGGTGATTGCAGTATTAGATGCTAAAGCTCGCCTTGAAGATGAAGTTCTCCAAGCTCAGGAGCAGGTGAAAGTTACCCAAGCAAAACTAGCTCAGGTGATGGCGGAGACAAAAACTGGAGAAATCCAAGCTCCCATCCCAACTCTAACCCAAGCCCAAGCAGAAGTAGAGGGGGCGATCGCCGTCCTTGAAAGAGCCGAAGCTGTCCTCGATCGAGCCTTTATCCGGGCGCCCATTACCGGGCAGGTACTAAAAATCTATGCCAAGGTAGGGGAAAAGCCGGGAGATGAAGGGATTGCTGATCTGGGGCGGACTGATCAGATGGTGGCGGTTGCAGAAGTTGCTCAAACTGACATTGGCAAGGTCAAGATTGGTCAAGAAGCCTTAGTAACAGCCTCAGCCTTTACTGGAGAACTTAAGGGAAAAGTTACCTACATTGATTTGCAAGTTAATCCGCAGAAAGTATTTAGTAGCCAACCAGAGGAAAATCTCGATCGACGGGTGGTGGAAGTCAAAATCCGCCTCAGCCCCGAAGATAGCCAAAAAGTTAGTTCCTTAACTAATCTCCTAGTGCGATCGGTGATCTTTCCCTAGGATTTATCCCCATATTTACCGCCATATTTACCGCCATATTTAACTCAAGTATTCACCCAAACCCGTCCTAAAATTTACAGATTTGTTTCCTTATTGCATAACGACTGGTTGATATAGATTCCATTGCATAACGACTGATTGATATAAATTATTTGCTCGGTATTTGCCAAGAAATTAGAACGAGCCGACCTAACGACAATTTCTAATTCACCCGACTTACCCAAATAATTTTCGATAAAACTCACCCATACCTACCAACACAATACCAAGCAAAGCTATGCAAGCTATCCTCTGTGACCCCGCCTCCTCTGCTGTGATTACCCGTGAACCCGTAGCTAAGGCTGCGCCGATTATTGCGGCTAATCAACTCAACCATTACTTTGGAGACGGAAATTTACGAAAACAAGCTCTTTTTGATGTTGACCTAGAAATTAATCGTGGAGAAATTATTATTATGACTGGGCCCTCTGGTTCTGGGAAAACTACCCTGTTGAGCCTGATGGGGGGATTACGTTCTGCCCAAGAGGGGAGCCTGAAGATTTTGGGGCAGGAAATTTGTGGCGCAAATAAAGGACAACTTGCCAAACTCCGCTTAAACATTGGCTATATTTTCCAAGCTCACAACTTGATGACTTTTTTAACTGCCAAGGAAAATGTGCGGATGTCCCTAGAACTCCATCAAAAACGTTTTCAGGGTGAAGATTTGAATGCTAAGGCGGTTGCCATGCTAGAAACCGTAGGGCTAGGGGAGCGGGCGGAATATTATCCAGATAGTATGTCTGGGGGGCAGAAACAACGGGTAGCGATCGCCCGGGCTTTGATTAGTGAACCGCAAATTGTCCTCGCTGATGAACCCACGGCAGCCTTGGATAAGAAATCTGGGCGGGATGTGGTAGAACTGATGCAAAAATTAGCAAAGGAGCAGGGCTGTACGATTTTACTTGTCACCCACGATAACCGGATCCTCGATATTGCCGATCGCATTGTTTACATGGAGGATGGGCATCTGATTAGTGATGGTATTGATGCTGCGGCAAAAGTACACTAGTCAGGGGGGATGTTTCTGGAAATATTTCCACCGTCGACCCAAGGCATATATCAATTTTGGCAAACCTGTAGGAAAATATACTAGCAATATTTACCAAAAACTAAGTTAAAGGGCGTTTAGCACCTAACAATAGACTCTGTAAATGCTCAAGATTAAATTCTAAAGAGTAGATTCTAGAAATTAAGTTCTAGAGGTTAGGTTCTAGAATTAAACCAAATTCAACGTAAAGGATTTATGCGAAGTTTTCCCCTGTTTGTAGCGATCACTACTGTCACTCTCCTGTCTACAACCGTAGTCAATGCTACTGATAATGATTTCAATGGTAGTGCTGATGGGAGTACCAATATAGTTGTTAGTGGTGAGAATTTTGGTACTGAAAATCTTGGAAATAGCACTCTATCGGGAGAAGTTGTTGCCGGGGAAACCTTTACCTCGATCGTCAATAATCCAGTGAATAATGCGGAAGCATGTGGGTCTCTGCAAACTGTATTGCTTAATCAAGCTAATCAAGCTAATCAAGCTAATCAAGTAAATTCCTGTGCTGCTCTGGGTCAGTTAGCGCAGGCTGATACTCTCCTCAATCCTTCCCCAAATTTACCTGATTCCCAAAATACTACCCAAAACGCTACTCCAAGTATTACCCAAGCACCACCCCTAGCTGCCCCCACCAATACGGGTTTGACCACTAGCTTAACTACAGGTATTCCCGGATTTGCTCCCCCAGACTTTCTCAATCCTAGTAATAATCCGCTTCTATTCCCAACGATTCCTGAGGAGGTACTAGTCGATATCAATGAGCCTATTACCCTAGAACAGGCAGTAATTCTGGCAAGACGTAATAACCCTTTGGTTAATCAAGCTCAATTGGCGATCGAGCGAGCTGAAGCCCGGTTAAGAGAAACCTACGCCAGCGAATTTCCTACAGGTACAGTCACTTTTGATTTCACTCGATCGGAATCTGCCTCAGCGAGACTTGCAGCCGATCGTCAAGCTGAAATTACCGGAGTGCGGCAAGGAGTAGGTAGTACGTCCGCTCAGGCAAATCTCCAACTCGACTACAATCTCTACACTGGTGGGCGCCGTCCAGCCACCATCAGCCTTGCTGCTGCCCAACTCCGCAATGCCCAGCTAGCTCTGGAAACCCAGTTAGTGCAGTTACGCCTTGATGTTGCCAACGATTACTACAGTCTGCAACAGGCAGATTCTCAGCTAATTATTACTATTGCCTCTGAAGAGCAGGCTCAAATTAGTTTACGGGATGCTACAAACCGAGAGCGGGCGGGGGTCGGGACTCGTTTTGAAGTTCTGCAAGCGGAGGTAGCCTTGGCAAATGCTATCCAAGATAGACGCAATGCTGAAGCCCAACAGTTGATCAACCGCCGCCAACTTGCCCAAAGATTAAATCTGCCCCAAACTGCCACGGTAGTTACTGCTGATGCGATCAATGTCCTCGGAGACTGGCCCCTGAACCTAGAAGACAGTATTGTCCTTGCCTTCAAGAATCGAGCCGAAATTGAACAGCAACTCCTCGAAATTGAGCAATCTGAAGCCCAGCAACGCATTGCAACGGCAGACACTCTACCCCAAGTGAACCTGTTTGCTAACTATGGAGTGATCGGCAATTTGGGGGATGGGGCAAATACTGCCGGGGGTGGAAGTATTGGGATTCGAGCGCAGTGGACATTTTTTGATGCGGGAGCGGCTCGATCGAGGATTGCTCAACAGGAGGCAAATATTCTGGTTGCCCAGAGTGGATTTACAATCCAGCGCAATCAAATCCGGTTTCAAGTAGAGCAAGCCTTTTACAATCTCCAAGCCAACAAAGCAAACCTCGCTACTACAGCCCAAGCAGAGAACAGTGCGACAGAAGGGCTAAGATTGGCAAGACTCCGGTTTCAGGCGGGGGTAGGAACCCAAAGTGAAGTAATCACAGCCCAGACGGAACTTACTAGGGCGCAGGTAAATCGCCTAAATGCGATCGTCGGTTTTAATCGTTCCCTAGCGAATCTCGAAAGAAGTGTTAGCAATCTAGATGGTCAGTTGTTCGATCGACCCTAACTCCCTAAATTAATTCATCACCACCTTAAATTTATAATCAACTTAAATGAGAGATGTATTAAGAAGTTTAGCGGTTCATCAAGAGATAATTTGGTTGCTAAATTTATTATGAATTTTTAGGGTTTGAGGGAAAATCTGTGAGATGAAGATTATGCATAGCAAAATTTTGCAAGATTTCAGATAGTAGAATTCAACAGCTTTGGCAATATCTAAATCTTAGATTTAATATCTAGTTAGATAAATCTAGGAAACTAATCTAGGACACAAGGAGGCAACACAAATGACAAGCAATTTACAAGAGCCGGAACTTAGATCTGTCACTCCCGGAGCATCAGTCTCCCTACAGCAAGGACAGCGCATCTCTCTCTCCCAAGCAGTGCCTACCCTAGAAAAAATCATGTGCGGCTTAGGCTGGGATATTCCTAGTCACTCACCGGGGGGGTTATTTAGTGGTGGTCATGAAGAGCCAAGCAATTGTGATTTAGATGCTTCGGTGATTTGCTTGGATAGCGAAGGGACGATCGACAATCCCGAAAATATTGTCTATTTTGACAACCTCAAACATCGATCGGGCGGTATTACTCACTTAGGCGACAACAAAACCGGAGCGGGGATTGGAGATGATGAGCAGATCATCGTGGAATTGGGCAAAATTCCCCCAGAAATCACTAAGCTAGTATTTACCGTCAATATCTATGAGTGTAGTCTCAAGCAACAGGATTTTGGGCGCATTGAAAACGCCTACGTCCGTCTAGTAGATATGGCAACCAACCTCGAATTTGCCCGCTATAATCTCTCAGGACAGGGAGGGATCACAGGGATGATCATGGCAGAAATTTATCGAGAAGAAGATGATTGGTACATGGAGGCGATCGGTCGAGGCGTTCAAGTCAACAACCTCGAGGAGTTAGTCCGTTCCTACGCTGCCTAGTAGCAATAAATTTCAATCTGTAGGGGCGTAAGGCTTTACGCCCTCTGTCCCGGTTTTCCTTCGACTCCGCTCAGTACAAGTCCGCTCAGGGAACTTATCCAGGCTTAGGTTCAGGGCTTTTTCTTAAACCGAACTCATGTTAATTATGATAATTATTCGTGTATTTAATTCTTGCCCCCGCCCATTGTAATTTTTCTCGGAGGGTCTGATAGAAAGAATAATTTTCTCGGAGTAATACAAACTTTCCTTGGCAATCTGCCATGCGAATATCAACCCTTTGACCGGGATAAATAGACGTACCGATCGCCCCATCAGTCCAGAGCTTATTATTGGTTTCAAAATCTCCCAATGGCCAAACACTCACCACCGAACCCGCAGGCAAAATCAACGTCCGACTCGATAAACTCAGGGGACAAATCGGCGTGACGGTAATCGCTTCCATGCCGGGGTGCATGATCGGACCATTGGCAGAAGCTGTATAACAGGTAGAACCCGTAGGCGTGGCAACTAGTAGCCCATCCCCTTGGTATTGATCCACCACTTCTCCGTCTACTTCCATCTCAATAATTGCTGTAGGCATTCGATCGATACTAGCGGGTTTAACACACATCTCATTGAGACAATAGAAGCGATCGCTCACCGCATCTCCCTCCTCCCGGTCTCCCTCAAATACCATCGCCTCCAGCATCATCCGCCGTTGAATGGCATAGCGGTCTTCCTGCAATCGTCGCCAGACCCCCATAGTATCTGTAAATTCCTCTATCGGTTCCGTCAAAAAACCCAAATGCCCACCAATATTAATCGCCAATAGGGGAATCCCCTCTGGAGCCAAATGGCGAGCCGCCGCCAATACCGTGCCATCACCCCCCAGGACAATACACAGATCAATGGGTGGTGTCGAAGAAGCGAGAAATACTGGATAGGGGTTATCTTTAATGCCACTTGGCCCCACCAGTACATGACAGCCGAGCTGCTCCAACTCCCTTGCACAGCGTTCTGCCCATTTTTGACTTTGTTTGTCTCTAGCTTTGTAGGCAATGATTACTTGTTTTAACTGCACTATGATTCACCAAGATAATTTACCAAGATTTTGGTTAAGAAAAAATTTGTAAGGTATTAATACTTTTCTCGAAGATGGGTAGGTATCGATCGAAACCCTGCGCCAAAGTAGTATAGGTAATTACCCATAATTTTTTGTGGGCAGCATCAGGAACTAAATAAAATAATTGCTGAATTTGTAGATTGTCTTGAGTCTCCGGTGTCTGAGCGATCGCTGAGGCGGTGCTAGTCACCATGGTATTTGCCCCAGTAGTTGCTGATGTTGTTGTCGATGTAGTTGATGTTGTTGAATTAGTGACTGGATTAGTTACAGGATTAATTCCTAACCCACTATTAATATCAACTTTAGCTGTAGGTTTAGAGGTCGCAATGGTAGCGATGATCTTAACTATCTCTTGCTCTTGGATGGTAATTACTTGTTGCTGGAGAATTTGATAGCCGCCTAGGGAATTACTGGAGCTATTGGTGATTTGTTGGACTCCCATTTCTAGGAGAGATTTAGCTTTGGCATCTTTGGGCAGAGATTGACTAGTAATATTGACATTGGTAGCTGCCGGAATTTTAGGATTAGAGGCTTGATTCCCTTGGGAACTATTTCCCTGAGTATCGAAGGCTACCAGAGCCACGCTTGTGGGATTTTGGCTTACTGCCCGGAGTTTCTTTTCCGAGTCTGGGTCGATCGCCCCCAGTTGAGCTTGGATATCTGTCAATTCTCGCCCCGGATTACCGCCGATAAAACCCATCGGTAAGGATAGAGCCACGCCTTCGCCCCGAATTGCCACCCAATCTCCCGGTGGACTTGCCAACACCTTAGAAATTTTCTGCTCACACCCACTCAAACTGATCACTAAACACAAACAGGCAAAGGCTGTCACTAATCTTAGGAATATTCTAATAAATACTTGCTTAAATATATTTGGTTGGATATTTGGCTGCATAAAAAATAATTCAAAATAGTTCAAAATAATTCAACACCTAATCAGGCTAGATAAAATGGCTTAATTGCTTTGACGATCGCTTCAGCAGCTTGCATATTTTCATCAGGTTCCTGAAGATTATTAGCAATGACTTGGAGTTGAGATTCCAACTGTTCTAGACTCGAAAATTTCTGAAAAGCCTCCGTCAGCAGTTCATCCAGATTCCTCGATCGAAGTTTCAGCCAGCTTCCCTGATTAAAAATAACTTGCTCTTCCACAATACAAAGCAATAACATTTTTGCCCGTAGAGGGTTACTATACTTCATGATTGCTAGTCTGACGGCAAAGGGATCGTAGCGCAGATTCCCTTGTAGACTGCCGTGGACACTAGCCGCAGGTGGAGATTGGTTTTCTTGGTGGTGTTTAACAGATTGATTATCAATAAATTGATGATTAGATTGATGATTAGATTGATGATTAGATTGATGATTAGATTGACTAATGGGACTATCGACAATCGCCCTATCCTTAGGGGAACTATCTTCAAGGGCTTGAATCTCATCAGTCGGAACTTTGATATTGGTGATAGTATCGATTCCCGATTCTCTGGGGGCAACTCTGGCTGGTACGGGCTGGGAATAAATAGCCGGAGGTTGACTGGGACTAGCCCGATAAACCATCTCTGTTTTTGGCTCTTCATCAGGATATAGATTAGCCAACTTAGTTAAGATGATTTCGGCAACTATTGCGTACTCATCCTTTTTGTTGAGAGTATTCACAATATTGAACAAGGCAGCCCGTAGTTGCCCTGGCGTAGTAGCCTTGCTAACTAATTCCTGAAGAATATTAGTCAGGGGAAATCTATTGATCAAGCCGAGGTCATTTTCCCAGCGATTTTTCCAAGTTGCAAAAATCAACTTTTTGATGCGTGCAGAATTTCCGTGCTGCTCCAGCTCTTGAGCCGCCTCGGAGATTAGGAGTAGGTTTTCCATAACTTATCCTCGAAATTATTTAAGTAGATTGCACCGATCGCGTGACTAAGGGAGATTATGCCCAAGGGAAAACTCTTGGGTCTATTTTAGTATGTTCTTAGCCGAAAATCCCTAGGGATTAGAGATTGATGGAGATTGAGTGACTAGCAATCTGCGGATTGGGGCTGGTGATTATTACTTTTCGCAATCTTGTTCGCAATCTTTGAGGATATTTACTTGACATGGTTGACTACAGACGCAACTACGGTTGATAAAGCCCTAAATTTTTTTAATGATTTTTTTAATGATTTTTTTAATCTGCCTTGAGTTTATGCTGGTAGAGGAGGGTTTTGTCGTAACGACTTTAGCCACTAGAAGTTTTTTAGACATCTTCTCAGCTTTGTTGTTAAGCTCCTCAGCTAAGTTCATTAGTGAAGCTCCTCAATTAAGCTCTCAGTAAAATACGATCTACCCAATAAAATATCAAGGAGAAAATTATGGCTCGAATAAATCCCTACAATTTACAAATGCAAATCACTCGCCTTTTTCAAGAAGGACAGGGAATTTTTGCCCCTATAAAAGTTCAAGATTGGCTGAGATCAAACAATCATAACCCAGAGGAATATGATATTTTATTTCACAAAAAACCAGCCCCGCCCGGCTCTCAGTTAGTGATGATCATCGAAATTGAACTACGGCGTAAAGATGATCAACCAGTAGATCCTTGGCTGCAAGAACAAGTAAATTTACGGAGTTGATTCGATTAGTTTCTAAGGGCTAGGTTAAGGTTTGATTAAGTAGATTAAGAGGCTACATTTCCAGATAAATGTGTTAGGATTTGATCACAATTCTAGATATAAATTGGCTCGTGAATAATTAACTATTTAGTTTAGACGGTTAATTGATAAGTTAATCTTGCTAATTTAAATTACCACTTCAAATAGAAGTGCTTCCATCCGTGAGTCAGGCTTGCAAGACTAAGCTAAATCTTTGATCTAATTTTAGAGTTCATAATGTTTCCTTAACCATATTTCTACTTCTTACAACTTTTTTATAATTTTTATAGTTATGAATACCATAAACCCTGCGATCGCCCCCGTCATGGAAAACTTACCCACAGACACAACAATTCTTGCACCTATTTCTGATCCCCCCAATCAAGAAATTTGTCTAGATTCTACCCTAGAGGCATTGTGGCTTTATAAAGTCCATGTAGAAATTACCGAGACTGGCAGGTATGTGGGAGAACTTCTTGATAACAATCCGCTCCTGCCGGGAGTAATCTTGGTACAGGATGGCAACTTTTTGGGAGTAATTTCTCGCAATCTATTCTGGGAATATCTCAGCCGTCCCTTTGGTCGATCGCTATTTCTCAAGCGTTCCGTGGCAGCTCTTCATGCAGTTGTGGATAACAGTATGTTGATTTTACCCAGAGAAACTTTGATTGCAGATGCAGCTCGATCGGCCCTGATGCGTTCTCCCAAGGAGCGTTATGAACCAGTGGTAGTAAGGTTATCAGCCAAGGATTACCGTTTGGTAGATGTTCATCAACTCTTAATCGCTCAATCTCAAATTCAAGAACTAAGCACTATCCTCATCCGCCAACAGACCCAGCAACAGATGATGCAGACTGAAAAAATGGCAATTCTGGGACAAATGGTGGCAGGAGTTGCCCACGAAATTAGAAACCCAGTGAATACGATCGTTGGTAATCTCCAATATCTCCGTAATTATTCCCAATCTCTCATTGAACTAACTTCCGCCTATAGCGATGCATATCCCCAAGATACTCCGGCAATTCAACACATCAAAGAAGAAGTGGAGTTAGAGTTTATTTTTGAAGATTTACCTATCTTGCTCCAGAGTGTAGAATTAGCTTCCGAAAGGGTAAAAGAATTAGTGAATGGTTTACGGACTTTTTCCCATGTGGGGGAAGCCAAGAAAAAAGAAACTGACATTCATGAGTGTATTGATAACACTTTATTGCTAATTAAGAGTCGGCTAAAGTATGGGATTGAAGTTGTTAAAAATTATGGAAAAATTCCTGAAGTTAATTGTTTTTCTGGGCAGCTAAGTCAGGTATTTATGAATATTCTGAACAATGCGATCGATGCCCTCGAAGAAAAGAAAACCAAAGAACAAGCTAAAGGTTCTCTTTGGACAACTCCCCGGTTAACCATTACAACTACTGTAATTAGTCCTCAAGAACTTTCGATTAAAATTGCTGATAATGCTGATGGTGTGCCGCCAGAGATTCAAGAAAAAATCTTTGAAATGTTTTTTACTACCAAGTCTGCTGAAAAAGGAACTGGTTTGGGTTTAGCCATAAGTTACCAAATTATCACCGAAAAACATGGCGGCAAATTGCAGATGAATTCTACACCAAGTAAGGGTACAGAGTTTGAAATCATTCTTCCTTTAGAGATAACTATTCCAGAAGTAGAGGAAGAATAAATATTTCTCCTAGGTAAAGCAATTACTAATTAGGATAGATATCACTCAAATCTCCTGAAATTAAAATAAACTAGTAGTATACTCAAGTAATTCATCCACAATAAATTTGAAGTTTACTTTGACTATACTGATTAGGAAACTTAGCCTGCCCTTTCAGCAAGCTGCTCAGAGGCTGCCCGTAAGGTGGGCTGTAGTCATTCCTTTTGTTGCTCAATTAACTCTAATTGTCGGCTTGACAAGTTGGCTATCTTTTCGGAGTGGGGAAGAAGCTGTTAGAACTCTCGCCTATCAACTCCAAGCGGAAACTACTAAACGAGTTACAGCTAATTTAAATAAATACCAAACAATTCCCCATCAAATTAATCTCCTAAATAGAAGCCAAATTGAGTTGGGATTTCTTAATTTGCAAAATTTGTCTGCTTGGGAAAGGTATCTCTGGCAGCAAGTACAAATCTTTCCAGAAATTAACTTGGTGGCGATCTCAAGTAATCAGGGAGATCAGGTGAAAGTATCCAATTTGGATGACACAGGTCTTCTGATGTCAATCATCTACCGAGATGTTTCTCCTGATTTGATTACTTATCAAACGAACTCCCTAGGTGAAAAAACTACGATCGCAAATACAACTCCTAACTATGATCCTCGTCAACTTCCTTCGTATCAAAAGGCGGTAGTATCTGGGAAGGCTAGCTGGAGTGATATCTATTTGAATTTTGTCGATCGAACTCCCCAAATTAGTGCGGTGTTACCTTTTTATGATCAAGAAAAACGTTTACTCGGTGTGGGGACTACTGTAGTTCGTCTGCAAGCCCTCAGTGATTTTCTTGCTACCCTACAGGTAGGAAAAACTGGACAGGTATTAATTATTGAACCCGATGGTGACATGATTGCCACTTCTACGGGAGAGTCTTTATCTCGTCAAGTTGATAATGAATTGAAGAGAATTAATATTATCAACAGTACCAACTCCATTACCCAAGCTGTAGGTAAACATTTACAAAAAATATTTATAGAAAATCAATCTGCAAATAATAACTCTAGCAGAGCTGATCGGGAGACTTTCCAAATAGGCTTAGTAAAAAATATTGAGATAATCTTGGGCGATCGAACTTATTTTACTGAGGTAATTCAAGTTCCAGATGAAAATGGTTTAGATTGGCAAGTTGTAGTTATTATTTCTGAAGAAGAATTTCTAGAACAAATCATTATAAATAATCAAAGAACTCTACTAATTTGTATCTTTGCTCTGTTAGCGGCAATTTTCTTTGGAATTAAGACCTCCAGATGGATTGTTAAACCCATTGAGTCTTTAAGTTTAGCAACTAATCAGATTGCCAAAGGTGATCTAGACCAAAAAGTTTTAGTAAAAGGTAATCGAGAGTTGCGAACTCTGGCAGCTAACTTTAATCAAATGATTACTAAATTACAGTCGTCTCGGTCTAATCTTGAGAGCTATAATCATCAACTAGAAACCACTTTAGAAGAATTAAAAAATACCCAATTGCAACTAATTCAGAATGAAAAAATGTCCAGCCTTGGGCAGTTAGTTGCTGGGGTTGCCCACGAGATTAATAATCCTGTGAATTTTATTGCCGGAAATGTTTCCCATGCTCAATCCTATGTAGAAGATTTGATCTTGACTTTACAAATCTATCAAAATTATCACCAAAATTATCACGGTGATACTCCAGAGGAAATCACCACAGAGATTGATCGACAGGATATTGACTTAGATTTTATTCAAGGGGATATTCTCAAGGTTTTGAGGTCAATGAAAGTGGGAGCCGATCGCATTCAAGGCATAGTAAAATCTTTGCGGAATTTCTCTAGATTAGATGAATCAGAAGTGAAATCTGCCGATATTCATGAAGGTATTGATAGTACTCTGCTGATTTTGCAAGGCAAGTTACAAATGAAGGGCGATCGCCCAATGATCAAAGTAGATAAACATTATGGTGATTTACCTCCTATAGAATGTTATCCGGGGCAGTTGAATCAGGTTTTTATGAATTTATTGGTTAATGCGATCGATGCCCTTGAAGATAAATTTTGCAAGCAAAAAGTTAGTAAGAGTAATCAAAGTAGTTCACCTAAAATCACTATTACTACTGAACTGATTACCCAACAAAAAGTTGTTAAGATTATAATTGCGGATAATGCTGATGGCATCACTGAAGCAGTTCAGAATAGAATTTTCGATCCTTTTTTTACTACCAAGGAGGTAGGCAAAGGTACAGGTTTGGGTTTAGCTATTAGTTATAAAATCATTACTGAAAAACACCAAGGACAATTAGATTGTATTTCTCGACTCGATCAAGGTACTGAATTTATCATCACTTTGCCAACAGATTTATCACAGGGGTTGACACTTTCCGGCTCGGATTAACCCCACTCGTTTGGCGATCGCTTCCCCTCGACTACTAAAACCACCCCATTGTTCTAAAATGTCTGCGGTGGGGATATCCTTTAATTTTTGATCAGAAATAATTTCACAGGTTCGATCGAGCTTTTTCACAATATACCAAGTAGTTTCTGTGGTTTCTGCCATTGTTCTTGTAGTAGCGGTTTTAACCGCCTTAGATAAGTAAATTAATAAACTTATTTTGAGGTTATTTTGAAGTTATTTTGAGTAATTTGTTTGATCTATCACCCATACCAAAAAATCGAGGGCAGTCATAGGAATTCTTGGAATTTGATTAGAGGTGACTTGCCAGCCGGGGCAGGTGTGGGGCGATCGCCAGATTTGTAAATGCTCTACAGGAGGATCCGCATAAAAATTAATTTCTCCCGTTCCCAACAGTGCCGAACTCCAATGGGTAAAATAATCATGACTCAGACGATAGACCGGAAAATTCCCCACCATTGGGACTCCCCAGCCATCGATCGCTACCAGACCCGCCACTTTTCCCCCCTCTAGTTGCCAAAAATTTAACGCCGGAATTGCCCCCGCCACCCCAGCACTAAAAGCAATTACCAGAATTGGAGTCGATCGAATGGTGATTCTGTCCCGGAAAAACCCTAGAATAGAAACCGAAGAGTAGGCGGGACTCTCTGCCGTGGTGGAGAAAGTGTAAATCTCCTGAGGCGTTATCGATCGTTGCAGTGCTGCCAAAAACTCCTCAGTAAATTGCTGACAGTGTACTCCGGGCAAAATTACTAACGGTACTGGTGATGCTACTTGTAACGGTATCTGGCTACTCCCCGGCAAATTCTTGCCCCCCTATTCTGATAAAATTTTTAAGGATTCTATCAATACTGACTCATGGGATCAACTCGCGCAAGGATAGCAATTGATGCAATGGGGGGAGATCACGCTCCCGCCGAAATAGTTACAGGCGCCATCCGGGCCGCCGCCGAACTGGATATAGAAGTAATTTTGGTGGGCGATCCCCAGCAAATTCGTGCTTCTGTTGCTCACCAAGGGCAGTCCTTTCCGTTAGAAATTGTCACGGCTGAAGATGTGGTTGCCATGGATGAGGAACCCCTTGCTGTCCGCCGCAAGCCCAAGGCATCTATCAATGTCGCCATGGATTTGGTGAAAAATAAACGAGCTGATGCAGTGGTATCCGCCGGACACTCTGGGGCAGTGATGGCCGCCGCCTTACTCCGTCTGGGCAGACTCAAAGGGATCGATCGACCAGCGATCGGGGCGGTATTTCCTACCCAAATTGCTGGCAAACCTGTTCTTGTCCTCGATGTGGGGGCAAATGTTGATTGCAAGCCCAAATATCTTGATCAATTTGCAGTCATGGGTTCCGTCTATAGCCAGTACGTTTTAGGTACTCCCGCTCCTAAGGTTGGTCTACTCAATATTGGCGAAGAAGAATCCAAGGGCGATGATCTGGCTCTTCGTACCTACGAACTCTTGACCAAAAATCCCCGGATTGAATTCATTGGTAACGCCGAGGGGCGGGATGTGCTGACGGGACAGTTTGATGTCATTGTCTGTGATGGCTTTGTGGGGAATGTATTACTCAAATTTGCGGAAGCCGTGGGCAATGCCGTCCTACAAATTCTTAAGGAAGAACTTCCCCAAGGTTTACATGGACTCGTTGGCACAGCCCTTTTGAAGCCGAATCTGAAACGAATTAAGCAACGGGTAGATCATGCCGAACACGGTGGGGGACTACTCCTAGGTGTTGCCGGGGTCTGTATCATCAGCCATGGTAGCTCCCAATCTCCCTCAATTTACAACGCTATTCGTCTTGCCAAGGAAGCCGTAGATAACCAAGTTTCCGAAAGGATTCAAGGAGTCTTGACAAACAGTGAACAGTTAACAGTTAACAGTGAGCAATGAACAGTAAACATTAAGAGGGGATAATCGATACTTCTACTACGCTCAGTACGAGTGGCTGATAACTGATAACTGTTAACTGAATAGGGGAGAAATATTTTGAATCAAACAGGGCTGGGTTTGGCAATTATTGGTTGTGGTTCGGCGACTCCTCAGGGAGTAATCACCAATGACCATTTAACAACTTTAGTAGATACCTCCGATGAGTGGATTAGTACCAGAACGGGGATTCGATCGCGCCGGGTCATCTCCGAGACAGAATCCCTCAGTCAGCTTGCCCACCAAGCAGCGATCGCCGCCCTAGAAATGGCAAAGATCACCCCAGAGGATCTAGACCTAATTATCCTCGCTACTTCTACCCCTGATGATTTATTTGGTAGCGCGAACCAAATTCAGGCAAGTTTGGGGGCAACCCATGCGGTAGCTTTTGATCTGACGGCGGCTTGTTCGGGGTTTGTGTTTGGCTTGGTGACGGCAGCGCAGTTCATGCGGACAGGGGTGTATCGTCGGGTATTGTTGATCGGGGCAGATGTGTTGTCTCGCTGGGTAGACTGGAACGATCGAGGCAGTTGTATTCTCTTTGGGGATGGAGCCGGAGCCGTAGTCCTAGAACAGCGATCAACCGATCAACTTTTGGGATTTGAACTCCGCAGCGATGGAAGCAAACGGCAGGATTTGACCCTTGGTTATCAATCCCAGCCCCAGATTCTTTCCCCAGAGATCACCGTGCAGCAGGGAGGTTATACAAAAATATTCATGAATGGCAAGGAAGTTTATAAATTTGCAGTACAGCAAGTTCCAGAAATTATTGAAAAAGCTCTATTCCGGGCAAATATTACCGTAGATCAAGTAGATTGGCTTCTGCTCCATCAGGCTAACCAAAGAATTCTCGATGCGGTGAGCGATCGACTCAAAATTCCCTCTAGTAAAGTGCTCAGCAACCTCCGCCACTACGGCAATACTTCCGCCGCCTCCATCCCCCTTGCCCTCGATGAAGCTGTCCGATCGGGAAAGATCAAGCCCGGAGATGTGATTGCCACCGCCGGATTTGGGGCAGGGTTAACTTGGGGAGCCGCAATATTTAAGTGGGGCTAGAGCAATTTAGCTTAGATAAATAAGATTAAAGAAATTTAAGTAAATTGTTGGCTAAGAGCCACGGGATTGTGGACGGTGATCCGTTTTTTGTGAATGGAGATCATTTTATCTTGGCGTAAATCTCCTAAAAGCCTTGTCACCGTGACTCTAGTAGAACCAATAGCTTCAGCGATCGCCTGATGGGATAATTTCAAATCCACCATAATTCCCTCCGCCGTAGGAATCCCAAAATCCCGACACAGAATAAGTAAGAAACTTACCAACCGTGAACCCATATCCCGGTGTGCCAGAGTTTCAATCATCATTTCTGTTTGCAAAATCCGTGAAGACAAACCCCGCAACATTAGGGTAGATAGTTCAGCATTTTCTCGGAGAGCTTGCTCCACTTGGTCAATGGGGGCCGAGAGCAATTCCACCGAAGTAAAAGCCACGGCATGATAGAAGCGATCGGACTTATGCCCCGTAATTAGAGACAATACACCAAAAACACTATTTTCCCGCAACAAAGCCACGGTAATCTCTTCCCCTGCCTCATAGACCCGCGAAAGTTTCACTGCCCCTTTCAATAAAAAATATACCCGTTCGGCGGGATCACCGGGGAAGAAAATAGTTTTCCCACGCTCAAAGGTTTCTGTCACTGGAGGAAAAGCTCCCCCTCCCATCTGCCGAAATACGAGTGATAAAGGTCTATCCTGCTGCATTAATCTTTTACCTTGATTCAACCAGAAAAGTTACTCATGTAACAAAATTACTAAACCTAAGTTTACCAAACTTTTTTGTATCATCATGTACCTTCTTTCTAAAGTCCCTCAAAATATACCCAAAACCTTGATTTGGCAGGTAAGCTAGGGCGATCGACTCTAGACAATTACCACAAAACTGACAGGTAATTCATGGATTATCCCCATTTTCTAGACAGGCAAAAAACTTTCGCTAACCTCATATATTTTGATTAGTCTCAACTACAGAATAGAATAGAAGAGCTTTTATCGTTGCTCAGAGCCTTGAGGGCTGGGCGGCTATTTCATGAAAATTGTTTCGACTATAATTAGTTTAGTTAAAAAAATTAGCTCTGAAATTAAAAATCAAGCACTACAAAATATCAAAAAATAGCAAGAATATTAAAAATTATGGGATGGTTCTTTGGTTCTCGGTTTCGGAAGCAAATTGCACGGATTGAAGTGAATGGGGCGATCTTTGGGGAAACTCGCAAGAAGGTATTGGGATACCTAAAAACAGTGGAAGAGAAGAAGTTTCCGGCTCTGTTGTTGAGAATTGATAGCCCCGGCGGGACTGTTGGGGATTCTCAGGAAATCTATAGCGCCCTGCTCCGACTCCAAGAAAAAAAGGTGAAAATAGTTGCCAGCTTTGGAAATATTTCTGCCTCTGGTGGGGTCTACATTGGCATGGGGGCGCAACATATTGTGGCAAATCCGGGGACAATTACGGGCAGTATTGGGGTGATTCTCCGGGGTAATAATCTGGAACGCTTGCTGGATAAGGTGGGAGTATCTTTTAAGGTGATTAAATCTGGTCCCTATAAAGATATCCTAGCCTTCGATCGACACCTCACGGAACCAGAGGAAGAAATTCTCCAGCAATTAATTGATACTAGCTACCAGCAATTTGTGCAAACTGTCGCCGATGCTCGGAAGTTATCTGTGGAAACGGTGAAGACCTTTGCCGATGGGCGGATTTTTACTGGGGAACAGGCTCTAGCCTTGGGGGTGATCGATCGCCTCGGTACTGAAGAAGATGCCCGCCGTTGGACAGCCGAGTTAGTTGGGCTTGATCCAGACAAAACCCAGTGTTATAACTTTGAAGAACGGAAGCCTCTATTTAACCGACTAGTGGGCGGCGGTGCGGCTTTATCTACGGGAATGCATTGGCTAGAGTTTGAAGTGATGACTTCAGGGCAACCTCTGTGGTTATTCCGACCCTGAGGGTGATTAAAAAATAAACTAAAAATAAATTAGAAATAAACTTGAGGGGGTTGAGAGTGAATTGGCGAGTTAGAGCAATTCGAGGAGCAACAACCGCGGCGGCGAATACGATCCCAGCCATTACCGAAGCGGTGACAGAGTTATTAGATGAACTAGAAGCACATAACCAGCTTGATCATCAAGAAATTGTCAGCGTCATGTTTACAACTACTCAGGATTTGGATGCAATTTTTCCGGCAGCCATCGCCCGGCAGCGTCCTCACTGGTCAGATATTATCCTGTTAGATGTTCAACAAATGCACGTCCCCGGTAGCCTCGATCGCTGTATCCGCTTTTTGATTCACTTCAATACTCCTTACCCCGAACAAAAAATTTATCATCCCTACCTCCGCCACGCAAGGAACCTCCGACCCGATCGAGTCTTGGAAAATTTGAGCTATCGTTAGGAGTTAACAGGAGGTACAAGGAGGTAGAGGAGATACAGGGAGGTACAGGGAGGTACAGGGAGGTAGAGTTATCAGTTATCAAAGAACAGTTACTCGGCATTTATGGATCAGGTATTCAGGTATTGATTGATGTCTGAACTACGCCAGAACATTATCACTAGGGATTGGGTAATTATTGCCCCCGAACGGGCGAAACGTCCCCATGAGTATGGACTAGAAGATCGTAGAAAGAATCTGCTACCTAACTATCGCCCTGACTGTCCTTTTTGTGTGGGCAATGAGGAAAGTACTGGGGAAGAAACCCTGCGTTGGAGTGATGAACGGGGCTGGCGAGTCCGGGCTGTACTAAATAAATATTCTGCTCTCTCCTCTACGGGCGATCGAGTCCGCCATGTGCAGGGAATCCATCGATCGATCTCTGGGGTTGGAGCCCATGAAGTAATCATTGAGCATCCCTGCCATGACCTCACCACTGCCCTCCTTGAAATTGCCGACGTTGCCAATATTATCCGGGTCTATCAACAACGTTACCTCCATTTCAAAACCGATCCCCGCATTGAAGCAATTATTATTTTTAAGAATCATGGCAAGGGTGCTGGAACTTCCCTCGAACATCCCCATTCCCAGATCGCTGCTACTCCGGTGGTTCCCTATCAGTTCCGCAGTCGAATCGATGGGGCCATTCGCTACTTTGATGATCAGGGCTATTGTGTATTTTGTGAAACCTTGCAGGATGAATTGGCAAGTGGGACAAGGATAATTTTTGAGAATACCCATTTTGTCGCTTTTATTCCCTACGCTGCCCTGTCACCTTTTCATATCTGGATTTTCCCCCGCCGCCATTCTTCCTGCTTTGAGCAAATTACAGAGCCAGAAATTCTCGGCTTAGCTGAAGCCTTACAAATCGTGTTAGCAAAACTCTATTACGGCTTAGATAACCCCGATTACAACTACACCATCCGTTCTCTCCCCAGCAAGCAGGAACAAGCTCCCTACTTTCATTGGTATATTGCGATCGTCCCTCGGCTTACCCAGACTGCCGGATTTGAGATGGGCAGCGGCATGTATATTAATGCTTCGCAACCAGAGGAAAGTGCGGAATATCTACGATTAATTACTATCCCTTCTTGATTAGAAAAATTTTCTAGAAAATCTTCGTAAAGATATAGACGTATAGACAAAATCTAGATATGCAATAAGTGCATATACTTAATGCGTTTGCGTAATATAAATTAACAATCTGTATATCTAAACACATTTAATCCCTAAGCTAACCCTTATCTTGGCATTATTCAAGTAGCCTAGATTGCCTAATTACAGAGATATTTTCTTTGTTCTGGCAATAAAACCCCAAGGGATTCACCAATGACTAGCGCAGCTACCGTGCCGATCGCAGGCATGAACAAATTTGAAAAATTCAAAGCTGAAAAAGATGGTCTAGCGGTCAAAGCAGAAATCGATCACTTTGCCAAAATTGGCTGGGAAGCCATGGATGAAACCGATCGAATCCACCGTCTCAAATGGCTAGGGATTTTCTTCCGTCCCGTCACTCCCGGCAAGTTCATGATGCGCCTCCGCCTGCCCAGTGGAATCATCACCAGCACCCAAATGCGGACTCTCGCTGGCATCATTGCCCAGTACGGCGACGACGGCAGTGCCGATATTACTACCCGCCAGAATATCCAACTCCGGGGCATCCGCATCGAGGATATTCCCGATATCTTCCAGAAAATGCACCAAGTGGGCTTAACCAGTATTCAGTCGGGGATGGATAATGTGCGAAATATCACTGGTTCCCCGGTGGCAGGTATTGATGCCCACGAACTTATGGACACACGGGAGTTAATCCAACAAGTCCAAGATATGATCACCAATCAGGGAGAAGGCAACCCAGAATTTAGCAACCTGCCCCGTAAATTCAATATTGCGATCGGCGGCTGTCCAGACAACTCTATCCATGCCGAAATTAA
The DNA here is from genome assembly GCA_020692245.1 of Microcoleus sp. GA_180221_E-2-1-MAG-45_12. Classification (GTDB taxonomy): domain Bacteria; phylum Cyanobacteriota; class Cyanobacteriia; order Cyanobacteriales; family JAAUUE01; genus JAAUUE01. The sequence continues at coordinate 161,914 of JAIMKT010000001.1, forward strand.
CGACATTGCCTTTGTCCCTGCCTACCAAGATGCAGCCAAACAGACCTTTGGTTTCAACGTCCTTGTGGGCGGATTTTTCTCAGCCAAGCGTTGCGAAGCAGCCATTCCCCTCAATGCCTGGGTGACTCCCGATCGAGTGGTAGAACTATGCCGAGTTATTCTCACAGTCTACCGAGACCACGGACTCCGGGCAAACCGCCAAAAATCCCGGCTGATGTGGCTCATTGATGAACTGGGATTAGACGTATTTCGAGCCAAAGTCCAAGCACAACTTAGTTTTACCCTAGCTGAGGCTGCACCCAAGGACGAGATCAACTGGGAAAAACGAGATCACCTAGGAGTCTATCCCCAAAAACAGCCCGGACTCAACTACGTGGGGTTACATATTCCCGTTGGCAAACTCCTTGCCCCAGACATGTTTACCTTGGCTCGGTTAGCAGAGGTCTACGGCAGGGGGGAAATGCGTCTCACGGTGGAACAAAACGTGATTATTCCCCACGTCCCAACGGAAAACCTAGAGACTTTACTAGAGGAGCCATGCCTCCAGAAGTTTTCAGCCAATCCCGGAGCCTTAGTTAAAGGTTTAGTTTCCTGCACTGGCGCTCAATTTTGTAACTTTGCCCTCATCGAAACCAAAAATCGTGCCTTAGCCTTGATCCAAGAACTAGAAGCCGAAGTCACCCTGACTCGTCCGGTACGAATTCACTGGACTGGTTGTCCCAACTCCTGTGGTCAACCTCAAGTTGCCGATATTGGCTTGATGGGAACCAAAGTTCGCAAAGACGGCACAATGCAGGAAGGCGTAGATATCTACACAGGGGGAAAAGTCGGCAAAGATGCTCACCTTGGTACTTGCACTACTCCCGGTGTCGCCTGTGTCGATCTCAAATCTGTATTGCTCGATATGCTGGTCAATCAGTTTGGGGCGATCGTCAAATAAAAGGGATCAAGCTGCCTCTATAGCGGGGAGTTTTTAGCCTAGACAAGGTGGCTTAGGGGTTGAGATTTACCAGCACAACTTAAGCCAATGGTTTAGTTCAATCCCTTACTCCTGCTACTGATCAACTGATCCCTAGTTCAAATTAACTCAAATTCCAGAATAACACTATGTCTAGACTTTCTCGCCGGAAATTTATCCTCAATGCTGGAGCTACCACCGTCGGAGCCTTAGTTCTCAATAGCTGTAGCCAAAGCACTCCCACCACTTCTGCCTCTCCTGCTAGCTCTCCTGCTCCGGCGGCGAACGTGACAGCGGCGGATGCTCCCGAAGTCACCACGGCGAAATTGGGTTTCATTGCCCTCACTGATGCGGTGCCGCTAATTGTTGCCAAGGAAAAAGGGCTTTTTGCTAAATACGGGATGCCTGATGTGGAAGTTGCCAAGCAGGCTTCGTGGGGAGCAACCCGTGACAATATTGTCCTTGGTTCTGCTGGGGGTGGCATTGATGGTGCCCATATTCTTTCACCCTTTCCCTACCAAATTTCTACAGGGAAAGTCACCGATGGCAAGAAAGTACCCATGTACATCTTGGCAAGATTAAACACGAATGGTCAGGGAATCCAACTAGCCAATACTTACAAAGAATTAAAGATCGGTGCAGATAGTTCTGCTCTGAAGGAAGCCTTTGCTAAACAGAAGGCAGAAGGAAAAGATATAAAAATTGCCATGACTTTTCCCGGTGGCACCCATGATATGTGGATTCGTTACTGGCTGGCGGCAGGGGGCATCAATCCCGATACAGATGTTTCCCTAATTGTTGTTCCACCACCGCAGATGGTTGCCAATGTCAAGGTCGGGGGCATGGAAGCCTTCTGTGTGGGCGAGCCTTGGCCGTTGCAAACTGTGAATCAGTCTGTAGGTGTGGGAGCGATTACCACTGGGGAGATGTGGAAAGATCACCCAGAGAAATCTTTTGCCATGCGGGCGGAGTGGGTGGACAAAAATCCCAAGGCTACCAAGGCTTTGTTAATGGCAGTACAGGAAGCGCAAGTGTGGTGTGACAAGGCTGAAAATGTCAAGGAAATGTGTGAAATTCTCGCCAAACGGGAATGGTTGAAAGTCCCTGTGGAAGATATTCTCGATCGATCCAGTGGTAAATTCGACTTTGGGAATGGACGGACTCTCGATAACCCCGCCTTGAAGCAAAAATACTGGAGCGATGCAGCTTCCTATCCCTTCAAGAGCCATGACCTGTGGTTCCTCACCGAGCATGAACGCTGGGGCATGTTACCCGAAGACGTTGATAAAAAACAATTAGTTGATGCTGTCAACCGGGAAGATATCTGGAAAGAAGCGGCGAAGGCGATCGGGCAGGAGGCAGCCATTCCCAAGAGTACCTCCCGTGGGGTGGAAACTTTCTTTGATGGTGTGAAATTCGACCCAGAAAATCCGACAGCCTACCTCAATGCCCTGAAAATCAAAAAGGCTTAGGTAATTCTCTAATTCACCAATGAACTCGATCGACCTAGTAGTTAATTGTAGGGTGGGCATCGCCCACCATTATCCCGCCATCTAGGTACTGACTTTAATCAACAAATCCTGCCAAATTTATGACAGCGACTACCCCCAACTCTCCAAATTTTTTAGCTGCCTTAGCCATGTCCTTTGTGGGCAATTTCCAGAAAAATGCTCGGAAACTCCTGACCTCGGCGATCGCCATTTTGATCGTCTTAGCTGTGTGGCAACTTCTTTGTTCGGGAGAAAACCCAGCCCTACCCCCACCTTCTAAGGTTATTGATGATACTTGGGATTTGATTGTTGATCCCTTCTTCGATCGAGGCGGCACAGATAAGGGATTATTTCTCCATCTAGCGGCTAGTTTGATGCGAGTTGCCCAAGGATTTCTCCTCGCTGCGATCGTGGGCATTGGGGTCGGTATTGTGATCGGCAGTAATATTTTTGTGTACGATGCTGTGGATCCGATCTTTCAAGTCCTCCGCACCGTTCCGCCTCTGGCTTGGCTACCCATTTCCCTCGCCGCCTTCAAAGACAGTCAACCCTCAGCAATTTTCGTAATTTTTATTACTTCTGTTTGGCCAGTCCTCATCAACACCGCCGTAGGTGTCCAACAGGTTCCCCAAGACTACAAAAACGTCGCCAAGGTCTTGCAACTTTCCAAGTTTGAGTATTTTGTCAGTGTCCTATTTCCGGCGATCGTCCCTTACGTTTTCACGGGTCTCCGCATCGGTGTCGGTCTATCTTGGCTAGCGATCGTGGCAGCAGAAATGCTGATTGGTGGGGTCGGCATCGGCTTTTTCATCTGGGACTCCTGGAATAGTTCCCTGATCAGCGAAATCATCATTGCCCTCATCTACGTGGGTATAGTCGGCTTACTTCTAGATAAACTTGTGGTCTTCCTCGGTAGTTTGGTACTGCCCCCAGAACAGAAATAAATTCCTCTTACCTCCTCAAACCTATGCTCTCCTTTGTTGAAATTGATCACGTAGATAAGGTTTTTCCGTTAGCCAATGGAGCTAAATATATTGCCCTGAAAAATGTTGACTTAAATATCCAAAAGGGCGAGTTTATTACTTTGATCGGTCACTCTGGTTGTGGAAAATCTACCCTGCTGAATATGGTGGCGGGGTTAGAACAGCCCAGCGCTGGTGGCGTAATCCTTGAAGGAAAACTGGTAACGGCTCCAGGCCCAGAACGGATGGTGGTCTTTCAAAATTATTCCCTGCTGCCGTGGATGACTGTGCGCCAGAATATTGCCCTAGCAGTGAATCGAGTATTTCGTAATCTGTCTAAGGGAGAACGTCGGGGGATTGTTGAACAACACATTGACCTGGTAAGCCTTCGTCCTGCTGCTGACAAACTTCCTGCCCAACTTTCTGGAGGCATGAAACAACGGGTGGCGATCGCCCGGGCCTTGGCTATTCGTCCGAAGATGTTACTTTTGGATGAACCTTTTGGGGCTTTGGATGCCTTGACTAGGGGAGGTTTACAGGAACAATTGATGAAAATCTGTCAAGAGAGCAAAGTAACTTGCTTGATGGTGACTCATGATGTGGATGAAGCTCTGTTGTTGTCCGATCGCATTGTGATGTTGACTAACGGGCCAGAAGCGCAAATTGGGCAAATTTTAGAAGTGCCAATTCCTCGTCCCCGCGATCGACATTCTGTAGTCAATCATCCCAGCTACTACAGCCTGCGGAGTGAAATGATCTACTTCCTCGATCAGCAAAAACGCTCTAAGCACAGAAAGTCTATCAAGGCAACCGCCATCGCCAGTCATGGTTTAGAGAAGATCAATCTATCCCTCGGATTTATTCCCCTCACAGACTGCGCTCCCTTGGTAGTTGCCAAGGAAAAAGGCTTTTTTGCTAAGTATGGCTTAACCGAAGTTAGCCTGAATCGGGAGCCAAGCTGGAAAGCAGTGATGGAAGGAGTAGCCGATGGTCGTCTGGATGGAGCGCAGATGGTTACAGGAATGCCGATCGCCATGACCCTAGGGGCGGGGATCAAGGAGCCTGTCACGATCGAAACTGCTCTGACCCTCTCTCGCCAAGGCAACGCCATCACTTTTAGCAAACAACTCTATCAACAGGGGATCAAAACCCTCGCCGACTTAAAGGGATTGATCGATCGTACTGCTGATAAAATTTACACCCTCGGCACTGTGCATCCCACTTCTATGCACAATCTCTTACTCCGTTACTGGTTAGCTAGTGGTGGCATTGATCCAGATACCGATGTCAGCTTGCTAGTGATTCCACCGCCCCAAATGATGGCAAACCTCAAGGCAGGAAATATTATCGGTTATTGTAGTGGCGAACCTTGGAACACCAGAGCAGTGGCAGAAGGAGTCGGTACAATCCTTGCTACCAGTGGGGAACTATGGGCGGGGCATCCCGAAAAAGTCCTCGGAGTCCAACAAGCTTGGGCGCAAACCTACCCTAAAACCTACGTGGCACTGGTGACAGCTCTCCTGGAAGCCTGTGAATACTGCGATGACCACCGCAACCGGGGTGAAATTGCAACTCTTCTCAGTCAGTCTCAATACTTAGGTTTAGAAGCTGAGTACATCCGACCCGGTTTCCTTGATCCCTACGATTATGGAAATGGAGAGGAACCAGAAGCAATGCCCCGATTTATGCAGTTCCATGTCAACCAATCCAACTGTCCCGATCGAACAGAAATGCTCTGGGTGATGACTCAAATGGCAAGGTGGGGAGTGATTGATTTTCCCAAAAACTGGCTAGAAATCCTCGATCAGGTCTGTCAACTCCAAGTCTTTGGGGAAGCTGCCCGGAATTTAGAATTCCCAGAGTTCAAACGGGAAGAAACCCACATTAAGCTCTTTGATGAAGTCAGCTTTAACCCCAACGATCCCCTTGGCTACCTAGACAAAGTGGAGATCAAGAAGCCGATCAAAGTTGTAGAAATGAGACGCTAAATCTATTCTCCCCTAATTAAACCTATGCAAACTCTAGACTTGAAAACTAACTCTGCCCCTACTACCACTGCTCCTTTCTTGACGATCGAAAATATCTCCAAGGTTTATCCCACTCCCCAAGGAGAATACACAGTCTTGGAAAACGTTAATCTCAGTATTCAAGAAGGAGAATTTGTTTGTATTATTGGTCACTCTGGCTGTGGCAAATCTACTTTGTTGAATCTTGTTGCCGGATTTTCCCAAGCTACTACCGGGGAAGTCCGGCTGCCGACGGGATTAATCACCAAGCCGGGGCCCGATCGTATGGTCGTCTTCCAAAACTATTCCCTGCTGCCCTGGAAAACTGCCTTTGAAAATGTCTTTCTGGGCGTGAAGTCAGTGTATGGTCAGAAATCTAAAAAAGAACAAATCGAAATTACCAACCATTATCTGCATTTGGTGGGACTGGATGAAGCCATGCACAAAAAGCCGGGGCAGCTTTCGGGGGGGATGAAGCAACGGGTGGCGATCGCGCGAGCTTTGGCAATTTCTCCCCAAGTCTTGATTCTGGATGAACCCTTTGGCGCTCTAGACCCCATGACCAGAGAAGACCTCCAAGAAGAACTCCTGAGTATCTGGAGAGATAACCAAGTTACGGTTTTGATGATTACCCACGATATTGATGAGGCTCTATTTTTGAGCGATCGAGTGGTGATGATGACCAATGGGCCTGCTGCCACGATCGGGGAAGTGCTAGAGATTCCCTTTTCCCGCCCCCGCAATCGTAGCCAAATTATGGAAGACCCCCGCTACTACGATCTCCGTAATCATGCCCTAGAGTTCTTGTTCGATCGCTATGCCCATATGGACTAATTTTATGAAATTTAATCCGTAAATTAGCAAAAGATTCGTAAAAGATTAGCGAAAAAATTAACCCCAGAATCAAAATCCGCCGAGGTTTTTCCCAATGTTATCTTCCCTTGTTCCTCAACAGACAGGTTCCCCAACCCAGACAACTCCTAGACCCGGATCATCAATCCTCTGCTACTACACCAATGTTAGTTCCTCTGTCCAGATTCTCCGCTTAACCAATTCCTTGGAACTAGATTTGATCCCAAATTCGATCGCAAATACAAGGTCTAACTCAATACCAAAATCAATTCCAGATTTCACCCCAGCTTGGTCAGACAAAGTGGTATTTCCCGGTCAAAGATTTTTATTTCAGGCTTTACCCACAGCCAAATTGCAAATTTTTGTTAGTGAGGAGGGTAATGAAAGATTTATTGACCAGATTCAATGTCAGCATTTGCGAGTCTCCCAAGGTAATGAGCAATAATTCTAGCAAGACGAAAAAATCCAAAAAAATACATCACCGCTCTTGAGTTAAAATGGTTCATAAACAATTTTTCGATATGAATCACTATGACTACGACAGAATCTAGTAAATTGTCTAGCGAGAAAAGCCTAGAGGCGATGAAGAACTTTGCAGAAACCTATGCCAAGCGGACGGGGACTTATTTTTGTGTAGACCCTTCGGTGACGGCGGTGGTAATTGAGGGTTTGGCAAAGCATAAAGACGATCTTGGTGCGCCTCTATGTCCTTGTCGCCACTATGAAGATAAAGAAGCAGAAGTCAAAGCTACTTTTTGGAATTGCCCTTGTATTCCCATGCGGGAGCGGAAGGAATGCCACTGTATGCTGTTTTTGACCCCAGACAATGAATTTGCAGGACAGGAGCAGGATATTCCCATGTCAGAACTCGAAGCAGTCCGGGCAACTTTAGCTTAGAAACGATTAAAAGCTAGGTAAAGGCAGGAGTAATTTCATGATCGATCGACTGCCTCCAGAGTTTTGGCTAGGGGTTGAGGAATTTAACCAGCGAGCCTTCTACGAGTGCCACGATACCCTAGAGGCTTTGTGGATCGAAGCAATGGAACCAGAAAAACGCTTTTATCAAGGGGTCTTACAAATAGCTGTAGCTTGCCATCACCTGAGTAATCTCAACTGGCGGGGTGCAGTGATGCTGTTGGGGGAAGGGATTAGGCGCTTGGAAGATTACGTTCCTGATGACTACGGGGTAGATGTGACTGGATTAGTGGATCAAAGTATGGCTCTGTTGGTGGCTCTCCAGCAAGCCGGGATCGAAAAAGTCGAGGAATTTGCCTATTTATTTAACGATGAATCTCAGGACGAATCTAATAAATCTAATCCAAATCTCCCAAGCCCAGATTCTCCAAGCCCTCAGATACTCAGTCTAGTCGATCGAGTTAATCTAGTTAATTTACCCAAAATTGATTCCTGCCCTGGGAAAGAAACTTTTGGATAAGTCTACAAATTAATTGGTGGTGTATTGCCCACCCTACTCTGGATAAATCTTTGGGGAAACTTAGGGGAAATACTATCGGTCATGGTGTTTATATTTATTGGGGCATCAGAATATTAGTAAGTATTAGTAAATTATCAGCAAGTTCTTTTGCAAAGTCTCTCACCAAATCTTTTAATTGCCATCGCCTACACCTAGAAAAACTCCTATGAAAATCCCTTGCCAACTCAATAAATTTAATTTGAGATTTAGCCCTAGAATTAACTCTAAATTTAACTCTGGATTTGGCTCTAGATTCACTCCTAGACTTTATTACTTTAGTTTTCTCAAAGGTTGGCGATCGATCCTCCTTGCCTCTGCTTCCCTATTTGGAACACTATTAATCCCCGGAATGCTGGCTAATGCTCAACTTCAACCCCCGGCTCCGGGAGACGGTCGAGCCTTGGTGGTGCGATCGGATATCCAAGAAGCCAACAGTCAAACCGGGGTGGTCACGGCGAGGGGGAATGTCCAGATTGATTACCCAGCCCGGCAGATCCGAGCAACGGCGGCTCAAGCCCAGTATTTCAGTAATGAACGGCGGATTATTTTAAGCGGCAATGTCTTTGTCCTCCAAAATGGGAATAGCTTGCGGGGTGAAACCATTACTTATTTGATTGATGAAGGACGTTTTGTGGCTCTACCAAGGGCCGATCGCCAAGTAGAATCTACCTACCTTGTCAACGATCCCGCCGCCCCCCCTACTCCCGTCGCCCCCGCCGCCGACACGACACCTTTCAACCCCAAGCCAGAGTTCAAAGAACCCACCTCCGAGTAAAATTACAGAGAGGGCGTAAAGCCTTGCACCCCTACAAAAATCTATTTAGATCAGGCTCTTAGTAAAATGGGGTAACTCTATCTACTAACTTTTTTCTCTAAAAGCTTCTTTACCTCCCTGTACCTCCTCTACCTCCCTTCCCCTATCTACCCCTCCATGAAAATCGTCCTCGAAAATATCCACAAATCCTATGGCAAGCGATCAATCGTGAATCGGGTGCATTTATCTGTGGCGCAGGGAGAAATTGTCGGCTTGTTGGGACCTAATGGGGCGGGGAAAACGACGACTTTTTATATTGCCACGGGGTTAGAGCGCCCGAACCAAGGGAAGGTATGGCTGGACGAGATGGATATTACGGAGCTTTCGATTAATCAACGATCGCATCTCGGTATTGGTTATCTAACCCAAGAAGCCAGCATTTTTCGGAATCTGACGGTACAGGAAAATATTATGGTGTCTCTGCAACAAACCGGAGTCCCACGGGAGCGGTGGCGATCGAGGTTACAATTTTTATTGCAGGAATTCCGCCTCGAAAAAGTCGCAAGAACCAAGGGAAATCAGGTTTCTGGCGGGGAGCGGCGCAGGACAGAACTGGCGAGAGCCTTGGCAGTGGGGGAGTATGGTCCTAAATTTATGCTGCTAGATGAACCCTTTGCTGGGGTTGATCCGATCGCTGTTTCGGAAATTCAAAAAATTGTTGCTGCCCTCCGAGATCAACAGGTCGGAATCTTAATCACTGACCACAACGTCCGGGAAACCCTCGCCATTACCGATCGAGCCTATATTATGCGGGATGGACAAATTCTTGCCTCTGGGAGTGCAGAAGAACTTTATAATAATCCTCTAGTCCGTCAATATTATCTAGGTGATGAGTTCCAGAGATAGTTAAAAGCCTTAGTTAAAACCTCCGAGAGTAGACCTCTATGATGAAATTCAAATCTCCTCCAGACTTTTCCCTAGGGATATCGATTATGGATCGGTATATTCTCACGGAATTGTTAGTGCCGTTCCTATTTGGAGTGGGGTTATTTTCTTCGGTGGCGGTGGCGATCGGGTCGGTATTTGACCTCGTGAGACGGATTGCCGAATCGGGACTATTAATCGAACTGGCCCTGCGGGTATTACTGCTGAAAATGCCCGAGTTCATTGTCTATGCCTTTCCCATGTCGATGGTGCTGGCTTCCTTGATGGCTTATAGTCGCTTGAGTAGTGATAGTGAAATTGTGGCTCTCCGTAGTTGTGGGGTAAGCGTGTATCGCCTCGTGGTTCCGGCGCTGGTGATGGGGGTAATTGTCACGATCGTCACCTTTGCTTTCTATGAATCCGTAGTTCCGGCGGCTAATTACCAAGCCTCTTTAATCCTCGAAAAGGCAGCTAACGAGGAGCGTCCCCTATTTCAAGAGCGGAATATTGTTTATCCAGAATACACCGAAGTTCTAGAAGCCGACGGCAAAAAGACCCGGACTCTAAAACGCTTGTTTTATGCCGACAGTTTCAACGGTAGGGAAATGCAAAACCTGACAATTTTGGACTGGTCACAGCAGGGCTTGAATCAAATCATTGCGGCGCAACAGGCAGTATGGAATCCCCAAGAGGGTTTATGGGATTTTTCCAATGGCACGATCTACATGGTTTCTGCCGATGGTTCCTACCGAAATATTCTCCGCTTTCAAAACCAGCAACTCCAACTCCCCCGGACTCCCCTAGATTTGGCTGGCCGAAGGCTAGATTACACGGAAATGAACATTGCCCAGTCTCAAGAGGCTCTCCAATTGGCGATCGCTAGTGGGGATGAACCAAGAGCCTTGAAACTCCAAGTCCGCATTCAACAAAGAATTTCCCTACCGTTTATTTGCTTAGTCTTTGGTCTGGTGGGTTCGGCTCTGGGTATTCAACCCCGAAAAACCGGGAAAGCTACTAGTTTTGGGATCAGCGTGGTGATTATTTTCACCTACTATATTTCTTCTTTCATCACCGGAGCTATGGCTCAAGTGGGAGTGTTGACACCTTTCTGGGGTGCGTGGTTGCCCAATGTATTTGGATTGGTATCGGGGATAATTTTATTGATTCGATCGGCTCGTTAGCAGATTTTGCAAATTTTAGAGTTTTTAGAGATATTTGATAGATGCCAATAATGACAAATAAATATGGCTTGGCTCTCCACACTACCAGCCCCCAATTAGGAATAGTTTTAGATAATTTTCAAGGTGCTAGCCAGAGTCAGGTTTGGGATTTGGGGCATGAAATGGGCAATCAATTACATTTAAAGATGATGGAAATCATGGGGACTCGAACTTGGCAGGATTTGAGTTTTCTGGCGGTGGCGATCGGCCCCGGTAGTTTTACAGGAACTCGTCTTGGTGTAGTGACAGCCCGCACCCTTGCCCAACAGTTAGACCTGCCTTTAATCGGCATTTCCAGCTTTGCTGCCTTTGCTTGGTGGTGGTTCTATGAACATACCCTAGAGTTTGGACAAATTCTCGCCCTCCATACTCCTGCCCAACGTGATCAATTATTTGTGGGGATTTATCAATTAACTAACAGTCCCGAAAATCCTCTCAAAACTCTCCTTCCAGACACGGTGATGACTCCCCCAGAGTGGCAAGAAAAACTCCAAAGTTTAGACTTAAGCAATCTAGAATCAACACAGCCAGTAATTTCCCCAGTAATTTCCTTAGAGGTTCCCCAAAATCTGGGGATGACCGCCCCTAGTCTTTTGGACTTAGCCTACAAGCAAGGATGCTTCAAGGGAGCAGCGACCCTAACGGAAGGTGATTTTCCTTGGTCTTTAGTTTTGCCGTTTTATGGTCAGCATCCAGTGGCTTAAAAAGATCGATCCGCTATCTGTTACCAGTGGTATTCTGGAAATAGTTAAATCAAGCACATTTATTGACCGTAGCTAGTTTGTCTCTAAGCCTAGTAAATAATCCTGAGTAAGTAGTAATTATGACAACCCCAAATTTAGAAGCCCCAGAAACTGCCCTGAGTGATCATGATGTTAATGAAGCGATCGAGGCAATTCCGGTGAACCATGTAGACGTAATTGAAACGGTGATTGGCAGTCTAGATAGCAATGACTCTGCTATGGTCAGTCAGACTGAGGGTAGATACCTATGGAAATTTCAGTACGGCAGTGCTGAGGTGTTTGTGCAGTTAAGTGGGGTGACGGAGGAAGATACCTTGACGGTGTGGTCGGTGGTGTTGCAATTGCCAGCCAAGAATGAAGCGGAGCTGATGAAAAAACTGTTGACGATGAATTGGCAGGATACCTTAGAGGCAAGATTTGCGATCCTAGAAAATCAAGTTGTGGTGGTGGCAAGTCGCAGTGTGGCAGACATGGAAGCGGGGGAAATTTCTCGATCGATCACGATCGTGGCAACTACAGCAGATAATAATGATGATATTTTACAAGCTGAGTTTGGTCTCTAATGGTTGTTAGGTCTTCTTCTCAACCCCTTTCGATCATCACTCCAGCCCAAGGCGCAGAAATCAAGGCGAGGATCAAGTTAATTGCCACAGATATGGATGGGACAATTACTAATAATGGGAAATTTAGTCCTCTTCTCTGGGAATCTTTGGCAACTTTGGCAGCTATAGGGATCAAGGTGGTGGTGACAACGGGGCGATCGGCGGGCTGGGTGCAAGGGATTTTCCATTACTTACCAGAGGTTCCTGTGGTGGGGGCGATCGCCGAAAATGGGGGTTTATACTATCCTTCTAGCCTTGCCCATCCCCAATTTCTCAGCCCCCTTGCGGATATTCAGACTCACCGTCAAAACCTCGCTACAACTTTTCAGCACCTTTGCCAACAATTTCCCCAGCTAGCAGAATCTAGCGACAATCTCTTTCGCCTCAGTGATTGGACTTTTGATGTGACAGGGCTAAGTTTGGAGGAGTTGACTACCCTAGAAACCCTCTGCCATCAACAAGATTGGGGATTCACCTACAGTAATGTCCAATGTCATATCAAGCCCCAAGGACAAGATAAGGCAAGGGGAATCCAGCAAGTTCTTGCCCAATATTTTCCAGAGTTGCAGCCTGATCAAATCCTAACCATTGGGGACAGCATCAATGATGAATCAATGTTTAATCCTCAAGAATTTCTCCTCTCGATCGGTGTGGCAAATATTCATCATTACCTATCGGCACTAAAATATCACCCCAAGTACATCACCACCCACCCAGAAATTGCTGGATTTGCGGAACTCGTGAACTTCCTCAAAAATTCCTAGGGATTATTTTTCTGGCTGGAGTTGGATAGACAGGTCGAAGCGAAGGAGGCGATCGCTGTCTACTTGGGTGGTCATGCCAATGGTAGAAATCGACTTAGCAGTAGTCCGCCAATCCTTGGGTAGTTGGGGAAGGGGCAGATTATTACCATTAATCGCTGTGTCTACATTGATAAAAAACTTGCCATTGTGGGGTTGATTCATTCCCGGTAGAGAGCGTTGAAACTGATTACTACTAGCGAGGGCTTCCCGTGGTTGGGGGACAATACCGGGGGCGATCGGCGCACCAAAAGTCAAAAAAGCCACATTGCCATCTAACCAACCATGACTGATATTTAAGCCCACCAAGGGGGAAACCCAGTTTGTTACAGGCTGCCCATTCAGTTGGTTTGATTCTACTTGGAACTGATAATTATTAGCCGCAATTTCATCCAGACGCTTTAAGGTTTTTTCTGCCTTGGGTCGATCGCTCGCCTGCACCATCACCACAACCCCCGCCTTCAATCGTGAGGTAACATTAGCCGCCGAAGGAACCAGAGCTACCGTAAATTCTCCCTGCATCCAATCAAGGATATCTGCATCCAAATCGAGACTAGTAAAAGACTTTAGACCCGATCGCACCACTTCGGGGGAAATGGGGAGGAGGGGATTGCCTTGACCGTCAATATAGTCGACCCAGAACTTTTGGAAGCTACTGCCAGAAAACATCAAAAATGTATCCGCAGGCAGGCGCTGGGGCATAATTTTGGCATCATTCTTGGGCTGAAATTTTTGTTTGCTATCCGGGCGTAGCCAAGAAATACCTTGGAGTCTTAGCCCTTGGGGTTCTAGGTCAATATTCGTGGCAATTCCTTGATACTGCTGTTGGGGCGGTGCGGGTTGGGTACTGACGGCTTTTGTCGAATCCGCAGCTAGCATGGTACTGATTGCGGGAAGATTTAGGTACAAACGTCCGGCGGGTTGCCCTGCATTGAGTTTCCCTAGAGCTTGGCTATAACCGGGGAGATTGACGATCGCCTGCTTGTCTTGGTAAGCATCTACTACTTGTTCCATCGATCGAGGATTATTCGTCACCACTACAGAATTATCTAACACAGTAACGGAAATCGGATTTTTGCTATCCTTGGGGCTTTCTTGAATTTTTACTCCTTGATAGGTACGCCCTTGGAGATTACCGACCCCAGACTCAATTTGTTTGGCTATCTGGGAAGTGAACAGGGGCTGGCTCACTGGCATCACTAATATCAAAGTATCGTTAATTTCTGAGGTTTTGGCTTGGTCTGGAGTAGTCGCTTCTGGAGTATTTGCTGGGGTCAAGGGTAGATAAGCAACGGTGGCTTCGCTGCCAATCCATGGCTGGATATCCCGTTGGTAATCAAACCCATTGGTCGTCAGAAATTCCTGCTGGAGAGTTTGAATCTGTTGGGCGATCGCTGCTTTAGTTTCTGGGGTTCCAGTTTGCTGGAGTTGCTGCCACTGCTGGGGATCGGTAGACACAGAAAGAGTTGCTAGAGCTGTTTTGGGAATCAACCTTGATCCCGGTGGATTGTAGCCAGCAAAGAAATTATTTTGAGCTAACCAGTAAGCCCCCGCCCCTCCAGCAATTACCACAGAAGCCCCGATCATCACTAATCCCACAGTCTTATTTTTTAACAGCATAAAATTTCGTTTAACCAGTCTTCAATAAATTTGTGAACCATCTCCCCAAGCATCTTTTCAAGAAAGGTCACACCTATCTAATACTACGTTTAAAAATACTAAACTTCCGAAAGCAAGCCCATATAAATTATAGAAAACCCCGTAAAACCCACGATGCTCTAGCCGTGGGATATAAGGCGGGTTAGCGTAGGTACGTAGCTAACCAATTATTTCTCAAGCATTAATATTCAAATAAGCAAAGTACTGATAAGATTATGGCAAGCAAGTAAGTACATCTGTCTACGTGTTGAACCATTCTAGTATCGGAGCAATCCCGGCACAGTAAGTCACTACTACCTTTGAGTAGCAAGCCTATACAACTGACAAGCAAAGGCAGAATGGGAAGCGTACCGAATTGGCTGAGTGACAGACCCAGAAAGCAAAGAAAAAAGGTAATCACAAGAACAATACTGGAAGGTAGTTGTATTGAGTGAGTAGGGGCGAATTGACAACGCCTTTAAGTTTTGATATTCAAAATCTTAAGAATCTCATGCTCTTTAGACGTGGGAGTGTCAAATCCAAGAATTTTCCTAACCCAAAAGTCAAATTTTCCCCTAGCAGCCTGATATTCTTACAGGATTACCGCTCTTCCCAAGTTCCTGCTTAATAACGGTCACACAATCTCTCTGGACGATCATCACTCTTTTTTAGGCAGTTGCCTTGTCAGTAACAGATTTCTCTACAACAACGGTAACGGAAATAATATGGTTAAATTAGGCAATCTCGAAAAGACCAGTTTCATTCTGTGCTACGAATGGTTGTTGATGTAAGACAATCAGTTGTTGTAGTGCTAAAGTTTCCATGGCATAAGGAATTCCATCTCGCCCAGCAAATTCAACTTCAAACATATTATTTCCTAATTCCATAACAACGGTTCCAACCTGTCCTTGCTGAAGTAATATGACTTCGCCTGTTTCAAAGTGTTTAGTAATTCGAGTTTCAGTTAAGACAACAATATCTAGTTCTTTAATTTGCATTCTTACCTAACTTTTTTACAGGATAGCAACTAACCAACCGAGGTTTTGAAAATTGGTACTAAATCACTCAAAATTTACAATTTTATAGAGGGTGTCTCGTTGTTGATAGGGTCGATCGAGGGAACTGATAGCTGCCTGTAGTTGTTCGGGTTCTAGGCATGTGCCGCCCTTTGCCCCCGCCATGGTCGTAATGTGTTCTTCCATCAAGGTTCCCCCTAGGTCATTGCAACCCCAATTTAGGGCTGTCGTTGCCCCGGCTAACCCTAATTTCACCCAACTAGGTTGATGATTGGGAATCCAGTTACCTAAGAATATTCTTGCCACCGCTGTGAGTAATAGATTATCTTCAAGGATGGGTTGATCTCGCCCGACTCGACTCCGTAAGGGTTTGGGGGCTGATTCACCAACGAAGGGAAGGATGATAAATTCGGTGATTCTGGCGGGATAGTTTGCCTCGATCGCGCGCTGTTGGAGGCTGCGGAGTTGTTGGAGGTGGGCGGCTTGGTGGTGGGGTTTTTCGATGTGTCCAGAGAGCATGGTGCTGGTGGTGAACATGCCAAGGCTGTGGGCGGTGCTAACAATTTCTAGCCAAGTGGCACTATCTAGTTTTTCTGGGCAGAGGATTTGCCGGAGGCGATCGTCCAAAATTTCGGCTGCTGTCCCCGGCATGGAACCCACCCCAGACCCTTGGAGAGATTGGATCACTTGGGCATAGCTTAAGCCATCTTCTCTGGCAATAAACTGGATTTCTTGGGGAGAAAAGGCGTGGAGATGAATCTGGGGAAAGTTTCCTTTAATCGTCTCGACTACTTTTTGATAGTAAGCCAGACTAGAATTATTAATTTTTGCTTGGAGATTTAAGCCTCCCTGCATACAAATTTCGGTCGCACCTCTAGCTACTGCCTCTGTGGTCTTGGCAAGAATTTCTTCAAACTCTAGCCAAAAAGCCCCCGGTTGGTCTGCATCTCGGCGAAAAGCACAGAAACTACAGTGCTGCTCACAGATATTGGTGAAGTTGATATTCCGGTTGATGACGTAGGTAACTCGATCGCCCACCTGTTGCTGGCGTAGTCGATCGGCTGTCGATCGGATTTCTTCTACCATCTCCGGCTGGGTTTGCTGCAACAAAATCACCGCCTCTTCGGGGGTAATGTCTGCTCCTGCCAAAGCCTGCTCCAGAATCATCCTGACCACATCTGAGCTAACACTTGATCCAACATTCAGAGTATGCAAAGTATCTCAAACTCCTTGATCTGTATCGAAATCTTAATTAAAATCTTCACCGAAAATTAAGTTAGGGGAAATTTTTCATCCCCAAGCAACAAGAACTCAAGCTAACCTACATTTCCATATCGTTATAACCACCACTCTCTGCATCCCGCTTCGAGCCTAATAATTCTAGCTTAGTTACTCGAACGATTGGCTTAGAACGGTTAGCTCCTGTATTTTTATCAGTCCAAGTTTCCAATTTGAGAGAACCTTCTACCCCAATTTGACCACCTTTACGGACATAATTAGCAGCAAATTCTGCGGATTTACCCCAAACTTCGATATCAAACCAATCAGTCTCTTTATTTCGTGTTGGTCTGTTAACAGCTAAGGTAAATTTACATAGCACACTGCCTGATTCAAAATACTTCACTTCTGGATCTTGACCAGCTCGCCCGACTAGGTTTATTGAGTTTAAGGACATAGCTTTCCTCCTGCAAATTCCTACAAAACTATTATTGATTGATATACCTAATTATCCCTCAGAAATATGGATTGTGAAGTAATAACTTAGGGATTTTGGCACAACATATAAAATCAATTTTGCTGAACTACTTAGGATTAATTTCTAGGGTGTAGGTCATGGTCGATCGACCACCGGGATACCGCAGACTGCCAGCAACGGGGGTCGCCTCTTGGGGTAGGGCAGCGGCAGCAAGAGGAATGTGCTGATCAGCCACTACCAAGCCTAGGGTAGGGTCAAAACCCCGCCAACCACCCCCCGGTAAATAGACCTCTGCCCAAGCATGGAGATATTTTGTCGCCTTGGGTTCTCCCTCAGTGTAGCCACTTACAAACCGGGTTGCCAGCCCCACCGATCGACACACCGCCATAAACAAAACAGTAAAATCTCGGCAAGAACCAGTTTTATTTTGCCAAGTAATCCCCGGAACTTGGGGTCTTCCCGTTTCCCGAATTTGGTAGGTGCAGCGATCGTAAATCCGTTGGGTCAGGGTAGTGAGAAATAAACCCACATTGTGATCTACTTCCTGTTGGATGGTCGCCGCTAATTCTCCTACGAGAGGATCAGGGGATGAAACTAAGCCCAAGGGAGCCAAATAACCCTGCAATTGCGAAAGAAGAGAGGCGGGATAATCTAAGGGAAATTCTACAGCCCAAGGTTCTAGGATATAGTCAAAGGGATTTTGGCGGTGGGTGATCACCTCTGTAGTAGCAGTAATTTCGAGGGAGGTGATTAACTGCTCTGGGGGAAACCAGATTTGGGTGACAGTGTTTCCTGCCACATCAAGGGAGAGACTAGTATTCAAGGGCTGGGGATTGATCACCAGTTGGTGCTGCCGAATAGATTGATCACCACTAGCACGGGGATGGAGGCGAAGGAGATGGGGAGCCAGAGCCACGGGTCGATCGTAGTTGTAGGTAGTGCGGTGGCAGATATGGTAGTGCATGGGGTTTCGATCGCCAGTTTTGATAACTAATTTTAGTCTTCAGGACGATCGCTATTTTGATCCCTATTTTTATAGTTATTTTTATTACCAATGAGTTTCCAAGTTGTCGGTAACAATCCTGCGGCTAAACTTGCCTTAATGAGGCTACCGGGTAGGAAGGGAATCACGCCCATCATTAATACACCCCAAACACCGGGAAATTTGCCCCCCAAGGAGAGCCAAACCCCTAACCATAAAGCTCCGAGGCTGAAGGTGATCACATCTCCTGCCAACATTGAAAATAGGGTAGAGAAAAACTTGCGATCGGCCCCATACTTTTCTACCAAGAAACCAATCAAGGCAGCCGCAAAGGGAAAAGCAACGAGATATCCGCCTGTTGGCCCCAAGATTTTTGCCAAGCCAAAGCCCCCGGCGGAAAAAACTGGTAGTCCTGCCAATCCTTCTACTAGATAAGTCACCACGGTTAAAAACCCTAATTTTCTGCCCAGGGATGCCCCAATCAGAGCCACACCCAAGGATTGACCAGTGATGGGAACGGGGGTAAAGGGAAGAATAATACTCACCTGAGCTAATAGACCCAGAAAGAGACTGCCGAGGAGTACCAAAAGGACGGGCTGGAAGGTGGTTCGCTGGGGAAATAGGGTTTTGAGGAGGGGAGGATAGGAAGTAGTGGTCTGCATTTTTTGGATAACCTATAATTTAGGGAATTGATTTAGCTAATTAATTTAGTTTTGGATTTAACTTTTTTAGGGAAATTCTGTAGGGGAATTTGGGGGGAAATCTTCAAAGAACGTTGAGGTAAATTCTAAGAAAAGCTATGGTAGCAGGTTTCTGCAATCAAATTAACAAACTATCACAATTTTTCTCATACTTTCAGTTCGATCCATGCACCCATCCAGTCTTTGGGGCATTCAGTATTTATTCAACATCCTAGTTTTCTGGTAATTACCACAAATATGGCTAAACTCCCTCAGCATGATGGTGACAGGAAAAATTCTCGACTTGTTGAGCAGCAGAGGCAACAAGAATTTCAGCAACAAACTCAGCAAGCAATCCACCACATCATCCTCGGTCATACCCGTGGTAATTGTCAGGGTAATCAAGGTAATCGGGGTAATCATCAAAGCTGGCAGCTTTTGACGGAATTAGCATCCTATCTTCGATCGAGCTTTGGGGTAGATTTTTGCTTGCTCTGCCCACCCCAACAGGGGAATGGAATTCTGGTTACTGCTGATGAGAGCTACTCTTGTTGTCGATCGCCCCTCATTTCATGGTTAGTAGCCTCAGAACTGTTAGTCCCGTCGGGAGAGATGATCGCTGTTCAGAACCTTCAAAACTTTCAAAACTTGCCAGAGATCGATCGAACTTCCTTACCCCCATCCTTCAGGGATATGGTTAGTTTACTAGGGATAGAAACCCCCACTAGTGAAGATTTAACTAATAATAATGAGAGCTTAACTGGGAGTTTAACTAGAAATTTAGCGGAGAATTTAGCAGAGAATTCAACCGGAGAATGGATCATATCGGGAGGACTAGTGCTGCTGGGATGTTGTCAGGAGCAGAACTGGACGCAGGGACAGCAGGAATTACTCCGCACCCTCGTTCCCCTAGTGGCGATCGCTCTCCACCAGAGCCAAATTCAACATCAGCTAGATATCTGTTATCCCTACCAAAAACTAGTTAATCAAATTACCCAAGCGATTCGAGACCACGAAGAAATTAATCAAATTCTCCAGCAGGCGATCACGGCGATCGGACAAACCCTTGGGGCTACAACGGGGACAATTCTCCTGTTGAAATACAAAGAACCTGCCTGGAAAAGAGCCGATCGAAAATCCTTAGAAATGATCACAGCTCACAAAGCTGCTCAGTGGTCAGCCCCCCAAAATTTTTCACCCCTCCTTCCCCAGAAAGTTAGCTTTTCCCTTGCCCTTTCTCCCCTCTGCGGTCAAGCTTTCCAACAAGCTCCCCAACCCTTGATGATGACGACCAATCCGGGGGGGGTGATATTTCCTTTAATGGGAGCGATGGGTCATGCTCATCCGGCAAGAGTGCTGGGGTTTTTAGTATTGGAATACCACCCTGTGCGGCAGTTACTGGAGGGTGAGTTGGAGTTAATTAGCTCTGTGAGTAATCAAATTAGCTACGCCCTGATCCAAGACCAAACCCTGCGCCAAGTGAAGGCGATCGTCGATGACCGGACAGCCCAACTCCAAACCAGTCTAGAAGTGCAAGGGCGGCTCTACGAAAAAATTCGCCATCAGGTAGATCAACTGCGGCAGTTAAATCAGATCAAAGATGAGTTTATCAGTGCCATCAGCCACGAACTCCGCACCCCCTTAACCAGCATGAGTCTGGCGATTCGGATGCTCCGAGAAGAAACCCTCACCCCCGCCAAGCAAGCCAAGTATCTGGAAGTATTGGAAGAGCAGTGTCAGCAGGAAATTTTGTTGATTAATGACCTCCTCGCCCTCCAGCAACTAGAAGAAAATTCGCCCCTAATTAGCCTAGAGACGATCGATCTCCAGCCACTTCTGCAACAACTAGCCCAAACTTTCCATAGACATTGGACAACCAAGGCTCTCACCCTAGAATTAGAAATAGTTACTGTCCCCGCCCCAAATTCTAAAGCTGGTAATGTTAAGGTTGCAAATACTAAAGCTGGAAATTCCAAAGCAGAAACTTCTCATCCTAAATCAATCAAAGTCGTTACCGATGAAAATACCTTTGGTGCATCTCCCTTGCCCGCAATCTCCCTAATCACCCACCCCGACAGTCTCCAGCGCATCTTAGCAGAACTGTTGACTAATGCTGGAAAATATTCCGATCCAGACACCACCGTCCGCCTCCGCATCGAACAGGCAGCAGCAGAAACTATCTTTAAAATTGTCAATGAAGGGGATGGGATTGCCCCAGAGGAGCAGGACTTGATCTTTGAAAAGTTTCATCGTACTAAAACTGCCGTTAAGAAGACGATCGCTGGCACTGGGTTGGGTTTGGCTCTGGTTAAGCCCCTTGTGAAACACCTCCGAGGCAAGATTAGTGTATCGAGTAAACCCCAGGACGATCGACCCACTTGGGTAACTTGCTTCACGGTCAAGCTGCCACATCTTCAAGTTGATGATACAGTGAACAGTAAGCAGTGAACAGTAAACAGTGAACAGTGAACAGTGAAGAATCTTGATTAGTCTTTCGTAACTGAATCAATAACTATCCACTATCCACTCAATAACTGATAACTGATAACTGATAACTGATAACTGATAGCCCAATGTTGAGCAAAATTACACAGCCAGAGTCTTTTCGCTGGCAAAAATCTAATGCATCTGCCTTGGGGCGACAACGGGATATTTTCTTAGCCGCTACCCAGTGGATTTCCTACCTGTGGTGGGATAGTATTTTTCCCAAAAATTCCTCTGCCCATCGCTACAAACGGGCTAAATGGGTAGTGAGCAAGCTCCTAGATTTGGGGCCAACATTTATCAAGATTGGGCAGGCTCTGTCTACCCGTAGTGATATTTTGCCTTTGGAGTATGTAGAAGAGTTGGCGATGTTGCAGGATAACGTACCACCTTTTGGTTCGGGGCTGGCGATCGCCGTCATTGAGGCAGATTTGGGCAAATCAATTTATGCGATCTATCGAGATTTTGATCCGATGCCGATCGCTGCGGCTAGTTTGGGGCAGGTTCATCGAGCGAGGCTACACACCGGGGAAGAAGTTGTGGTCAAAGTCCAGCGTCCGGGATTAAAGCAATTATTTGATCTAGATGTACAGGCTTTGCAGAAATTAGTTAATTTTTGTTATCGCTATTTCCCTTGGGCAAAAAAGTATGAATTACAAGCTATTTATGAAGAATTTGTCAGTGTTTTATATCAGGAAATAGACTATACGATCGAGGGCAAGAATGCCGATCGCTTCCGAGAAAATTTCCAAGATTATCCGGGGGTAATTGTCCCAAAATTATTCTGGCAGTACAGTAGTAAAAGAATATTAACTATTGAATACGTACCGGGAATTAAAATTAATGATTGTGTCGCTCTCGAAGCTCAAGGCATTAATCTCAAGGAACTAAATCTAGTCGGGGTCAGTTGCTATCTCAAGCAATTACTAATTGATGGTTTTTTTCAAGCCGATCCCCATCCGGGCAACATGGCAGTAAGTGATGACGGTCAGATTATTTTCTATGATTTTGGGATGATGATCGAGATGCAATCCCTCGATCGAGAGCAGATGATTAAAACTTTTTTTGCTGTCCTCAAGAAAGATACTAATGCGGTGATTGATTCTCTGGTTTTAATGGGGTTAATTGAGCCAGTCCCAGATATGACTCCCGTGCGGCGGTTGATGGATTTTATCCTCCAAGAGTTTACCGAAAAACCCCTAGAATTACCTTCTCTAAAGCAAATGGGTGGCGAAATTTATGAGATTTTTGAGGAGCAACCCTTTCGACTCCCAGCAAAAATGACGTTTATTATCAAAGCCCTCACGACTCTAGATGGCATTGCTCGCACCCTCGATCCCAAATATAATCCCATTGCCTGTGCCAAGCCTTTTGTTAAGAGTTTTACTAACGATCAAAGTAAGAGTAGTTTATTCAAAACTATTGCTAATCAAGCAAGAGAACTAGTAGTTAGTCGTTGGAATCAACCCAGTAAAACAGAGTTATTATGGCAGCGTTTGGAAGAAAGATTGGAACGGGGCGAACTGCAATTACGGGTAAAATCTCTGGAGAGCGATCGCACTCTAAAAAGAATTAATATTGCCCTCAAAGCCATTATTTATGCTTGTCTTAGTGGTTTTACTCTTCTCACTGGAGTTGTCCTCCTGATGGGCAGCTATGCAGGTTGGGCGTATCTACCTTTTACTATTTCATGTATCAGCTTTTTTATATTTTTTTGGCACATGTTTAATCTAGGAGTTAAAGAAAAATTGGATAAGCTAGCGAAGTAATCAGTTATCAGTGAACAGTTATCAGTTATCAATGAGAGAATATTTGTAAAAGTTTAATTTCTGATTTTAGAGGGTTTCTTTTTGTTGAATTAGGGCTTGCCATTCCACAACAACTGCGGCGGGAATTGTTAGAAGACGCTTTTCTTGGGTGAGGGGAAGACTCAAAATTAGGTTCTGATCTTTTGGTAGTTGATCTGTTAAGGGATTAATATCAAACTGCCCCACATTATCTGCGGGGGATTTCTTGATAAATTCATCTTCAGCGATTAATTGCTGACCATTGACAAGGTTAATTTCTAGATTGCCGGGATGAGTAAATTTATCTCGATCGGGAAAGCCGACTAATCTTAGTTCTAGTTGATCTTTATGGGCAAACAATACTACTTGCCAAGGAGATTTTTGGTCATCTTTGAGAGTCTGTCGAGATTGGATCATGATTTGTCCGGGGGCTTCTTCCATCGATCTAATTGCTGCCTCGGCGGGTGAGATTTACCATAGCTGACTAACCATTAAAGAAAGAGTGAAAATTATGACAGTTATCAGAGAGAAGGCGTAGATTTTGTTTATTTTATAGAGCATTTTTAGAACCTAGGATTTTAGAGTTTTAGAGCTTAGAATTTAGTCTTCGCAGGAGGATATATTCTCGATCGAGAGATTAGATATTTCTATTAAAGATTGAGCGCAGAGGCTGAGATACTTGACATCGGCTAAAAAGTAGATGCGATTATTTCCTTCCTTCCGACAGGCCACTACCCCCGCCATCCGCAGCATTTGGAGGTGTTTAGAAACATTTGCTTGGCTTAAGCCTGTGGTCACACAAATTTGCCCGACATTTTGTTCTTCCTGACAAATACACCAGAGAATGTACAAGCGACTAGGGTCACTGAGGATCTTAAATAATTCTGCAAGGCGATCGAAGTCTGGTTGAGTTTTTACAGGCATGGAAAATAAAAAGTTAGTTATGAATTAGTCACAGGAATTTGTGTTGGAGATGTTTGGGGTGACAACACCGGGGAAGAGAGCTTTAGCCCAAAAAGTAGTCTTAATCCTAATTTTTCAAACCAAGGTAATCCTAACCCCAAACGCATTTTCCATAGGAAATATAGCTCAAAGGCAATTTTTGCCCAGTTTACCCAAATTCCTTGGGCAGCGTAGGAGTAGCGTCGTTTCCCGGTGACAGGATCGGCAACCACAGGGGCAGCAATATAGGCAATACCTGTATTCCCAAACTCAGCAAAACAGATAGCTTCTAGGGTCGGAGTTTCTAGGGGTTTATGGATTATTCCTAATTCTACAGCGATATTATGGGCGGCAACCATTGCCATCGCTTCTACCATTTGTCCACTTTTGGGCATCCCGATGGGAACAGGGGTTTTATCTGGTTGCTCTAGCTGGACACTCACGCCTACGCCATAGATGCGATCGTGATCTCGGTGGCGCTGGGTTGGCAAGATGGGCAGGAACCCCTTTTCATTTCCAAGTCCCGATGCTTGAACAAATTTGGCTCCCCGAAAGGACGGTAAAATCATACTATAACCGGAGGCAAACGCCCGACCATCCCGGAGATAAACTGTATTGGGGGTAAGTCCGGCGATCGCTGCATTGGTAATAGTCTCAATGCCCCGGAACCGCATTAATTCCTCAGTCAATTCCTGCGCCCGATGCACCTCCGCAATTCCTAAATGTCCAATATAGGGTTCTGGGGTGATGTAGGTGATCTTGACTTGATCTCGGAGTCCTTTTTGGCGTAGCTCCCAATCAGCCAAGAGTAAAAATTCGTAGGCGGGGCCAAAACATCCGGCTCCCGGAGCGGCTCCTACAACTAGATCGGTCGGGTTTTGCAAAAATTCTTCCCAAGCTGTGTGGGCTGCCAAAGCATGGTGAGGGTTACAAACTGAATGACCATACTCACCTAATCCGGGAACTAGGTCGGTGGCTAATTCCGCACCACTGGCAATGACTAAATAATCATAATCAATCTGCTGTCCTTCCTTTGTCATCACTAGGCGTTGCTCTGGATTAATCAACTCTACTTTTCCTTGGAGCCATTCCAGCCCGTGCCGCCGACTCAGAGTAGCCATATCTAGCTGAATATGCTCTAGGGGAATATGTCCCAGCCCTACCTGAATTAGACCGGGAATAAACGTAAATTTGGGGGAGTCTGACAATAGGGTGACTTGGTACTGCGCTCCGAGGTGTTGTTTGAGTTCATAGGCGGCGGGTAATCCTCCTAATCCTGCTCCAATGATTAACACTCGACCTTGCTGGTTGGTTTTATGCATAAAGTCCTCTTGGTAAATTTTTTTGTAAAATCTTTTCAACAAAATAACTAAATAGTTATATACTTATGCTAGTACACTAACACATAGTTTAATAACGTTCAATATTACAGAGAAATAAAATGTATCATTTCAGCAAAAAACTGCCCGTTACTTTTGAAGAAGCGATTCCCCTAGTTAAAACTGCCCTCCAGCAGGAAGGATTGGGAGTGTTGACAGAAATTGATGTCCAAGCGGCTTTTCAGAAAAAACTCGATCGCAGCTTTCACCGTTATCTAATTTTGGGAGCCTGTCATCCCCATGTTGCCTACGATATGTTGCAAATCGATGATAAAGCCGGGGTCATGTATCCCTGTAATGTGGTGGTGCAGGAACATACCGATGGAGTGGTAGAAGTTTCTGCCGTTGATCCCCTTGTGATGTTTTTGATGGTGCATAGCCCCCAAGCCAAGGAGATCGCCCTCAAAGCCAGTGCCATGATGCAGAGAGTCATTGCCAGCTTACCTAGTAGGGAGGGTTAGATCATGTGGAGAGTACTGCTATTTTTGCAACGTCAATTAGTCTGGTCTGTGCCTGCCTGTATGGTGGCGGGGATTACCTTGGGCTATTTCTTTGATCTAAGTTTTCTCAAAAGTACGATCGTCCCCTTTACCTTTTTGATGGTTTATCCCATGATGGTGAATCTGCAATTTGGGAAACTTTTAGCGGGGGGCAGTTGGAAATTACAAGGGATCGCCCAAGGGATTAATTTTCTGGTGATTCCTTTTCTGTCCTACGGTGTGGGCTGGCTATTTTTTCGAGATCAACCCCTAATTTGGTTAGGTTTACTCTTGACTGGCTTACTCCCCACCAGTGGCATGACCATTTCTTGGACGGGTTTTGCCAAGGGAAATCTGAATGCAGCAATTCAAATG
Source organism: Microcoleus sp. GA_180221_E-2-1-MAG-45_12 (assembly GCA_020692245.1). Lineage (GTDB taxonomy): Bacteria > Cyanobacteriota > Cyanobacteriia > Cyanobacteriales > JAAUUE01 > JAAUUE01. Next base: position 188,157 of record JAIMKT010000001.1, read on the forward strand.
ACGGTGATTGGTTTAATTGCTGGTTCTCTAGCTACGCCTCTCTACGCCAAAATGTTACTGGGGCGGGCGGTGGAAATTCCCCTAGGGGAGACTTTTAAGCAGATTGCGATCGTCGTATTTCTGCCCATGATCCTTGGCTTTCTGACCAAACGAGGATTACTACTTTTTTATAGCAAAGAGAGGTATGACAAACAACTCAAGCAAAAATTTCCCGTATTCTCGACTCTAGGAGTATTAGGTATTGTCTTTGTGGCGATGGCTCTCAAGGCTAAGGATGTGGCAAGTAACCCTCTAGTTGTCCTTTCCTATTTTGTCCCCCTGAGCATTATTTATGGAGTAAACTTTGGTTTAAGCACGATCGTCGGTAAATATCTCTTTAATAGAGAAGACGGGATTGCTCTAGTTTATGGCACAGTGATGCGAAATCTCTCCATTGCCCTAGCGATCGCCATGACCGCCTTCGGCAAGGAACAGGGTTCAGAAATTGCCCTAATTATTGCCATGTCCTATATTATTCAGGTTCAAGCCGCCGCCTGGTATGTGAAATTTAGTGATTATTTCTTTGGGAAACCAAAACAATTAGCAGAGGATGGTCAAGGGTGAATCAACTTAAAAGCTGGGGATTTTCTGCCCAATGGTGGAAGGGAGAACGGGGCGAATATTGGGTAATTGGTCAGGGACTACTGTTTCTGGGAATTATCCTCCTGCCTGTTTACCCTCTGGCAAGTATTGTAACCAGTATTGTTAACAGTTTCCCCGGTAGCTCGATCGACCCATCAGCTCCAATTTGGCAATACACAAGCTGGGGATTAACTGGTTTATTTGGGACGATAGCCGCAGTATTTTTGTTAGGAGGCAGCATTAATTTGGGGACAAACCTGACCCCCCTGCCCCACCCCAAGGATGAGAGCCACCTAGTCACGGCGGGAGTCTATAGCCTAGTGCGGCATCCCATCTATAGTGGGGTAATTTTTCTGACTCTTGCCTATGGTTGTTGGCAGGGGAGCTTATCCCATCTAATTGGCGCCTTTGCCTTCTTCTTGTTTTTTGATATGAAATCCCGAAAAGAGGAGTCTTGGCTCATGGCGAAATTTGCTGATTACGAAGTTTATCGATCGCAAGTTAAAAAACTTATTCCGTGGATTTATTAGGATTTAATTTAAAGTTTACGTAGCATCAAAGATCAAAGA
>JAIMKT010000120.1 GCA_020692245.1 Microcoleus sp. GA_180221_E-2-1-MAG-45_12
TTACTTTTTTAGGACTACCCTCTATCAAACTTCGAGCAGCCACAAAAATCTAGCGACCGATACCCACATAGCGGAAACCAGCAGCTTCAAGGGCAGCCTTATCAAGACAATTCCGTCCATCGATAATCACTGGATGCGCCATGAGTTTTGCCATATTGGTATAGTCCAACTCTTGGAACTGTCTCCAGTCGGTGACGAGAACCAAAGCATCACAACCATCAGCAAGGCGCTCTGGATCGGTTTCGACAATTACCCCCGACAGCCCGTGGCGCATCCCAGTTTGGGAGATGATCGGGTCGTAGGCTTTCACCTTGGCTCCCAGACGGTTCAACTGCTCAATGAGTTGGAGAGAAGGGGCATCCCGGAGGTCATCGGTGTCTGGCTTGAAGGTTAATCCCAGCAGACCCACAACTTTTCCCTTGAGAATTTTTAGCTCGTGCTGGAGTTTCTCTAGAGTGATTAGCTTTTGGCGCTCATTGACGCTCACTGCAGATTTCATGAGTTGGGCTTCGTAGCCGTAGTCATCAGCCGTGTGGATTAGAGCAGAGACATCTTTCGGGAAGCAAGAGCCACCCCAGCCAATCCCCGCTTGCAGGAATTTATTGCCAATCCGAGAATCCAAGCCAATGCCCTTCGCCACTTGGGTAACATCTGCCCCGACTCGATCGCAGATATTCGCCACTTCGTTAATAAAGCTAATCTTGGTAGCTAAGAAAGCATTCGCTGCATACTTGATCATTTCTGCGGAGCTGAGATCCGTCACCACCACAGGCACAGGAGGCAGGGATTTATTTTCAGCCTTATCCCGGCGGACAATGGGTTCGTAGAGACGCTGCATGAGTTCGATCGCCCGCTTGCTATTACTGCCCAAGACAATGCGATCGGGGTTGAAGCTATCATAAACCGCCGAGCCTTCCCGGAGAAATTCTGGGTTACTCACCACCTCAAAATCCACCTCAGCCCCCGGAGTCCCGATCGTGCTACCGCCAGCACCCACCGCCTGCCGTTCCTTCACCCCATCCAGCGCAATCATCCGCACCCAGTCCCCAGAACCAATGGGAACCGTAGATTTGTTCACAATTACCTTATAATCCTTGGTGAGATTAGCTCCAATCCCCCTCGCCACCGCTTCTACATAACGGGTATCACTTTCGCCGTTAGGCATGGCTGGAGTTCCCACCGCAATAAATAGGATTTCTCCATGCTCCACCCCCGCCTTGAGATCAGAAGTAAATTCTAACAACCCAGACTGAATCCCTGACTGCATAATTTCTGACAGTCCCGGCTCATAGATTGGGGTCTGCCCCGACTTCATCAATTTTACTTTCTCTTCATTGTTGTCAACACAGATTACATGATGCCCAACATGAGAAAGGCACGCTCCAGTAACCAAACCTACATATCCAGTTCCAATGACACAAACACGCATAGTTGTTCCTTATTAATTACTAACGTTTTTTGTTGATTTGAGAGATAGTCCGCTACCAATTAGCTGTTCTAACGCTGTTCTAACGCTGTTCTAACGATGGTTTAAAAATGACTTAGATGAGTTTGCTAGCTTCCATTCTGGCTCTAAAGTCCTCAATGGTGAGCTTTAGCCCTTCATTGAGAGGAATAGTCGGCTCCCAACCCAGCCAAGTTTTAGCACGGGTAATATCCGGCTGTCTCTGTTTTGGGTCATCTTGAGGCAGAGGCTCGAATTTAATCTTGGCTTCGGGGTTGACCATTTCTTGAATTTTTTCTGCTAATTGCAAAATTGTGTACTCGCCGGGATTGCCGAGATTGACAGGCCCAGTATGATCCCCATTCATCAAGCGAATGAATCCTTCTACCAGATCAGAAACATAGCAAAAACTCCGAGTCTGGGAGCCATCTCCATACACCGTTAGGGGAATACCTTTGAGGGATTGGACAATGAAGTTACTCACCACCCGCCCATCATTTTCTAGCATCCGGGGGCCGTAGGTGTTGAAAATCCGGGCAATCCGAATATCTACATCATTTTGGCGATGGTAATCAAAGGAAAGGGTTTCAGCAAGGCGTTTGGATTCATCGTAGCAACTGCGGATGCCAATGGGATTGACATTGCCCCAGTAGTCTTCCTGTTGGGGATGGACGTGGGGATCGCCATAGATTTCTGAGGTAGAGGCAAGAAAGAATCTAGCTTTCAATCGTTTGGCTAGTCCTAGCATGTTCAATGTGCCGAGGACACTGGTTTTAACGGTTTTAACGGCGTTGTATTGATAATGCACTGGAGAAGCTGGACAAGCTAAGTGATAAATTTGGTCTACTTCTACTCGAATTGGCTCAGTGATATCATGGCGGATCATCTCAAAGTAGGGATTGTCAATCCATTTGAGGATATTGCGTTTGGTTCCTGTGTAGAAATTATCTAGGCAAATAACTTCGTGTCCTGCTTCCATAAGCCGATCGATCAGGTGAGACCCAACAAAACCCGCTCCGCCTGTAACTAAAATTCGCATCAGTGTTTTGACTCCCTAAATTGGCAAACCTACTACGTTATTGTATTAAGGGAATTATAGGAGTGTCTATAATTTATTGCGGTTATTTATTAATTTCTACATAAAGTTTTTCTCAAAGAACTATACGAAATCTTTTATAATCAAATTCCTTCCGGTCAGAATCAGGCTGTAGGCACAAATTTTCGGTAGGATTATTGGCAAAATATTTAGAGTATTAGTAAGGGGGTTCTATGGCGATTATTGCACTAAAAGCTTGGTATCTAGGAGATTACGAGCCGATCGCCACCCTTGAGCAGCGCCCTCCGGATCTGCGTCTGAGCCGGAATAGTTTGCTTCGGTCAGCCCTGAGAGCCGACTTTTTGGATGATAGTACCCATGTCCGGGAGACGGAATGGTTTACTCGCTACCTAGCTGGGGAGGCAGTGGAATTTTATATCGAGGGCAGCGGCGGCTACGGGGTGGCAAATATTGACCTAATCTCTCACGAAATTTATTTTACGAAGCTAGAAGTGTTGGCGCAGCTAGAGCCGATCTTCTATTACTGCCCCCAAATGGAATATCCCACGGGTCAAGAATTGGTAACTAATGCTCTAACTAATGTTTTTCAGCAACTCCAAAAAAAATCTCGCCTTCCCTTAACTCTGGTAACTTCCCCCCGTCTCAAGCCAGAAATTACCCGGTTATCTTCAAATCAACTGCGGCAGATTAAACGGAGTTTGTTATTTATTGTCGATGGTACGCCGATCACCCAAGTTCCCAGTAATCCGAAATATTCCTCTGCTCAACCGGAAGATACTCCCAGCAATTTTAGTGGCAGTCTTTTTGACAATCTTGGTAATCCGACGGAGATTATTCCTAATTCCCCGCAGTTAGTCCCCAGTCCCCAAGCCTGCCTAGAGTTAGGTTTTGCCCTCCAGAGTAAGCGATCGGATCAAATTTTGCTGCTGAAGCTCGATCGACCAGAACTCCAAGGAACTTATCCCTTTGACCTGCCCAGCCCCCAACAACTAAGTTGCACCAGTACAGAGTTGGAGAACTCTCTGCCTACAGTGCTAGAGTCCCTTTTGCAGAAATACAATCTATTTCCCTAATTTTAAGATGTCCGTACGATCAATTTATCTTTAGGGAGGCTATTCCAATGCAGGGGCACAAGGCCTTGCGCCCTTAACAAATTTTTTGTTTGGAGTAAGTCTTAAAAAGTTTCCTTGAATATCATCATTCAGAGCCGGAAGTAGGTAAAATTAACAACGGATAGACAAAATAAAAATAGTTACAAGCACAGAAGTAATAGCGAGAAGCGATCGAGGTTCAGAGTCCATGCCCAGAATGCCGGATGAATATGCAGTACATTTCCTGATCTCAGGGGGTCATCGAGAGGAAGTCCGATTTGCCACAATTCAAGATTTTCAAAAATGGTATAGTGGCGCACTCATGCCCAAAATCGGCTCCAATGATCTGATCAATGTGCCGATCAGAAATACGCAAAATGAAATTTTTGTTGTCCGCCCCACCTCGATTATGGGTATCAGGGTTGAACCAATTTTTGCGGGAAGTATCGAACGAGATTTCTAGCTAGGTTTAGGGAAATTGTCTCATAAATTTTTGATCGATCCCATCTTTCCATCGCCATAGCCAACTGCCAAAGATCCCTCCGTATAATCCCCAGTTACCATAGACCGCGATCGCCTCTCGATCCCCAGTGCCAATCAAGCCTAGGTATCGAGTCTGGGGTTTATAGGGTTGTAGAGATTTTCCTTGGGTGAGGCGTTGGAGATTGTGGGCTAGGGGTAAGCCTTGACGAACAGCAAATACTCCTGCCTTGGGTAGTTGATAATTGACCATCGCCGCAATATCTCCCACGGCAAATACTTGGGGATGGGAGGTGGATTGCAGATAGTTATTCACCGCAATAAACCCCGATCGATCTGTTGCCAGCCCAGAAGTTTTTACCCAAGCCGGAGCCGCTGCATTTGTTACCCAAAAGACTCGATCGCTCAATACTTCTAAGCCTGATTCACAGCGTAAATTATAACCAGCATTATTTTTAGGCACAATTTCCTGCACACTTTCTCCTAGGTAGATTTCAATACCTCGATCGTGTAACAAATTGCGTAAATATTTACCGACTTGTTGATTGTAATTAGGTAATAAATCTAGATTACGATGGATCAAATTAATTTTTAGGTTGTGATTTCCTGACTTGGATTTTAACTTACAAATATTAACTAACTGCTGCTGCATATTTAGAGCCAATTCTACACCCCCGGCTCCGCCGCCAACTAGGGTTATGGTTAATAAGCTCTCCTCATTTTGATTATTGTTTTGATCATGTTTCCAAGATTCTAAAATATCCTGCCACGCTGTTAAGAATTGGGGTACTGGTTTAACAGGAGTGCCATAGTTATTCGCCCCAATAATCTGGCTTAAATCTGGGGTACTGCCAGTATTAATAGAAATTAAGTCATAGGTAAATACTTGACCATTGCTACAAACTAGTTGTTGATTATTCGCATCTAACTTTGTAACCCCTGCCACTACAATTTCTATCCCCGCCGCTCTTGCTAATTTGTCGAGGTCGATATGACATTCTGTATGCTCATAAAATCCTGCTATGTAGCCCGGTAACATCCCCGAATAGGGAGCTTGTAAAACATCAGTAATCAGCGTAATTTGCGTATTAACTAAGGGCTGTTTAATAAAATAATGAAGAGCGATCGCATGACTATGACCACCACCAATTAATACTAGTTTTCTCATGATTTTTTGATGGTTTTTGAAAATTAATTCTGATGTAAGCTTTCCTATTAAGCTTGATTAATCTTGCCTGTAGATAGTACAGATATAATACAATTTCAAGAAAATTATGATATGATTTAGATGCTGAGTTTTAACTTGAATGGCACTCAAATATTTCTAGGGTAATCATGATTGATTTTTATACTTTTACCACTCCCAACGGGCGCAAAGTTTCCATAATGCTAGAGGAATTGGCTCTTCCCTACAATGTCCACTCGATCGACATTAGCAAAAACGATCAATTTACCCCAGAATTTATTGCCATTAACCCCAACAGCAAAATCCCCGCCATTATTGATCAAGAAACTGGAATCACCGTGTTTGAGTCGGGAGCAATTCTGATGTATTTAGCAGAAAAAACCGGAAAGTTCCTGCCCACCGCCACTGCCGAGAAATACGAAGTTATTCAATGGTTGATGTTCCAGATGGGAAGTGTTGGTCCAATGTTTGGGCAGCTAAACCATTTCCGCCGCTACGCCCCAGAGCAGATTCCCTACGCCATCGATCGCTACCAAAAAGAAACCCTCCGCCTCTACAGTGTCCTCGATCGCCAACTAACTGACCGAGAATTTGTCTGTGGAAACTACTCGATCGCCGACATGGCTATTTATCCTTGGGTTGCTATCTACGAATTCCAAGGCTTAACCCTCGATGCCCACCCCCATCTCCAACGCTGGGTCAACACCATGGCAGCCCGTCCCGCCGTCCAAAAAGGTATGGCAGTCTAAACCTTATTCTTCATCCTTTTTACTTTTTACTTTTACTTACTTCCTTTACCTCCCTCTACCTTCCCTTACCTCCTTTACCTCCTTCTTCCCCGTGTACACCCGCCCCCTCGCCCGCCTCATCGAAGAACTCCAGCGCTTACCCGGTATCGGACCCAAGAGCGCCCAACGTCTTGCCCTGCACATCCTTAAACGCCCAGAAGCTGATGTTCAAGCCCTTGCCCAGTCCCTTGTGGATGCAAAAAAGCAGGTAGGATTGTGTCAAGTTTGCTTTCATCTTTCTGCCGAACCTGTGTGTGAAATTTGTCGATCGACCCACCGAGATAATCAGACTATTTGTGTTGTCACTGATTCCCGTGATGTGATTGCCCTAGAAAAGACGAGGGAATATCGAGGTAAGTATCATGTTTTAGGTGGTGTAATTTCACCCATGGACGGCATTGGGCCAGAGCAACTCCATATCCAGCCCTTAGTCCAGCGAGTTGCAGGTAAACAAATCAAGGAAGTTATCCTCGCTATTAGCCCAACGGTGGAAGGGGAAACCACAACTCTCTACGTGGGACATCTCCTCAAATCCTTCACAAAAGTAACTCGCATTGCCTTTGGTTTACCTGTGGGGGGCGATCTGGAATACGCCGATGAAGTGACCTTAGCTAGAGCTATGGAAGGGCGGCGAGAACTAGATTAGCTTAGGGTAGTTCACCGGAGTCGGGTTTGGCAGTGTGGGGGAGTCCCCAGCCTAGTTTCTCTCGGAGAATGCGGAAAAATTCTGGCGATCGCAGCCTAATAAATTTTGCTTTATATTCAGATTTCTCTAGATATACTGTGTCATCGGGGAGAACATAACAACCTCCGTTCCCATCTACGACCAAAACTAAGCGATCGCGATTTACCGGAAAGATTGCCACGGGTTCATGATCAGAAAAGACCAAAGCTCTGGAGGCAAGGGAATGGGGACAGATGGGGACTAATTGTAAAACGGGGACATTGGGGGCAATAACAGGGCCACCCGCACTGAGAGCGTAGGCAGTGGATCCGGTAGGAGTAGCGATAATAATCCCATCGGCAGCAATATCTACGGGGGTGTGGCTACCTACTTTCACCTCAAAATGGCACATACTCGTCAAGGGTTCTCGATGGAGTACCATTTCATTCAAAGATAGGGCTTCCCACATCAACCATTCGCCCCGATAAACTTGCACATTCAACATGCCCCGTTCTTCGATTTCGTAGGCTCCTGCCAACACGTACTCTAGGGCAATGGGCAGGTAGTTGAGGTAGGCTTCGGTGAGGAAACCTAGATGCCCAGTATTTACCGTCAATAGAGGAATTCCCCAGGGAGCTACTTGGCGGAAAGCAGAAAGTACTGTGCCATCACCACCAAGGACAATCGCAAAGGTCATATCAGGGTCAAAACCTGCGGGGGCAAGGGAATCGATCGGGCTATGGCAAACGGGGCGATCGGGGTGAGAATAGCCCAAAATTCCCCCAGCACCACTGGCGTTGACAACTTCCCAGCCCAAATTGGTGAGCTTCTCGGTGAGTTCAGCGGCAACTCGACAAGCTACGGGTTTGACATCGTTGTAAATAATGCCGACTTTTGGCACTGCTTAAATAATTGGGGTAAAAAGTAATAAGTTGATTTTAGAGATATCTAGGCAGGGCTTACTTAGATTTCGACATCGGATTTTTCTTAGCTTGGGCTTTTTTCTTAGCTTTATTCTTTTCAAACTCAATTTCTTTAAGTTTTTTCATGATCCGGCTAAAGTATTCCTTGAGATAATTTTCAAGGGTAGTAGTCTCCTGCTCTGATAATCCAAAGGTTTCGTAGACTTCCTGCATGGGCGCATCTAGGGTCTTGCCACTAGCAATTACTTCTGTAAAAGCAAGTCGATCGGACACATTCCAGCCCCATTGGAAAAATCCTAAAAAGCTCCGCATAGCTCGTAAAACTCCGAGGGGCATCCGAGCAATTTTGGCACTCTTATCAGAAAGACGCTCACAGAGACGAATAATCTCATCCGCACTCCAAGCCCTAGTCCCCACAATCGGGAAGGTTTTCTTCTCGGTAGCTGGAACACTCAAAGCACGCACCGCAAATTTGGCAATATCTTGGGTATCCATGTAGGCGATCGCCGAACTAGTCCCCGTAATCCAAACTCCCTGCCCATCGAGAATAGGAATAGCATACTGACTAATCAGACCCTGCATGAAACCACAGGGCTGGAGAATGGTATAGTTTAATCCCGATTCTGCCAGAAATAGCTCCGTACAGCGTTTAATCTCCATCAGGGGAACTTCAGGAAAGTTTTGGTTGCCCAGAATGGAAAAGAAGATAAATCGATCGATCCCCGCAGTTTTCACAGCTTGAATCAAGGATACTTTCCCTTCCCAGTCTACTCGCTTGATACTCTCAGAGTCCGTAGGGCGAGAAGTGGCTGCATCAATGACGGCATCTATACCCTCTAGAGCAAGGGGCAGACTCTCTGGGTAGCATAGATCACCTTTGATCAACTCGGC
>JAIMKT010000019.1:0-10599 GCA_020692245.1 Microcoleus sp. GA_180221_E-2-1-MAG-45_12
GCATTTTCATAATGCTCGGCTGGCAGATTGGGGGTGCGTTGCATTAATTGCGAGAAACCCATAATGGCGTTGAGGGGCGATCGCAATTCATGGCTCATATTAGCAAGAAAGGTACTTTTGGCTTGGTTGGCAGCTTCGGCGGTTTCCTTCGCCTGCTTTAAATTCTCCTCAGCGAGTCTTAGCTCAGTGATATCATGCTGCACAGCAACGTAGACCATGCCGTACTCAGGATGATCAAGCCTAGAGGTATGCACTCTACACCAAAAGGGAGTTCCATCTTTGCGGCGATTGTGGACTTCATATTTTGCTTCCCCGTCTCGATCGAGTTGCTCGACAATATCCATCACCGAAGCATCTGGGGTCACTTGGGTATCAACATAGTTCAAGACTCCGACGGGTTGACCTACTAGTTCACCTTCTGAGTAGCCGAACATCGTCTCATATTTGGGGTTCGCATAGACGATGATCAGATCGGAAGCTGTGATGACACATACACCCCCTGCCATATTATTCATGATCACGCTTTGGAGTTCTAAGGTCTTTTGAGCTTCTTTGCGATCTGTAATATCTTGGATTTGGGAAATGAAGTGTAGGGGATTTTCTTGACTATCTCGGATTAGAGAACAATTAACTAAAACCCAAATAATATGTCCTTGTTTATGGATATAACGTTTTTCTGCTTGATAAGTATACATCTCTCCTGCTGATACCTTATGGACATTGATCGTATCTGCTTCCAAGTCTTCAGGATAGGTAATATCTTGAAAATTTAGAGTTAGTAATTCTGCGGCAGAGTAGCCCACAATCTTGCACAGAAAATCATTAACTCTCAGCAAATAACCATCAATGGAAATAATCGCCATCCCGATCGACGCATCTTCAAAAGCACGGCGGAACTCTTCTTCACGGGTTTTTAAAGCCAGCTCCATTCGTTTCCGGTCAGTAACATTCCGAATCATCGTTAAGATTTCTCGATCGCTGAGCTTGATCGTTTTGACTTCCTCATCCTGAAGAGCTCCATTCACCTCAAGTTGTTGTTCGTGGGTTTGAATTTCTCCAGTTGCCAAAGCTAGATTGATATAATGCAATCGCAATTCAACTACCTCTGCTGGCAGGAAGTCCCCTAATGAACTGCCTACTATATCTCCGGGAAAAATATTAAGTTCTTCTTGATAGCTGGTCTTTAATTGCCTAAGAAATAACCCTTCAGGACTATTAATATACATTAAGTCGGGGATCATGGATAGAATAGTTTGATTTTCTAACTCCGTTTGTTGTAGAGCTTCGGCAATTTTGCGGTGACTATTTTGGAGTTGTACCAACATTTGATGAATAGAATTAGCCAAGGTTGAAATTTCAACAATTCTGTGAGGCTGAGTAATCTGGTCTTCGATTTTGATATCTACTTGGGTAAATCCTTGCCAATCTATGTGGGCAATAGCCTGACTCGATCGACTTAAACGCTTGATCGGTCTAGTCACCCACCGAGCCATAGACAACCCCATCCCAAGAGCCGCCACCAAAGTTAGCCCACACAACAAAAATGTCCAGCGAGTATTCTCCTCAATTTCGCCCATAAAATCAGAAGCCGGAATCGCCGTTACCATGAGCCAATCTAAGCCATACTCATCTTGGTACGGTTCCACATGAGCAAAGATATTTACCCCGTCAACTACTATTTGAAAATTTTGACTAGCTTGAATTTTTTGGAGACCGCCTTGCTTTTGCTGGAGATAGGTGGCGATCGCCCTAGTCCGAAGATCCACACTTTGGGTAGCAGAGAATCTCCTAGACTTTCCTTGATTTTGTGGGAAATAGGGTATTTCTGAGGTAGAAGTGGCAACTAAATTACTAGAACGCTCCATAATAAAAGCCTGTCCCCTAGGAGAAAACTTCAGCTTACCCAAAAAATCGCTAATCTCCAACAGAGAAAAATGACTAGACAAAACCCCTTGTAACTGGTTGTTCGCATCATAAATAGGCATCACAGCCGCAATTCCCAAATCTGAGACCACTTGATCTACAAAAACTGGCGACCATGTTTGTTTTTGGGCATTTTTCGCCGCCCGATACCATTTTGTAGTCTGGGTATCAATAGTTTTTGTTAATAATAGTTCCTCCGCTCTGCCCTGATTATCCGCCAAATAATAGTTGCGCTGGTTTGGCTGGGCGGGGGTTACTTCCCCAAAATAGGGTGCTCCAATCTCTATTTTTTCTGAGGTGATCTTATTTACCTTTGCTACTAAGGTTGGGCTGATTAGTCGTCCATAGGCAATATAACTTCCCTGCTCAGTCCCTAGGGAAATATTATTAATGGGGGATAAATTCATCTGCTGCCAGAGGTATGCTTGCATTTGCTGGCGGTTATTAATATCAAGATTACCCTGCTGAAAAACTTGATGGTTAAATATTAGTGATTGTTGTTGAAACTTTAGAGAAGCATCAAGGCGATCGATCACCCGATTTGAGGCTTGATCCATCAATTGATTAGCCAAATTGGTGACAGATCCCTGCCCACTGCGGTAAGAAAGATAGCCCACCAAACTTACCGCCCCAGTAACTAGCATCACAAACGGTACAATCAGCACTAACCCCAACGAAAATTGCCTAATCTTTCTCGGTTGATTATTTACAGATTCAGCCAATAGAGAATTTTGTCTCATATCAGGAAAGTCATCAATGACTTAATTAGCCATTTATCAAGTTGCCAGTTAAATTAATAATAGTCTAATCAACCCAAGAAATATACCAGTAAACTTAATCATGATCAGTAAACTAAACTCAATCATTATAAAGATAACGACCCTAACTAATAGATGATTTTTTATTAATTATACATAGGGCAATTCTAATTAATAGATAGATTTTAGAACAGTGCGCCGTTCTCAAACAATTTAAGACTATAGATATACAAAAATTATTGCTTCAAGTCTAATAAACCATTTTCCTTTAACTTCGGATTAAAACGCATTTCCTCCTGCACTCCCCGTAGCTGTAGTTGAGCCAGAATCTCTGCCTCTACCCGCCGAGCCACATTTTTAATCAGCTTTAATTGCCCGATCCCGTCACTTTTTCGATACTGCTCTCGCTCTAATTCCGTCATCGCTGGTTTGGTATCGATCGGGTCTTGCCATTGTGCTTCTACCAGATTGCCAGCAGGTATAGTGCCATTTTCCTCAATCCAAGCGGTCTTAATCGCCTCTAAAATAGTCCGACTAGGCTTAGTAATAATCTGGACTTTTAGCCAATAACATTCATGAGGACAACGAGCTAGATGTTGTTTGATACTTAAGGAGATATCACGAGAATAGCCAATAAATTGTAATGATTGTGACTGATCAAATACTGCATAAACCCCAATCTTTCCTTCTAAGTCTGGGGGTAAGTATCCCTGATCATCAAGGTAAGAAATATAGGGTAATTCAGTTAAAGTAGTAATGTCATTAGTTTCATTCATATATTTATAGATTGCCTCAATTGTCTTGATAAAATATCTTGAAAGGTTTTAATCAACTTTGCGATAGATGGCACAAAGGCGGCTGGGTTTGAATATCTTGGCTGTGAACATGAAATTTGGCGGCACGTTGATAATTAGATACTCTGCTGATTCTTGGTAGGGATGATACTCGATCGGCATTCCCTTGGGAGTAGAGCTGCTGTAGGGGACTGGCTGAAATAATAACTCTGTAAATTCTACTGGAGAACCATGGGCTTGTTGGCTCACTTGCTGCAAAAAACTCTCCCCTCTCAGGAGCTTAAATAGGGTGATTTTTACCTCTGGTTCAAGGCTGAAGCTATGATCAAAGCTTTCTATTATTTTTAATCCCATATTTCTAATTTTTGATTTTAATGTTAGCTTTAATTTGGTTTTAGTTAAGTTCTTAAGTCATCTTCAGGAATAAACTATTATAAACTGATGAATTACCCTAGATAGATAATTTATAAGTAACTTTTAGATTTTTGTAACATTTTGTATTTAATTATGGATAAAAGTAAAATTAGTTGGTTATGTCAAAAACATACTGATTCTCACCTCCAGTTGCCTTGGAATTTTGCTCAAATCGGCGTTATATTCTTGGCATTTTTACCAATTTTAGGAATTGTTAGTATGGGGCTGGCATTGATCATTACCTATATTCGGCAATACAAATTAATTAATTATCGCTGGATTAACCGAGGATTTGCTTTATTAAGCCTGTTGCTAATTGTAGTTAGCTTATTCGCCAACGATAAACTTTCTGCCTTACTTGGGTTAGCTAATTTAATCCCGCTATTTTTATTCTTTGCTGCCTATAGTCAGTTAATCCAAACTCCGGCTCAGTTGCGACAAATAGGGAATTTATTGCTTCTAGGAGCAGTGCCAATTTTGATTTTTGGTTATGGACAGATGCTTTTGGGGATGACTAGTCCGGCTTTTTTGGAGGCAATTTTGGGGACGATCGTCAAACCCGGTGGCAATCCTCCCGGACGCATGGCTTCTATCTTTATGTATGCCAATATTTTGGCAATTTATCTACAAATTATTTTTATTCTCAGCCTAGGGTTTTGGTTAGAGGAATTACGAAAACATCAGCCACTACATCAATTTTTTTCTGATATTAAAACCAACTCTAATTCACCTAAATTAAGCCCTAAGTTAAGTCCTAAATTAAGATTGATTTTCCTAAGTTTCTTAGTAATAGCTACCGGGGGAGCCTTAGTGATGACTAGCTCTCGCAATAGTTGGTCGATCGCCTTTCTAGCTATGTTGGCTTTTGCCGTGTATCAAGGCTGGAAGTTTTTGGTCTGGGGAGTGGTGGGGTTTATGGGAGCGATCCTGTGGTCAGCTTTTGGTGTAGACCCCAGTAAACAATGGCTGCGGGGGATTATTCCCCGATTTATCTGGGCAAGACTTTCCGATGAGATGAACCCCAATCGACCGACAGCAGACCTGCGAGAAACCCAATGGCGGTTTGCGATGCAGCTTACAGGTGAGCGCCCGATCGTGGGCTGGGGCTTACGCAATTTCACTCAACTATACCAAGCAAAAACTCAATTTTGGCTAGGACATCCCCACAATTTATTCCTGATGTTGAGTGCAGAAACTGGGATCATTACTACTTTCTTATTTGCTGGTTTAGTTGGTTGGGTAATGTTTAAAACTATCCAAATTCTTCAAGTCTGGTCGCAAGTTTTCTCGGTAGCTAATCCAGATATTAATCAGCAAAATTTCCCTTCCAATCAAATCAATCATCAAGGCGATCGACTAATTATCTTTACCTATCTTATTACTTTTAGTAGTTGTGTATTATTCAATCTTTTGGATGTGAGTTTGTTTGATATCCGGGTTAACTTGTTGGGATGGCTCTTATTATCTGCGATCGGCGGCATAGTTAATCACTATCAAGGTATTCTCCTCTGGCAAAAATTAGACCATTCTTATTAGATAAAATCTGGTTTTAAGTAATATCTGGTTCAATATTCTCGGATATGCGCTCACCATCGCTGTCTGGGTAGATGATCTGATCTGGTTTTTGGGTTTGAGTAACCATAGACTTTACTGTCAATTTTTGCCAACAGTTATTTTAATGACTCCCAATATAAACTTGGGTAAGGGCGCAAAGCCTTACGCACCCTACAATGGACTTCTCAAACATCTTCGTAACTCCAGAATCATCTCTACTAACTTAATCTGGCACTGGTGAGAGCTAAACCAACCTGTTGGGCGGAAAGATGAATGAGCCTGACTTCATCTTCCGAGAGCTTGCAGGGATGTCGCCATTGGAGAGAAAGAATAGCGAGGACTTCGCTCCGGTAGAGAACAGGGACAACCAAATGGGCTTTGAGGGCAGCGGCTTGGTAGCGCTCGGTATCAGCAATGACGGGCGCATTACTAGCGTCTACCCAAACTTGGAGGGTGTGGGACTCGATCGCCCCAGCGACCACACTATCTCCTGCCAAACCTATACCTAGATCATCTCCCTCAGGATATTTGCCAGCAACATCCTTGAAGTTTCCAGCTTCCACTGCTTGCAAAATGCAGGAATCACAGGAAAAACTCTTCGCAAAGGCGGTGGCGATCGGGCTTAAAATTCCGTGGAGATCCTGAGCTTCTTGGACTGAACCGACAATGGTAGCCAGCAATTCTGTTTGGGCTTGGGCTCGGCTTAACTCATCGGTTTTATTTTTCACCAGTTCATAACTATCTGCCGCCCTCTGGACTACTGATTTTAGCTCACCGGGATCCCAAGGCTTGGTGATGTACTTATACACTTGTCCAGAGTTGATCGCATCAACTAAATCTTCTACGTCCGTAAAACCCGTCAAAATAATCCGCACAGTGTCAGGAAACTGGGGTACGGTCTTACTCAGAAACTCTGTTCCCTTCATTTCTGGCATTCTCTGATCAGAAATAATTACGGCTACTTCTCCTTCAGCCTGTAATACTTCTAAGGCACTAATTCCACTATCAGCCTTAAGGACATTAAAATCACGGCGAAAAGTCCGGTAGAGCAGATCAAGGTTATCTGGCTCATCATCCACGACCAGCATTTTCGGTTTTTTGGGTTTTTCTAGGCTCATGAGTTGACGAGTGATAGTATCAAGATCAGGAATATTTTTATTCATAAAACTAAAATCAAGCCCCGCACTTACAGTAAATTATCCTGCTATTATGACAGACCCACTATTAAATAATTCTGATTTTAACTCACCATCGGGGGAAATAAGTATAGATGTAGAGCATCTACTCCTCAAGCTCCGCCAAAAGCAAGAAAACTGGATTGCATGGGGTGATGCTTGTCAACAACTTCAGAAATCTGGTTACAATTCTCAGGCTATTTTTGAAGCAACAGGATTTGAGCCTATTCATCAAAACCAAATTATTGTCGCTGCTCAAGTTTATACCAGTATTGTCAATGCTGGGGCAACCGCAAAAGTACTCGATCGATTCCAGAGGACGGGTAGTGATATTCTCTACGAGCTAAGGATTTTAACCCAAACTGAACGTTTAAGTGCGGCGGATTTTATCGCCTCCCGGGGGCTAGATTCTACAGCAGCCACGGAAGTTGCCAGAGCGATCAAAGATTTTTCTCGTCTAGGGAAATTGCCAGAGGGTTTTAGTCGGAGTGCGGGGGATATGGTTGCCTACCATTACTGGAAACTTGCCAAGCAACAAACCAACCTCCAAGAACAATCGCGCCTGATTGTCCGGGGTTTGATGTTTGCGGAAACCCAGAGCGCCAAACAACAGATCGAACTCATCCTCGGTGAAACTGCCACTCCCCAAGCCAAAGCCCCGATTTTACCCCTACACCGCCTGGAAGCCGAAGAAGAATTACCCCGTCTGATTCCCTTTGCTGGTTCCCTCGATCGTTCCCTAGAGGGCTACACTCCCCTAACTTTGGAAATTTGGCAGCAGACCCCAGCCTTGACAACCCAAGGAGTTTTTACGCTTACTCAGTTACCCGCAACTCAGCCAGTGGTAGCTCTCCCCGGTTGGGCAACTCTTAAGAAAGTGATGGATCCGGTGGCGATCGTGATTCAAAGAGACCAGACAACTACGGCAAGCGGCAAAACTGAAATAAACTTAATCGTGGTCGATCGATCCCAAACAGAATGGAATCAATACAGCCATTTTCTCTTTCTCGAAGGGGAAGAAATTCTCATGGGTTGGTTTCCAGAACCGCCGACCAAAACTATTCTGGGGCAGGTGATTTTGCTCTTGCGTCCCAAGGTAATGATCGAGAGAGCCGCCGAAGCTGATAGCTGGGAAATTGAAGAGTAGGCTGTAGTAGCGACTTTAGTCGCCAGAAACTTTTTAGCCACCAAAAACTTTTTAGATGTTACTCTTCGATCGCCTAGATCGCCTAAGTTATCCTTAACTACTCCTGACTATCTTTCTGCATACCCAATTTTATTGCCAAATCCTCTAAACCCATATGTTCATAAGCCTCGAAGGGTTGATGAATCCACGGATTATCCTCTAGAAATTCCACACAATAATCAGGGGTAATCACCGAGCAAGCCTTGTGCCAGATGACGGCGGAGCGGATTTCCACAATATGGTCAGCGTAGTTTTGTTGCAGCCAAGGGATAGTTTCCTTGAGGGTGACTCCCGAATCTAGGAGATCGTCTACTAGTAAGACATGGCTACCCATCTGGTCAGAGGTGGTGGTGACATGGCGAGCAAAGGTCAGTTTTCCCCGGACTCGATCGCCCGTGCCCCCGTAGGAAGTCGCCGCCAAAATTCCCAAGGGCTGACGATACAATCGAGAAAATATATCACCAATTCTTAAGCCCCCCCTCGCCAAGCAGATAATCTGGTTAAACTCCCAGCCAGACTGATGTACTTGCACAGCTAATTTTTCGATGAGTTGATGATATTCAGACCACGAGACAAAAATTTCTGGCATAAGATGGGGCGGGGAGTTGCACTGGTTTTAGTAAAAAATAAGTAATTATTGTATAACAAATTGTTAAGAAAATGGCAGAAACCCCAGAATCAGAAAAACTCAGTTTTAGTACCAAGTTAGCCTACGGAGCCGGAGACCTAGGCCCAGCCATTACTGCCAATATCTTAGTTTTTTATTTGATGTTTTTTTTCACCAATGTGGTCGGGCTGAATGTGGGTTTGGCGAGTGTGATCCTGCTGATTGGGAAAGTCTGGGATGCGGTGAATGATCCCTTTGTGGGGGTGTTGAGCGATCGCACCCAGTCGAAATGGGGCCGGCGGCATCCGTGGATGTTTTGGGGGGCAATTCCCTTTGGGGGCTTTTTCTTTTTGCAATGGATTATTCCCACCTTCAGCGCCAATCCAGAGACTAATCAATGGGGATTATTTTGGTATTACGTCATCATCTCGATCGTCTCCCAAACCTTCTACACGATCGTCAATCTGCCCTACACTGCCCTGACCCCAGAACTGACCCAAGATTATAACGAGCGTACGAGCCTGAATAGTTTTCGCTTCGCTTTCTCGATCGGCGGCAGTATTTTTTCTTTATTATTAGCCCTAGTGATTTTTAGCAATGTCAAGGCTAATTCAGCGACCCAGTACCTAGTTTTGGCTGGAGTTTGCACGGTTTTTTCTGTCCTGCCCCTCTACTGGTGCATCTGGGGAACCAAAGACCGAGTAGCCATCACCGAAGCCCGAAGACAAGCGAGAGAGACAGCAGCGATCGTTACTACCGGAGTCGAGGTTTCCGTCCCCTTCAAGGAGCAGTTAAAAATTGTCCTCAGTAACAAGCCCTTTCTCTACGTTATTGGTATCTATCTCTGCTCTTGGCTGGGAGTCCAAGTCACTGCCTCGATTATTCCCTACTTTGTGGTGAATTGGATGGGACAAAGAGAAGCTGATTCCCCCCTAGTTGCCCTCGCTGTGCAGGGAACTGCCTTGGGAATGTTATTTATCTGGAGCAATATTAGTAAACGAGTCGGTAAAAAAGCCGTTTATTACATGGGTACGGGTTTATGGGTTTTAGCTCAGACTGGCTTATTTTTCTTGCAGCCGGGGCAGTTGGCTTGGATGTATTTCTTGGCAATAATTGCGGGATTTGGGGTGTCAGTGGCTTATTTAATTCCGTGGTCGATGATCCCCGATGTGATTGAGTTGGATGAACTCCAAACGGGGAAACGGCGGGAGGGAATTTTCTATGGGTTTATGGTGCTGCTGCAAAAAGTTGGTTTAGCTCTGGGGCTATTTTTGGTGGGGCAAGCTCTCCAATGGTCTGGATTTGTAGCAAAAGTATCGGGACAACCAACGCCAGTCCAACCAGAATCTGCCCTCTTCGCCATCCGAGTTGCGATCGGTCCCCTGCCCACCCTAGCTCTCATTGGGGGAGTCATCCTCGCCTATTTTTACCCCATCACCAAGGAAGTCCACGCCGAAATTCTCCTCAAGTTACAAGAGCGCCGCCAGCAGCAAAATATTCCTTCTTGATTTTCACAAACCCTAAAATTTTAGAAATTCTAGTTATCGAAAAACTCTACTTATAAATCGATTCATCGGGCATGGTTGCGCCTTGGAAAATTGTCCCTACTAGGTTCGCAGTGCTGAGTTCGGCTCTGGCTAGATTGGCGTTGGTTAAATTGGCATTCATCAAGTTTGTTCGGGCAAGGTAGGCATCAATGAGTGAGGCTTCTGTGAGGTTGGCTCCCCGGAGGCTCGATCGACTCAAGTCCGCCCGATTGAGAACTGCTCCCACCATGATTGCCCCCGTCAGGTTTGCCTTGGTCAGCTTGGCATCCGGCATGATCGCCCCCGATAAATTTGCCTCCCGGAGATTGGCTTCGAGGAGTTTCGATCGCTCCAGTTTCACATTTTTGAGCTTGGCTCCTTGGAGATTTGCCCCATTGAGATTCGCATCCGTTAGAAAGGCATTGGTTAAATCTGCCCCGCTTAGGTCTGCCCAACTTAGGTCTGCATCCCGAAACATCACATCCCGGAGATTTGCCCCGCTTAGATTCACCTTAGACAGGTCAGCCCCGGTGAGATTAGCTCCTTCGAGGTCGATTCTATGGAGATTTGCCCCCCGTAAGTTAGCACAATAGACCCGTTTTTCTTCCCGGAGATTCGCCCCCCGCAGACAAGCCCCCGTCAGGTTTGCTCCGCTCAAATCA
>JAIMKT010000019.1:10658-55511 GCA_020692245.1 Microcoleus sp. GA_180221_E-2-1-MAG-45_12
CCGCCCCCCGCAGGTCAGCCCCTTGGAGCATCACCCCGTGGAGATCCGCATCATGGAGTTTGGCTCCGTTCAATTTAGCTTGGTTGAGATTTGCCCCACAGAGTTTACTAGAAGTTAAATTAGCTTGCCCCAAATCTGCCCGACTGAGGTAGGTAAAAGTCAGGTTGGTATTGTGGAGATCTGCTCGCTGCAACCCAATCCCAATCAGGTCTGCCCCAAATAAATTTATGCCACTGAGATTAATCCCCGTAAACTTTGTCTGTCCAGCCTCGTAGCGTTTAATCAGTTCCTTCCCATCCATTTTCTAGTCCCCACCCAAGTTATTGAACCGCCATCCTACATAAATTGTAAATTGCCGTTATTGAACTGCCATCACCGACATTCAGCCATTTTTATTCCTACCTCAGTTCTATCATCTTTACTTGCGACTTTGAACATCTCCAACATCTCGATTATTTTGCACCCTCCCACCTCTTGAGCTTTTAAACCTCTGGCTTATTCTCCAAAACTAACTCGGCTAGCCCTAGATAGGAAATTCCTTGGGGTGTAATCTCAAATCTACAGGGTAATACCTCTAAACCTTTGGCTAACCCTTCCCGGAGCAGTTGACCATAGAGGCGATCGAACTCATCTCCCGGACTGAATCGATCGCAATCCCCCCGATTGATAAAATACAGCATTACTCCCCGGTATTGAGGTAACAAAGCTGTCAATTCTCGCAGATGCTTTTGTCCCCTCGTAGTTTCAGTATCGGGGAACAAAGCCAAGGGTGGCTGGGCAAGGGTGGTACTTTTCACTTCTAGATAAACAGGGCTGAAACCCTCATCTCCAGTTAAGAGGAAATCTATGCGGCTATCTTTTGCCTCTCCATAGACAACTTCTGGGGTGATTTTTTGATAGTTGCCCAGGGTCGGCAGTAGATATTTTTCTAAAACCAGCTTGGTAACACGGTTGGGCATGGCGGTGTTTACCCCGACCCAGACCCCATCAACCCTAATCAACTCCCAAGTATAAGCTAGTTTCCGTTTGGGATTATTACTTTTTGAGACAAGAACTTCGCTACCGACAGTAGACACACCAGTCATAGGGCCAGTATTGGGACAGTGGGCAGTGATAGTTTCTCCAGTCACCAACTCAATATCTGCAAAAAATCTTTTGTAGCGCTTGATTAATACACCTGCGTAGAGAGGAGGATAAGCATAGATTAAATTCCCTGTCACCGAATCTTGAGAAGCCCCAGTGTTCATTTTAATATCCAAAGTCAATAAAGGTGAATTGTTATCAAATATACAGATCATATAGGCAAATTAATACAATCTATGCTTTGTAAAACATATATCTGTGTGATCTACACAAGATTAATACCACATACTTTTTTCATATTTAGAAAGAAGTTTTGACTAAGCTCTCAGGGGCTAGTCTCAAGGTATGTCAAGAAGAAAGACTTTGTACAATAACTAAGGGAAATTTGAGGACATGAGCATAAAAGTTCGTGGGTATGGTGGGAGGAGACGCTCCAAAAGACCATCTAGAGAATTAACAAAGGCAATTAGCTTCTTTGAGGGCATTAAGCAGCAGATTAAAAGCTTACGTCCAACAGCTCAAGCCTGTATTCCGATCGCCATAATTATTGTGATGTTATGGGGTGTAGCTGTCCAAGCACAGGATGCACCGAGTGCACCGAGTACAGAAGACCAAATGGCGGAACTAAAAGTTGGTCTGGATACCATGTGGGTCATGGTTGCAGGGATGCTAGTATTTTTTATGAATGCTGGCTTCGGGATGTTAGAAACTGGTTTTTGTCGCCAGAAAAATGCAGTCAACGTCCTTTCTAAGAACTTGATTGTTTTTGCCCTCGCCACTGTTGCTTTCTGGGCGCTCGGCTTTGGTTTGATGTTTAGTGATGGCAATCCTTTTGTTGGTACTAGCGGCGGTCTGTTCCTCAGTGGTGCGGACAATAGCCCTGCTACCGGAGATGCCTATGTAGGGATTTTTAGCTCCCTAAACTGGACTGGTGTGCCTCTGGCTGCGAAGTTTTTCTTCCAACTAGCCTTTGCAGGAACAGCCGCCACGATCGTCTCTGGGGCTGTGGCAGAACGCATCAAATTCATGGAATTCTTGGTCTTTAGCTTGCTACTGATAGGAATTACCTACCCCATCACTGGACATTGGGTTTGGGGTGGTGGTTGGCTTTATACTTTGGGTTTCTGGGATTTTGCTGGTTCCAATGTCGTGCACGCCGTTGGTGGCTGGGCAGCTTTGATGGGGGCAGCAATCTTAGGCCCAAGAATTGGACGCTACAACGCTGATGGCAGTAGTAATCCCATGCCCGGTCACAACATGAGTATTGCTACCTTGGGTTGTCTCATTCTTTGGTTGGGTTGGTTTGGATTTAACCCCGGCTCTACCATGGGTATTGGTGATGGCAGCGCGATCGCTCACATTGCTTTGACAACGAACATCGGGGCAGCGACTGGGGGAATTGCAGCAACTGCTACTGCTTGGATTTTCCTTGGTAAGCCCGACTTATCCATGATCATCAATGGTATTTTAGCTGGTCTAGTTTCGGTAACTGCGGGCTGCGCCTTTATCAATGTGCCTTCTGCTGCCATTATCGGCATTGTTGGTGGTGTGCTTGTGGTCTTTGCTGTGGGCTTCTTTGACAAGCTCCAGATTGATGACCCCGTAGGTGCAATCTCTGTTCACCTCTGTAATGGTGTCTGGGGAACCTTGGCGATCGGTCTGTTTGCTGTCGGTGGCAGTGAAGCAGAAGGCGCTCTCTATGGGCCCGGGCTAGGTCCAAATGCTGGGCTGCTCTTTGGTGGCGGTCTTGGCTCTCTTTGGACTCAGTTTATCGGGGTTGCTGCGGTGGGTGGCTTTACAGTCCTTCTTACCTCTATTTTCTGGTACGCTCTCAAATTCACCGTTGGGATTAGAGTTACACCTGAAGAAGAAATGGAAGGATTAGATATTGGCGAACACGGCTTGGAGGCTTACTCTGGCTTTGTGAAACAGTCGGAAAGCACCCAAAGTAGCTATGGAGCGATCGATTCTGTAGAATCCAGCACTTACTAGCTGTCGATTAGTTGAAACAATTAACTAATTATGCTTACAAAAACACCACTTTCTGGGCTAGTCATAGCTTTGGGAAGTGGTTTTTTAGTGGCTTTTTAATGGCTTTTTTGTTAGGTTATTGGGGTTGATCAACTCAGGAATACGCCCATGATATGGCAAACAAAAACTCCCGTAGCGATGATTGTTTTTAATCGTCCCAGCACTACTGAAAAGGTATTTGCCGCCGTCCGAGCAGCGAAACCCCCCAAGCTATTTTTGATTGCTGATGCCCCCCGCCCCGATCGACCAGAGGATACTGAAAAATGCGCCGCAGTGAGAGCGATCGTTGAACAGGTAGATTGGGATTGTGAAGTTTTTAAGAACTATGCGGAGACTAACTTGGGCTGTGGTGTCCGTCCCGCCTCTGGGATTGATTGGGTATTCGAGCAGGTAGAAGAAGCGATTATCCTTGAAGATGATTGTCTGCCCCATCCCTCTTTCTTTCGCTACTGTGATGAAATGCTGGAGTATTACCGAGATAATCCCCGGATTATGACCATCTGTGGCTTAAATATTCAGTTTGGGCGGCGGCGGACTCAGGATAGCTACTATTTTTCTCGATTTAATCACTGTTGGGGCTGGGCAAGTTGGCGGCGGGCTTGGCAGCATTTTGACTACCACCTGAAACTTTGGCCAGAAGTCAAGGAAGGGGACTGGTTGATGGATTTGCTGGAAGATGATTATTCTGTAAAGATTTGGACAGATGTTTTTGACAAGGCGGCTGCCGATCAGCTCAATGGTTGCTGGGATTTTCAATGGACTTTTGCGGCTTGGCTCCAAGGTGGTCTGGCTGTATTACCGAATGTCAATTTAATTTCTAATATTGGTCATCATGCCGACGGCACCCATACCCTGTCCAAAAATAACGACTACGACACCATGGATGTGGAAGAAATGCAATTCCCGCTGATCCACCCCCGGTTTATTATTCGTGATCGACAGGCGGATCTATTTACCCAAAACACCTACTACGATTACCATCCGGGGCTTACTAAAAAAGTTCGGAAAAAGTTACGGCTGTTGTTGAAGGGTTCCCTTGTCAAACAGTGATCCAAATTTAGCTAGACTAGATAGAAGTTTTTGGTGACGTGATTTTAGGTGAATTTTTGTGGGTATTAAAGTTGGTTTATTGGGTTTAGGGACAGTAGGAGCAGGGACAGCGACAATTTTGTTGAGTCCTCAGGGTCGTCATCCCTTATTAGCAGAAGTAGAAT
Organism: Microcoleus sp. GA_180221_E-2-1-MAG-45_12; assembly: GCA_020692245.1. Classification (GTDB taxonomy): domain Bacteria; phylum Cyanobacteriota; class Cyanobacteriia; order Cyanobacteriales; family JAAUUE01; genus JAAUUE01. Next base: position 14,987 of record JAIMKT010000019.1, read on the forward strand.
TAGCTGGGGTCGGGGTGCGATCGCTCACCAAGCCGAGGGAGGTAAATTTACCACCAGAAATCTTGACTACGGATTTAGCGCAGATTGTTCGATCGCCGGAGATAGATATTGTCATCGAAGTTTTGGGGGGAATTGAGCCAGCCCGGAGTTTGGTTTTGGAAGCGATCGCCCACGGTAAACATATTATTACTGCCAATAAAGCCTTGATTGCTCGCCACGGGGACGAAATCTATACTGCCGCCAACCATGCTGGGGTCTACGTGATGCTAGAAGCGGCGGTGGCTGGAGGGATTCCCATTATCCAAACCCTGAAGCAAACCCTAGGGGTGAATCGAATTCAGACGATTACTGGCATTATTAACGGCACCACTAACTATATTCTCACCCGAATGCGGGAAGAGGGGGGGGACTTTGGGGATATTCTCGCCGATGCCCAAAAGCTGGGTTACGCTGAAGCCGACCCCACGGCAGATGTAGATGGTCTGGATGCATCGGATAAAATTTCGATTTTGGCTTCCCTAGGATTTGGGGGCAGAATTAAGCTGGAAGATGTTTATTGTGAAGGGATTCGATCGATCACCAAAACAGACATTGCCTACGCCGAGCAGTTGGGTTTTGTGATTAAGCTGCTGGCGATCGCCTCTAGGGATAAAGCTCATCCCGACCAATCGCCCCCCAGGTTATCGGTACGAGTCCATCCGACCCTCATTCCCCAAGACCATCCCCTCGCTAGTATCAACGGGGTCTACAATGCTGTATCGGTGGTGGGTGAACCCTTGGGACAAGTAGTATTTGAGGGGCCCGGAGCCGGAGCCGGAGCTACTGCTAGTTCCGTGGTAGCGGATCTACTGCAAGTGCTGGCGGTGCTGAAAACTAAGGCAGTGTGGAGTCAGGCAGGAGTTCCCGATACTGGCGATGGTTCCAAGATCAGCCTCTTGCATCCCCTCTTAAGTTGCGCCCATCAGGAGTATTGTGAAATTTCCACCATGGAAGAGTTAAAAACTCGCTTTTATACTCGGTTCATTACTAGTGATCAGCCGGGGGTGATTGGCAAATTAGGGACAATTTTTGGTGATCATCAAGTTAGCATTGAGTCGATCGTCCAGAAAGATATCTATGAAAAAGATACCCATGAAGCGGCGGCGGAGATTGTAGTTGTCACCCATAATGTGGCAGAAGGAAATTTTCGAGCAGCGATCGAAGAAATTAAACAACTCCCTACAGTTCAGAGTGTCTCTAGCATGATTCGAGTCTTGGAACCGTAAGCACAGTTATTCAGTGAACAGTTATCAGTTATCAGTTACTTGTACTGAGCGGAGTCGAGGTATCAGCGAACATTTACTTTTACTAATTTGGACTGAGCGGAGTCGGAGTGGCAGTTAAGAAGTTAATATGTCTGAGTTTAATTAACCTAACCGATTTATTGGCTTTCTCCCGTGGGGAAGCTACTGCGCTTGGTGAAATCTTCGGGGCGAACTCCGGCTAAAAATTCTCGGAAGGCTCTTCTTTCCTGTTCATCGGCATCTCGATCGACCGGAATCGAGGCATCGGCAATTACTTCCTCCATTACCCAAATGGGGCTGCCAGTCCGCACTGCCATGGCGATCGCATCACTGGGACGAGCATCAAATTCCTTAACCACTTCTCCCTGCCGCACGCAAAGCACCGCATAAAAAGTATCACTCTGGAGGGAATGAATAATTATCTTTTCTAAGGTTAGATCCCAAGCCTCAATCATTGTCACCATCAAATCGTGGGTCATGGGACGGGGGGGAGTTTGTCTTTCCAAAGCACTGATGATTGCCTTAGCCTGATCTTGACCAATATAAATTGGCAGCGCCCGCCGATCTTCATAATCTTTCAAGAGCACGATCGGACTACGGGTGACGGCTTCTAATGCAATGCCAGCAACTTTCATTTCAATCATTAGTTTTGCCTCTAAAGTCGGGTCACTAGTTGGTAGGGAAAAGTCCAACTGAAAAAATTATCCATAAATTGTCGCTATAGTATTATATTGGCATTGGGAATAGTTAATTTACCAATCCATCAAAATTCTGGAGAATAAACCACTTTTTTTTGAAGAAACTATCCAAGCAAACTATATTCTTTTAGTATGCCTCAAGGTCAGGTTACTTTAGCCTTAGTTTTAAATTAGTTTAAACAAGATATTTTAAGGGCGTTGCTGGATTAAGGGATGAAAAATATTTGTCCAAAATTTTAGATGCTTACATTGACTACTTTTGACAATCTGCATCATTGACAATTCATACTGCCACTCAGCAACGCCATTTTAAGCAAAGTTTTTGATAATTTTCTCCAGTGAATTTACTGAAAAATATTTTTTTAGAATTCATTAATTCTTGAGAAACTACTTCCCGACCAAAAATCTCTCCTAATACCTAAGCAAGCAATGTTTACTGGGCTAGTCCAATCGATCGGCGAAATCAAGGCAGTAGGTCAAGACAGTTGGCAAGTTAGTTACCCAGAAAAATCTCCTGTTGGTCATGGCTTGGAGCTAGGAGATAGTGTGGCAGTAGATGGGATTTGTTTAACGGTGGAAGAAATAACTGCCCAAGGATTTTTGGCAAGTGTTTCCCCAGAGACTCTCCAGCGCACCACTCTTGCATCTTTACAAACCAAAATTGTGAACTTAGAAACTTCCCTCAAAGTTGGCAGTAAGTTGGGCGGTCACTTTGTCACGGGACACATTGACGGCGTAGGGAGTTTAACGGTTTCCGTAGTTAATGCTAGTTCTTGGGAAATGAGATTTGCGGCTCCCAGGGGTTTAGAACCAGAGTGGCAAGAGGCGATCGCTCCCTACCTTGTTCCCAAGGGTAGTGTGGCAGTAAATGGCGTGAGCTTGACGGTGGCAGCCTGCGATCCAGAGGGTAGTTGGTTTCAAGTGGCGGTGATTCCCCATAGTTTCAGCCAGACCAATTTGGCAACCCTGAAGGTGGGCGATCGAGTCAATATTGAGGCAGATATTCTCAGTAAGTACGTAGAAAAATTAATCAGCCACCCCCGTTTATCTCGCAACCATAGAGAGGATATCACCCCAGACTTTTTGGCAGAACACGGATATGTGTAAACAGTGAACAGTTATCAGTTATCAGTTATCAGTAAATAGGATAGTTAATAGTTGATAGCTAATAGTAGTTGCGACTTTAGTCGCCAATGCCCAGCAAATATAGGCTTCTTAAACATTCTCTAACTGATAATTGAAATTATGGATTATATTCTCAAGGCAACTCCAAAAACAGTCCATCTTGGGGGATTTTCGGCAAACTTACCTCCGGCTTTGGTGGTGGAGTCGGGCGATCGAGTAGAGGTGGAAACTTATACTGGGTTTAAAATTTATGACCAAGCTCCGCCGGAATTTTTGACCCCGGAATTTGTAGAAATTTGCCAAACATTAGGAGAGGAACGAAAAGTTGGGCCAGGACCTCATCTGCTCACGGGGCCAATCTATGTCCAGAATGCTGAACCCGGTGATGTGTTGGAAGTTTGCCTTGAGTCTATTTCGCCTCGGTTAAGTGTGGGGTTTAATGCCATTCGTCCCGGTTGGGGAGCCTTACCCGAAGATTTTCCCGACCATGCCCTGCGGTTTATTCACCTAGATTTGGCGGCGCAGAATACAGAATTTCCTGTGGGTAGCGGGATTAAAATTCCCTTGAAACCATTTTTTGGGATTTTGGGGGTGGCAACGGAGGAAAGTACTCGATCGTCCGTCCCGCCGGGAATTTATGGGGGGAATGTGGATAATCGGGAATTGCAAGCTGGAACTAGGGTATTTTTACCAGTCTTTCTGCCGGGAGCCTTGTTTTCCCTAGGAGATGGTCATGCGGCTCAAGGAGATGGGGAGGTCAACGTTACGGCGATCGAGACTTCGATGAATGGCACAATCCGCCTAATTCTCCATAAAGGTGTCGATATTACTCAACCCATTGGGGAAACTGCCACCGATTTTATTAGTATGGGCTTTGGGGAAACCCTCGATCGAGCCTTTGAAATTGCCCTGAAAAACATGATTGAATTACTAGTAAAACTAACAGGAATTGACAAAGAAGAAGCCTATGTTCTCTGTAGTTTAGCGGTGAATTTTCATATCACCCAAGTCGTTAATGCACCCCAAAAAGGAGTCCACGGGATGTTACCAAAGGCAATCTTACCAAAGGATATTAATTGGCAGTTTTAATTATTTAATTTGGGTAGAAAAAACACTTAAGATAAATTTTCTAAATCAGCCAAGTCTTGCAACCTTCCTGATGCCCTTTTATTTTTTCTGAGGTTCTCTAGGTCGATAAAATCGAGATTTACACCATCAATTATAACTTCTACTTTTGATGCATAGCATTCCTCAAACTCCACACCATCGGGACTTGTAATCAAATCTATTCGGTTAGGAGGATACCCTAATTGAACTACTTGATTAGAAACAAGAAAGTCGTTAGGTTTTAACTCTAGGGAACCAAAACCAAACTGTTCTAGAGCTTTAATGATCTTTTCAGCGTTATCCAAGCTTATTTCAATCCAAATGTCGATATCTTTTGTGTAACGAGGATATCCATGAAAAGCAACTGCGTAACCACCAATAATCAAGTATCGAACCTGATTATCATTTAAGGATTGTATAAACTCTTTGAAATCTTGATTCAGCACCGTATTTCCATTGATGAAACTCCTGACGAATTTGCTCTAAGCAGGCAAGCCGGTCTTGGTAAGATTGACCCTGCCAATAAGTAAAATCACTTTTGGATTCGTGGAGATTAACTTTTTGATAAACAATTTGCATTTTTAGAGATGACTATGATTTTTAGAATTGCCTAGATTGATTTGCTGGTTTATTTGATCTTAGATTTATAACCTTGATCTGAATTTTAGTCATACCTAAGACAATTCACTAAAATTTAATCATCATTAAATAAACCCAACAATGGAGCAAGGATAACCCCATAGACAAAGCCGCCAGCGTGCGCCCAATAAGCCACACCCCCTTCCTCCATACCCACATGAGCAGTGGTTTCTAGCATGGCAACACCACTAAATAGTTGCTGGACAAACCAAAATCCGAGGAAGAAAATGGCGGGAATCCTTGGAAAAAAGGGAAATATGCCGATCGGCACAAAGGTAACAATTACTGCTCTGGGAAACTTGAGGACGTAGGCGCCCAAAACTCCGGCGATCGCCCCACTTGCCCCCAAGGAGGGAATTACTGATTGAGCCGAGAAATACCATTGAGTGAAACCAGCCAAAACTCCACAGAGGAGGTAGAAAACTAGATACTTAAAGCCACCTAATTCTTCTTCAATGTTGTTACCAAAAATCCACAGAAACCACATATTAAAGCCTACATGGGCAAATCCCGCATGGAGAAACTGGCTCGTGATCAAGGTCAGCGGTTCTGGAATGGGCTGGTTGATGGCTCCTCCTTGCAATTCTAGGGTCAATTCCTTAGGGATGATGGCAAAGACTTGGAGAAATCCTTGTAATTCTGCGGGGCTGAGGGTAAGTTCATAGCCAAATACCAGTAGATTAATAATAATCAGGGCATAGGTGACGTAGGGAGTGATGTGGATTGGGTTTTCATCCTTGAGAGGAACCATAGGACTACCTTGGGTTTTAGGATTGAATTTTAGGAATTGATGATTGAGAAATTATTGATAAATTATTGAGGATCGAGAAGAAATTGAGGATTGGAGATGGAATATTGGCGATCGTGTCAGTGGTCATGATTGAAATGTTATCATTAGTTCGGTTATGAAGTTATTTGAGAAGTTGATCGTGAATCGATCGTAAACCCATCGTGAATATATTGTGAATCTATTGTGAATCTATTGTGAATCTAAGGCTATGCAAGAATTTTTTAATAATGTATCTCGTTATCCCCGCTATTTTATTACCTTTACCCTAGGGATATTTTTTGCTTTGTTTGAGTGGCTCAAGCCCTTGTTTCAAAAGCCAGTAACAGCGATCGCCCTCATCGGGTTTTTTATCGGCGGAGCCTTGTTCATCAGTTTTACCCTCCGGGCTATGCTGGGTTTATCCCCGGTTTAGATTAGTTTGTAAGTTATTTTGTAAGTTCGTTTAAGTTAATTTTTAGGTTAGTTTTAGGTAAAAAGTTATGGCTACAGATCGTCGTGTGTCCCGTGTGGCAGCAAGTATTAAGCGGGAAATTAGTCAGATGTTGATGCAAGACATCAAGGACGATCGAGTCGGCACAGGTATGGTCAGTGTAACCGAGGTAATTGTCTCTGGAGATTTGCAGCACGCCAAGATTTATGTGAGCATCTACGGCTCCGAAGAAGCAAAAGCCACCACCCTCGAAGGGCTTGCCTCAGCCAAGGGTTATGTCCGCAGTGAACTGGGCAGAAGAATACGTCTCCGGCGGACTCCAGAAATTTCTTTTCTCCACGACCTTTCTCTAGAGCGGGGAACTAATATGGTTAATCTCCTCAATCAATTGAGCTATGAGCGATCGCTGGTAGAAGCCAATTCTGAACAAGATTCTCCCATAGAATTAGACGATGAACTTGATGATGAACTTGATGATGAACTTGATGATGAACTTGATGATGAACTTGATGATGAACTTGATGATGATCTCCTTGAAACCGAAGAAGATTAAGATATTTAATAAATAATAATTTTTGATACTAATTTTATTAATTAATTTTCATCAATCAGATTATCTCTAGAACTTTGATATTAATTTGATTTTTATAGCTCTTTTATGAGTCAACAACTACCCAATTTAGAAAAGCTATCTTTACCTCAATTAGTAGCTCAAATGTTTGTGGTGCGGGCTTCTGGTTATTTATTTGATCATCAGATTCAGTATCCAGCTTGGGAGCCACCACGGGAAAAGTTGCGGCATTTGGTGGCAGACCTCGGTGTGGGGGGAGTGATTTTTCTGGGGGGGAGTGCGGCGGAACTGAGCTTGCGGATTCAGGAGTTGCAATCTTGGGCAGAGATTCCCCTGTTAACGGCGGCAGATATTGAAGAAGGCGTGGGGCAGCGCTTTAGTGGGGCAACTTGGTTTCCCCCGCCCATGGCTCTGGGAGCGATCGACCAAACTGACTCTACCTTGGCTGGGGATTATGCCTATCAGATGGGGGCAGTAACTGCAAAAGAGGCGCGGGCGATCGGGTTGAACTGGGTCTTGGCTCCGGTGGTCGATGTGAATAATAATCCAGATAATCCGGTGATTAATGTCCGGGCGTTTGGAGAAGACGCTGCTACTGTAACAAGGCTAACTCAGGCGTTTATTCGGGGCTGTCAAAATTACCCAGTACTAACCACTGCGAAGCATTTTCCGGGGCATGGAGATACGGCGGTGGATTCCCATCTAGAATTGCCCGTGCTGTCCCATAGTCCAGAGCGTTTAGAGTCTTTGGAGATGGTGCCCTTCCGGGGAGCGATCGAGGCGGGGGTGGATAGCATTATGTCGGCTCATTTATTAATTCCCAGTTGGGATGCCCAAGCGCCTGCTACCCTTTCTCGATCGATCCTCACGGGGAAACTCCGACAGGAATTAGGCTTTGGGGGGTTGATCGTCACCGATGCCCTAATTATGGGGGGAATTGCCAACACTTACGGAGCCACGGAAGCCCCAGTATTAGCAGTGGAAGCAGGGGCAGATATTTTGTTAATGCCAGCGGATCCTGAAGGGGCGATCGAGGCTCTGGTAGTAGCAGTGGAAACAGGGAGAATATCCCTAGAGAGAATCCATCAAAGTGTGTTGAGAATTTGGCAAGCTAAACAAAAAATATTTTCTGTAGTTCCATCTAAACCCCAAGTAAGTCCTACTATTCCTCTGACTCTTCATCTGGCTCAACCCCAAAGTTTGACGATCGCGGGAGAAATTATCCGTAAATCTTTGGTAGTCCACGGTAGTTTGTCAAGGGATTATGACAAAAATAGTGAAGCTCCTCCGCAACATAAGTTAATACTCCGCAACCTGATCTACACAGATGAGGCGATCGATTGCGATTTCCTCAGCCGCCAATCTCCCGCCATTGCTATCCCCAAATCCCTTGACTATCAACTGCAAATCATCGATCAATACAGTGGCTACATCCCTTGTCTGGAGAGCAGTTCAGAGGGACAGACTGCAACCTCTAGCCAAACCTTGCTCCAGCTATTTATTCGGGGAAATCCCTTCCGGGGCAGTGCTGGAGCGACAAGTGCTGCTGAAAATCTTGTGAAAAAATTGTTACAAATAGAGGAGTTACAAGCTTTGGTCATCTATGGCAGTCCCTACGTTTATCAAAAATTTAGAAATCTATTGCCAGACACTTTACCTAGTATATTCACGTATGCCCAAACTCCTCTAGCCCAAGCTCTTGTTCTAGAAACTTTATTTCCACTTTAGCGATGCAAATATTGCAAGAAATCATTACAGTGTGTAATTTATCTCATTAGTTTGTAAGTTTGTATACTAAAAATATTTGTTGCTCACGCTAAGAAAATTTGATCTATACTACTCAATAAGATCATTAAGACTAAAATTTATTAAGTCCAAGGTCAAATCTTATGAGTACGCCAACATTATCCGTCAAACCAATCGCAGCTACTACTTCCCCAGTATCCTCTATGCCAGCTATTTCGTCGGCTCCAATTGCTATACCTGTTATACCTAATTCATCCTCTACATCTATATCCACTATGTCCCCTGTACAGTACTCGATCGATGTGCTACAGGAGGAAGCTCGTCACTTGGTAGAAAAAGGCGTAGTCAGCCGCCAACAGCCCATCTATGTCCTCTGCGAATATATTCCGGCTCGGGACTGGGTGTGCGTGGAATATGAGCTAGAACGCTGCGACTTTCTCCTTCGCGATCGTATTGCCGATCTCGTGGGTTCAGAAGTTTGGGACAATGACTAATCAGTGAGCAGTTATCAGTGAGCAGTTACCAGTTATCAGTAAATAGTTATTAGTAAATGGTTATTGGGCTATTGATGAATATTTAATAATATTTGGGAGTATTTTGGTGATAAATACTTATCAGCTTTTATTAGCTAACGCTTATTGGTTAACTGCCACTGATTAGGTATTAACTTAGATATTAATTCGGACATTAATCTGGTTGGGAATTTCGTAATTTCTCTAGCTCCGATCGCAGGTCGGCAATTTTATCTGTGAGTTCTTCTACGGATTGCTGGGCATCGGGAGAGGTAGTTTCTCCTTCACTATCAGAGGTTGTCGGGCTACCTGCTCCCTGTTGCTTGAGCATGGAATCAATAAAGCTCCGGGCTTCCAACTCGGTCATCTCTCCCTTGGCTACCCATTCCTGCACCTTTTCTTGGAGTTCGGCTTGGAGGACAGTGAGACTTTCCTGCCGTTTTTGGGGATCTTGTAGAGTTTCCAGAATGCTGGCGGTTGCCCCGAGGGAAATTCTTAAACCAGTTTGCAGAGATTGCCAGAGAGCATCAGTATTCATAGATTTGTAGATTTTGTGAGATTTAGATTAATAGATTGATTTTGATAATTAGCGTTTCGAGTCCATTATAATAGATAGCCACCAAACCAATTTCTCTAGATTTTAGAGTCTTATCTTTAGATTTTTGATTTAGATTCTGGGGAATGGGGAATATCAAGGTCGATCGCCATCGATCGCTACCCATCGCTAATTTTCTCCCTATGACTCCAACTACAAAGCCCAATGCAAATCCTACGGCTGTATTATTAGTTTCCTGCCCAGACCAAAAGGGGCTAGTTGCGAAAATTGCCAATTTTATCTATGCCAACGGTGGCAACGTCATCCATGCAGATCAGCATACCGATAGTGTCGCTGGTTTGTTTTTAACGAGAATCGAGTGGGAATTAGAGGGATTTAATCTGCCACGGGAAGTCATAGCTCCAGCTTTTCAGGCGATCGCTCAACCCCTAGAGGCAACTTGGCGACTCCATTTTTCTGATGCTATTTCTCGCATGGCGATCTGGGTGAGCAAACAGGATCACTGTCTCTATGATTTGCTATGGCGGCATAAGGCACGGGAATTCCCAGCAAAAATTCCTTTAATTATTAGTAATCATCCTAATTTAGGCGACATTGCCACCCAATTTGGCATTGATTACCATTACCTGCCAATTACAAAAGAAACTAAGTTAGAGCAAGAAACCAAACAACTGGCTCTGCTAGAAGAATATGCGATCGATGTGGTAGTTTTAGCTAAATATATGCAGGTGATTAGCGAAGATTTTATTAATCAATTCTCAAAACCAATTATTAATATTCACCATTCTTTTTTGCCAGCTTTTGTCGGTGCTAGTCCCTATCAACAGGCTTACGATCGAGGGGTAAAAATCATCGGGGCAACAGGGCATTATGTCACCAAAGAATTAGATGCTGGCCCAATCATTGAACAGGATGTCGTCCGAGTTAGCCATCGAGATCAAGTGATAGATTTAGTTCGCAAAGGTAAAGATTTGGAACGAGTTGTGTTAGCAAGAGCGGTGCGATCGCATTTACAAAATCGGGTCTTGGTTTATGGGAATCGGACGGTAGTTTTTGAATAGTTTTTGAGTAGCTTAGAAAAATCTTAAATATTTTTAGATCAGAAGAATTATGAATTGGCAATGTACAGAGGCTTTTGTGGCTTTGGGGTCGATCGACCTAGATAAATTAGTTATTTTTTATACTCAACTCTTCGGGCAAAATCCTCAACCCTATCAACCCAAAATCTACGCCGAATACCACCTGCCGGGGCTACGTCTCGCTATTTTTGTCCCCAAACCTGACCATGAATTAGAATTTGGGCAATCTAGACAATCCAAAACTGGCAGCATGAGTATTTGTCTTCAGGTATCAGATTTAGAGCAGGTAATCAGAGAATTAGAAGTAATGAGCTATCCCCTAGGTAATATAATTACAGCTAGTCATGGCAGGGAGTTATACATCTACGATCCCGATGGCAACCGCTTAATTTTCTATGAACCAAAACTATAACTTCTTTAAAAAATCTATTAGATGAAGCTCGATCGAGAAATAAATACACAAAAATAGCGATCGCCCTTATCAAAACTGATAGGTATGCGATCGCCCTGAGGAAGCTAACTTAATTTGAGTTAAATTAATTTGACAACTCGAAGCACTAAGCCCCTGCCCTAATTGTGCCAGCGTTTTTTCCGGCGAGCTTCTTCTTTCCGCTTCTTTTTTTCTAGAGGAGTTTCAAAGTGGCGGTGTCTCCGAACTTCTGTCAGAATTCCAGCCTTAGATACTTGACGCTTAAAGCGGCGCAGGGCTGAATCAATGCCCTCATTTTGTCCAACAACGACTTGGGTCATTCTTTACTACTCTTTAATGTAATGATTAATTTTTTGTCTAATGATTAGTCCTTATCTAGCTTATCACACGATCGAGCATCTAATTCATATCTTGCAACGACTAGAAAAACCACTGGATCGGATTTTGATCTAGATGATCTGTCACCGTGCTGCCGATCGCCACGATTCGAGCCAAATCTTCTGGGCTGATGGTTAAATCTCCAGCTTGGGCATTTTCTTGGGCTTGCTCAGGGGATCTAGCTCCCACGATCGCACTAGTTTGGGGGCGAGTAATTAACCATGCAAGGGCAAGCTGTCCAAGGGTACATTCATAAGTGGCAGCAAGGGGACGGAGGGCGGCGATCGCTTCTTGCACCCGTTGATAGTTGGCTGGTTCCCGGAGGCGGTGCTTCGATCGAATATCACCCTCAGCAAACTGATGATCTGCCCCGAATTTCCCCGTCAGGAACCCTTGGGCAAGGGGAGAATAGGCAAGAATGGAGATATTTTCGGCAAGGCAGTAGGGCTGGAGTTCGGTTTCTGCCCAGCGCCAAAAGAGGGAATAGGGGGGCTGAATACTATCAATTCTCCCGTATTGGCACGCCTCCTGTAGTTGGCTCAGAGAAAAGTTCGACACGCCGATAGAGCGGATTTTTCCTTGGCTTTGGAGCAAATTCAGCGCCGTCATGGTTTCCTCAAGGGGGACAATTTCACTATTAAAAGCCCCGCTTGGCCAGTGGATTTGGTAGAGATCAAGATAATCAGTTTGGAGATTTTGCAGCGATCGTTCACAGGCAGCAATTACCTGATCCGGTTTTAAGTGGTTGGGAAACACCTTAGAAGCATAAACTAACTGATCTCGCTGTCCTGCCAGAGCTTCACCCACAATCCGCTCAGAGTGACCATCCCCATAGATCTCTGCCGTATCGATCGTGGTAATTCCTGCCGCCACTGCTGCTTGGAGGGCTTGGATACTCTCTGCATCTTCAATGCCAACCCAGTTCCGCTTTCCCGCCTGCCAAGTCCCCATAATAATCGCCGTAATGGCAATCCCTGATTTCCCCAACAATCTCTTTTCCATAACTTCCTGTAGATATTGCCTAGATATTGCTCAGATATTATCCTCTAACTTTAAAACTATGCCTAAAAATCACCTAAAATCATTAAGGTCAATGATATTTCCCTCCATTCTTGTAATTTCTTAATCTATGCACGCCCTCTCAATTCCCACTTGGATTATTCATATTTCTAGCGTTTTGGAATGGATTGTTGCCATTGGGTTAATCTGGCGGTATGGGGAAGTGACGGGCGATCGAGCTTGGTTTGCCCTTGCCTACGGAATGCTGCCCGCCTTGGTGAGTGCTATGTGTGCCTGTACATGGCATTTCTTTGATAATAGCCCTGATCTTGAATGGTTGGTAACTCTCCAAGCAGCGATGACTGTCCTCGGCAATTGTACTTTTTGTCTGGCTGGCTGGTGGATCTGGCGACACCGGGATCAGATTAAACCAGATAATAATTCAGATAATTCAGATTAAATTAAAGCTAGATTAATTCTTGGGTTAATTATGAGTTTAATTACAGGATTAATCACCTAATTCATAAAAATTTATCACCGGACTCGATCGCCTCAACTAGCATCAACTAAAATTAAGAGCAGTTATTTCCCCTTGCGCCCAAAATTCCCCAAGTTTGCAACGTTCCCCAAGAATTAATTAATTCCCCTAACCCCAGATCGATCGTGTTTCATCTCCTCCAGTCCATTCTCCAGTTTTGCCGTCCTTTTCTAGTGCCGACCTGCTTCCTTGTGACTTGGTGGCTCATTGCCTTCAGCCTAGTTTCTCTCTATCGCACTGGCAAAAATGGCATCCGTCAAATCCAACAGCTACACAGTATTCCCTGTAGTGGGTGTGAATTTTTTACCAATGATTATCGACTCAAATGCACAGTGCATCCAGATACCGCCAATTCTGATGTCGCCATTAGCTGCCCCGACTTCTGCCCCAGAAGGTAAGCTACAGCAAAAAAACAGCAAAAAAGGGGATAGAGTTGCGAACCCTAACTATTGCTAAACTCTTCGAGAATATCCATCAACTGCATTTGGGCTTGCATGGGCAGCAGGTCAGCGAGGGGAATTTCCAGCTTGCCGCCCCCCAACTTCACCGGGGTATTGCGGAGAATGTGTAACACTTGGTCTTCTTGGAGATCATCAGCTAGGAGGGGATAAAGCTGGTCTGCCAAAAAAGTATGCAGGTGAGCATCCCGGAGATATAGATGCCACTTGGCTACATCCATATACACATTGTCACCGATCGCTGCTGCGAGTTGTTCTATTGCTTCTGTATTACTAGATTTTGTCATGGCTTCTTACCATCAGGGGAATAATCGGCGATCGCAAAAATATAAACTCCATGCAACACCAAAATTGCACCGGAAACAGCTGTCACCCACACCAACCAATCCCAACTAGTCTGATTCAGGGTATGGAAAAACCACAGCCCAGAATTGACACAGGAAAAAGCAGCTACATGGGTAGCAAAGGTCATGCGGTCATCGAGACGGCGATATTCAGGGTCTTGGCGATCGGGGATACGAGACCAACGAGGAGGCATAGTAGTTAAAGTTTAAGTGGATAGAATCAATCTTGAATTAGATAGATCTTAACCCAAATCCTTAACTAAAATTCTCTCTCGATGATTATTTGCTGATTATTTTTTGAGATTACTCTCCCTAAATCTAGCTTAACCAACCCTTCAGCCGCCTTGCTACTTGGGGACGACGTAACTTCCGCATCGCCTTGCTTTGAATTTGCCGGACACGCTCCCGGGAGAGATTAAACATCAAACCTACCTGCTCTAGGGTGTAGGGTTCATTGGTGGTCAAACCATAGCGCAGCGAAATCACATCTTTTTCCCGCTCCGTCAGCACATCCCCCAAGACTTGCCAAATTTCTTGACGCATCATCGCCTCGCCCATCTGTTCTTCTGGCAGTTGGTTTTGGTTATCCTCTAGGAGATCCACTAGTTCCGTGTCTTCCCCTTTGCCGACTCGGTGGTTGAGGGAGAGCGATCGCCGACGGAGTTGCAATAGTTGCCGGAGATGATTGGGGGAAACATCTAGTTCCTTGGCAAGTTCTTCTTCCTTGGGGTTGCGGCGGAGTTGCTGCTTTAGTTCTCGTTGGGCTTTCTTGAGCTTGTTGAGCTTCTCGACAATGTGGATGGGTAGGCGGATCGTCCGGGCATCGTTGGCGATCGTGCGGGTGATGGCTTGGCGAATCCACCAGTAAGCATAGGTAGAAAACTTGTAGCCCTTATCTGGATCAAACTTTTCGGCAGCACGGTTCAAGCCCAAGGCTCCCTCTTGGATCAAATCTAGGAAAGGCACACCCCGATTGAGATAGCGTTTGGCGATCGACACTACCAAGCGGAGATTGGAACGAATCATTTTCCGTTTGGCAACCCGTCCCCGATAGAGGCGATTTTCTAGCTGCCGTTCTGTAAACCCCAAAGATTCTGCCAATTCTGGCTTAGTCGGCTTACGGTTGAGCTTTTGCTGTAAACCTGTCTGGACTTCATCCACCATCACCAAAAATTGCACCCGTTTAGCAAGTTCCACCTCTTCCTCTGGTTTTAGGAGGGGATAACGAGCCATTTCCTTAAAGAATGCGCCTACGGTGTCATCACCACTGGTTTTCCGGTAGCCCGATAGCTGAGGAGCAGCCATATCATCCCCGGCTTGGGTAAAATATTCATCAACTGGGGCGAGGGGGTCAAGCTCTTCAAAATCATTATTCATATCAAACATCCTAGTTAATTTCTGTGATTACGGTCTAGAGAAAGGCGTTTCTGTGGCTCTTTTGACCTTTAGTATTTATTTAACTGATGCGGACGAAAATCCAAAATTAGATTAGGTTGCTAATGGGTGTGACCCCCAAGGCTGACTACTTTGATCAGATGTTATAGTAACGGGAATTCCAATGGCAACTTTATCAAACTGTTGTTTTTACCTAGTTTCTATCTAGAGAATACAATAAGGGACACTACATATCCAAAATACCAGAAAATTACGGCACAAATGTTGTTCTAGTAACAAAATGTCACTACCAAAACCTTGCTGGTGTCGAGATATTACCGAATTCTGATCAAAAAACCATAGATCTGACTCCTACTTTTCTGCCCCAAATTCTCTCCAAATCAGGGAGACAGCCCCGTACCAGCTCTACAAAAAGATTTACGGGATTTTACGGAGATTTTTGAGAAGTTTTTTTAAGTTAAGATAGACAGGAATTAATTTCTATAGCCGAAATCTCCATAGCAAAAATTTTTATAGACAATTTTAATGGTCGGAGCAGAATATATTGGGGCAAAGTATATTGCTGCTTCTGAATAATGATCGCCCGTCACTGATTTCCTATTTAACTATAACTAACTACCCATGCTTGATTATGATTCTGGGTTAACCTTGGCAACGCCCTCTACTCCCTACTTTCCCGATCGCTCCCCCTTGGATTCGGTGGAACCTGTTGATCTGGTTAATCATGGTGAGCATCTCCCAAAACTTTCTTTAGAATCTCCAGAATCCGCAACTGAATGGGTAGAAGTCCTTGTAGATTGCCCCGGACAGCAAGGCTTATACACTTACAAAGTAGCCCCAGAATTGGGAGTGCAGCCGGGAGATATTTTGAGCGTTCCCTTCGGCAATAGACAGTTGGGAGCGATCGCCCTGCACCTGTTATCTTCTCCCCCGACGCAGCTAGACCCAGAAAAGATCAAATCCGTAGAAGAAATTATTTGTCGGAATTATTTCCCCACTCACTACTGGGAACTCCTCGATCGAGTGGCTCGCTATTACCAAACATCCCTATTGCAAGTGATGAATGTTGCCCTGCCGCCGGGATTACTCAGTCAGAGCCAGCGCCGGATTCGCCTCAAGGGAAAAATTCCTGCCCAAGGAGATCTATTTCTCAGTACCAGTGCGAAGGAAATCTTGAAGCTCTTGCAACAGCAAAAAACTAGTGGCTACAGTTGGCGGCATTTGCAAAAACAGGTGAAATTCGCCAGTCGGGGTTTGCGAGAATTAACCAAACTAGACTGGGTAGAAAGCTATTTGGAACCTCCGAAGCCGCCCCGTCCTCAGCAAAAAAAGGTAGTGACTCTGACTAGGGGCATAAATGCCGAACTCCCAAAATTAACCCCGAAGCAACAGGAAGTTTTAGATATTCTGCGCCGCTCTGGAGGAGAGTTGTGGTTGTCGGAGCTATTACAAGTTTCCTTAGTGAGTAGTAGCGTTGTGGAGGGGTTGGCAAAGAAGGATTTAGTAACGATCGAATCTAGAGAAGTCCTCCGCAAGGGAAATACAGGGATACGCAATCCAGACCAGCCCAAGGAATTGACCCCCGATCAGGCGATCGCCCTAAAGCAAATTAACTGCCTTTCTGGATTTACCCAAGTTTTACTCCACGGGGTCACGGGGTCAGGGAAAACCGAAGTCTACTTGCAAGCGATCGCCCCCATTCTGGCTCAGGGAAAATCTGCCCTTGTCCTTGTCCCGGAAATTGGTCTGACTCCCCAACTCACCAGTAGATTCCAAGACCGTTTTGGGCAGCGAGTTTTTGTTTATCACAGTGGTTTGGGTAATGGGGAACGTTACGATACCTGGCGGCAGATGCTCATGGGGGAACCACAGGTAATTATCGGTACTCGATCGGCAGTTTTTGCCCCCCTGCCCCAATTGGGAATGATTATCCTTGATGAAGAACACGATAGTAGTTTTAAGCAAGACCAGCCTGCTCCCTGTTACCATGCCCGGACGGTGGCAAAATGGCGATCGCAACTAGCAGACTGTCCCCTTATTCTTGGCTCTGCCACCCCAGACCTCGAAACATGGGTACAGGCTCAAAATCCTTGTGAATCTGGTGAATCTAACCAATTTCTCTACCTTGCCCTGCCAGAGAGAATTAATACTCGTCTTCTGCCCAAGATTGAAATTATTGATATGCGTTTGGAGTTTCAGGCAGGAAATAGGTCTATTTTTAGCTTGGCTTTGCAGGAAGCGATCGCCCAAATGCAGAAAAGTGGGCAGCAGGGAATTTTATTTGTGCCTCGCCGGGGCTATAGCACCTTTGTTTCCTGTCGCAGTTGCGGTTATGTCATGGAATGTCCCCACTGTGATGTGTCCCTTTCTTACCACCATATTAAACATCCCCAGCGAGAATCTAAGCCAGTCTTGCAATGCCACTACTGCAACCACCAACGCCCCCAACCAACCCAATGCCCAGAGTGCGGCTCTCCTTATTTCAAATTTTTCGGCAGTGGTACTCAGCGAGTGACCCAAGAACTGGAGGAATTATGCCCCGGTTTAAGAATCATGCGGTTTGATAGCGATACTACCCGCACCAAAGATGCTCACCGAATTTTGCTCGATCGCTTTGCCCAAGGAGAAGCCGACCTATTAGTGGGAACCCAAATGCTCACCAAGGGTATAGATTTAGCCCAAGTTACCCTAGTGGGGGTAGTTGCTGCCGATGGTTTATTACACCGGGCCGATTACCGAGCTACAGAGCGGACTTTCCAAACCCTAACTCAGGTAGCAGGCAGAGCCGGACGGGGAGATTTACCGGGGCGAGTCCTGATTCAGACCTATTCCCCCGACCACACCGCAGTGATGGCAGTACAACGGCAAGATTATCCCAGTTTTGCCGCCACAGCCCTGAAGGAACGCATTGATCTAGGCTATCCTCCCTACGGAAAATTGGTGCTACTCCGTTTGGCTGGTCAACCGGGAGAAGCAGTACAGGCAGCAGCCGAAGCGATCGCCGATTATCTAGAAGATTTACCCGATCGAGCCTTTAATCTCTTGGGGCCAGCCCCCGCCACAATTCTCCGGGTAGCCGATCGCTTCCATTGGCAAATTCTCCTGAAATTTCCTCCCCAAGTCATCCCAGTGTTACCATCTCTAGAGGAACTCCGCAGTTTAGTTAAGAGCCTAAGCTCTGGTGTGAGTCTATCGATCGATGTCGATGCACTGAATTTGGGATGAATACTGCTTTATACATGGAGGGCTAGATGGGAACCAGGACTGTGTTAGTGATTGATGATGAGGATGATATCCGGGAAGTTGCTCAACTGTGCTTAGAGGCTGTGGGGGGATGGCAAGTAGTTACTGCTGCCTCTGGACAGGAAGGAATACTCAAGGCTGCCGCCGTTGCCCCCGATGCGATTCTCCTTGATGTAATGATGCCAGACCTAGACGGGCCGACCACCTTTGTTCATCTCCAAGCTGACCCCGCTACTAGGGCTATTCCGGTAATTCTTTTGACTGCCAAGGTGCAAGCCTCGGAACAACGCAAATTTGCAGCTTTGGGGGTAAAGGCTGTGTTAGCCAAACCCTTCGATCCCTTGACTTTAGCGGAACAGGTGGCGGAGGTTCTGGAGTGGCAAGATTAATCACCAGAGTAATTAAGCTCGATCGCCATATTAATAAGGAGAATCAGGATCATCACTTGGGGATAACTCATGAAATACTTGCTAGGCTTTGATCCCGGACGAGATAAATGTGGGGTGGCGGTGGTAGAAAAGGTGACAAATACCCCAACGATCGATCGAGTGTGTCTCCATCAAATTTTGCCATCATCGATCGCAGTATCAGGTTTACAAGATTTGTGTCGGCAGTTTGACTTTGAAGTGTTGGTAATGGGAGATGGGACTACAGCCAAGGAGTGGCAGGAAAAGTTTCGCCAGAGTTTAGCTATTCCGGTGGTTTTGGTGAATGAACGCAATAGTACTCTAGAGGCGCGCGATCGATACTGGCAGATGTTTCCGCCCCAAGGTTTCCAAAAAATTATCCCCCAAAGTTTACGGCGTATCGATCGGCCGATCGACGATATTGTGGCAATCCTGCTGGTGGAGCGCTTCCTAGCAACTCAGTAATTGTAGTTTTAATCAATAGATTGCCAATCTAATGCCCTAATAAATCGATTCAGATGAGCGACATTAGTAGTTGCTACGATTGCCTCTGTTGTGTCACTACAAAGAAGACGTGCTTGGGCAGCTAGAATAACATCCCCATCTAATGCTTTGGGATCGGCAGTGGGTTGCCCTGATTGTCTTGCTTCTGCCCATATACTAGCCGCTAATATCATTGTCTTTGTCTGAATTGAACTATATTCAAGAGTCTGCTTTAAGTTATCAAGACGGCGGACACTGTTTAATAAACCTGCACGGAGCAGTTCTCGGCGCACCTCATAATCAGCAATTTCTGGAATAATAACCCGTTCTCCTCTTTGTAAAAGAGATTTTAGCCACATTTGACAGGCAAGAGGAATTCCCTTAGCTTTAGGATTAGTTACCATCCCTAGGGGACCCGAGTCCAGTACAATTAGTCGATTCATGGGAACAATGGACGATTAGATAACCGATCTTCATCAAGAGCAACTTTCAGAAAATCCCATGTTTGTTGATGTTCAGAAGCATCTTCATCGCTATTAATCCAAGAATCTAATAGGTCGATCGCTGCTTGATTTTTCTGGGCTTGCTCAACATTAACAATCGGTAAAGTAGTTGATGGAATTCTTTGCCTAAACTGACGCAAAGTGTTTAGTAAATCTGTCCAATGCTCTTTGGGAGTTGCTTCAATCTCATCAAGTAGTAATTTGAGAGAAGTTGGAGATGAGCCAGAAGGGTTGACCATAGATTAAAAATGGCAATCAAAAACTATTAATTTGATTTTATTGTACGTGTTGCCGGAGTGTAAAGCACTAGCATGATTGTAGTTTTGGAGCCATACCTCGATTAGCCATACACCTCCCACAATTTCTAAATTTTCTTCAGGATGATTCCGGATTCTCTAAATTTTGGAGCTAGTTTCTAAAATAATCTCTGGAATAGTTGTGGCATCCTGTGGCACTTTTAGAGATTCTCGCCGTCCTAGGGGGGTAAGTCTCATAAGTTTTGAGAATTTTCTGATACACTTTAAACCAAAATTAACTTTTACTGAAAAATGTTTCTATCTATAAAAAAGCCCCTCCACATCTTATTGTCTGCGACTTTGGTAGCTGGTAGCTTGCTCACAGGTGGTTTAACCGCATTTGCTCAAAATACTCCCGGATTTACCATTTTTAGCGGGGTGCGGGGTGAAAATGAATTGAGATATTTCCTCGATTTTGGTGGTCGTCCCTTTCAGTTTGAGCGTTATCGCCTGCGGATTCCCTCCAGCAAAATGGAAACTGGCGTATCCGAGTTTATTGTTGCCTACCCAGATTACTTTGATGGCATTATCGATCCGGGGGCGATCGAGCTATCAGTCCGGGGCAGAACTGTTCCTGTAGATGCAGTAGTAGACACGGAAGCCCGGCGGATTCAAATTGTCCCTAGAGAAGTAGTGGTTTCTGGCAGCCCTGTGGAAATTATTCTCAGTAATGTCAAAAATCCCCAGTACGGCGGCACCTATTACTTTGAAGCCTTTGCCAATGCTCCCGGAGATGTTCCCCTATCTCGCTATCTAGGGACTTGGATCATCACGATCGGCGGCAATTAACTCTTTGGTTAAATCTCTTGAATTTAAGACTATAATTCAGACTCTATTCAACCACTGGTTTAAGATACAGGCAGAAAAGACACATGGGCAAAAACAATCTTCCAACCTTGGGGGAATTTGTACCAAGTTTGACTCTGCCTGCCATACCGGGGAGTGCCGTTGATATTCCGTTTAAATTCTAAAATTACTGAAGCCGTATCTTCCCCGATCGTTACCACCTTTAGCTTGATAATCTCCCTCTCTAGATTGACTGCTGGTCGTCCTTGACGGAACTCTCGAATCTCTTCAATCCCGTACAGATTTTCCGTTGCCCCCAGCCGAATAACTTCTGGAGAGTCCCAAAATAGCCGATCCATAGTGGGAATATCATTAGTACATAGCGCAGTTTCGTACTCCATATAGAGGGCAGTTAGCTCGGCAACAAGGGCAGGATTGTTAATTTCTGGCATGGTGTTTATTTCTGGAACCTAGTGTTAAAATTCTTAAAGCTAAAGATACCAGCTTTTCGATCGTCCACTGATTAGAATTTACTCAGGTTTTACATGGTTACATCATTCCAGAATAGCTCCCTGCCTACATCTAGCAATGTTCCTGAAGATTTCGGTTATCGAGGATTAATTATTGGACTCATAGTTATTGGAACATGGGCGGTAAGTACAGGGTTCCTATTTACAATTGATGTCAGCCAGACCCCGATCTACTTAATAATTCCTGCCATGCTCTGGCAAATCTTTCTCTACACTGGTCTATTTATCACCGCCCACGATGCAATGCATGGGGTTGTCTTTCCCCAGAATAAAACCATTAATGATTTGGTGGGTAATGTCGCTGTTAAATCCTACGCCTTATTTGATTACCAAAAACTAGTCAAAAAACACTGGGAACACCACTACCATCCCGCTAGTACTGAAGACCCCGATTACCACGAAGGAACCCACAAAAACTTTTTTATCTGGTATGCAAAATTCATGGGAACCCACTGGAGTTGGTGGCGGATTTTGGGCTTGAGCTTGCTCTACAACGTGATGAAATCCCAGCTTCATATTCCTGATGACAATCTCACTCTATTTTGGGTATTACCTTCCCTCCTCAGTTCCGTACAACTTTTCTACTTCGGCACGTACCTGCCCCATCGAGAACCCGCAGCAGGCTATAGTGACGACCACCGAGCCACCAGCAGCTATCGCCCTCTCTGGCTATCCTTTATCACCTGCTATCACTTCGGCTACCACTGGGAACACCACGAATATCCGCTCCTCCCTTGGTGGCAATTACCCAAAGCAAGAAGAACTCTTTTGCCTGAATATGTTGCTGAGTAGATATTAGTAGGGTGGGTAACGCCCACCAATAACCCCACCACAGATATTTTGTGTAGATGCTGTAGTTAAGAAGATAAGTCTTTTAACTCTTCCATCAGGTATATGCCCCTTGAAGTCCCTAGGCGAGTTGCTCCGGCAGTGATTAGTTCTGCGGCTTGGGCATAGGTTTTGATGCCTCCAGAAGCTTTGATGCCTACGGATCCTCCGGTGATTTCTTGCAACAGCCGGATATCGGCAACGGTAGCTCCCCCCCGCCAACCCGTACTAGTCTTCAGGAAGGCGACTCCCGCATCTAGACAGATTGCCGCAGCTAAACGAATTTCATCGGGGGTTAGTAAACTAGTTTCTAAGATTGCCTTGACTGGTCGATCGCTCTCTTCGCAGATTTGAGCAATATCTTGATAGACTTCTTCTTTCTTCCCCGCCTTCAGCCAGCCTAAATTAATCACTACATCTAACTCATCAGCTCCATTATCCACCGCTTCTTGGGCTTCGTAGAGCTTGGCACTAGAAGTTGTCGCTCCGGTAGGAAACCCAATGACTGTACACACCTTAGGCTGTTTACCGTGGAGGAGTTGGGCAGCTTGATAGACAGCACTGGGATAGACACAGACGGAGGCAAAATGATAGCGATCGGCCTCTTCGCAACATTGGATCACCATATCTGGGGTAGCGCAGGGATCGAGGAGGGAGTGATCAATAAAGGGCGCAAGGTTTATAAGTTGTTCCATAGGATTTTAAGAGAGATTTTTTGAGAGATGTTGAGAGGGGATTGTTTATGGGATGGGGGCAGAAAGTTGTTAAAGGGTTAAAAGTTGTTAAAGGGTTAAAGGGATTAGTGGGAGCTTTGGTTTTTTATACCCGTTTACCTGTTGCTGCCCAGATTCCCTACGAGATCGATCGCATTGGGCGGTTTGCTCCGGTGGTAGGTCTGCTCCTAGGGATTTGTCTAGTAATTGGGGATTGGGGGCTAGTCTGGTTGGGAATAGGGAGTTTTAGCCGGGCTGTTTTATTGGTTTGTCTGTGGTGTTTGCTGACGGGAGGCTTACATTTAGACGGGGTGATGGACACGGCGGATGGGTTAGCAGTGCAAAATCCACAACTCCGGCTCCAAGTGATGCAAGATAGCCAGACGGGAGCTTTTGGGGTAATGGCTGGGGGATTGTTACTCTTGCTAAAGGTAGCATTTTTAACAGACTTGGAACATAGTCAGGCTCTTATTTATAGTTCAGGTATTTATAGTCCAAGATTTTGGGCGTTGTTACTCGCTCCAGTATGGGGTCGATGGGGACAGGTGCTGGCGATCGCTTTCTATCCCTATCTACGACCAACGGGGAAGGGGGCTTTTTTGAAGGCAGAAATGCAACTGCCCATAGATTTTCTTTGGGGTGCAGGATGTTTGATCTTGCTCACGGGGCTACAAATCTGGAAAATGGGGAACTGGTGGTTTACTCTGGGGTCATTTCTGGGGGGTGGGACGATCGCTTGGGGAGTGGGCTATTGGTTCCATCGGCGTTTGGGTGGACACACGGGGGATTCCTACGGGGCAGTGGTGGAGTGGACGGAGGCGGCTTTTTTGGGACTGGTGTTGGTGGTTGAGGCGATGATCGATCGATTCACCTAGATACTTTAGAATCAAGAATTAAAAATTAAAAAGAAATAATTAACGATGCCTAAAAATAATAACTTGATACTTTCACCCCTCGCTCTATCTTTAGTTTTCTCTCTAGTTATCCAATCGATCGCCGGAGCCACACCCCTAAAATTTGGACAGTTTGATCGGAGTATTGATCGAGGTTCTACTCAAGAATCTACTCAAGAATTACCCCTAGACTCTTCTCAAGAATTATCACCCAAAGCCGATCGATCCCCAGAGGCTGGAGCCAAACAAACTAGTTTCTGTGCCAATCAATTGGCTGGCTCTATTGACCAAATTATTCGAGAGGCGGGGTTCGCTCGATCGCAACTAGGAATTTTAGTGACAGGGGTGAATAGCAATCAAGAATTTTATAACCTGAATGGCGATCAGCTCATGATCCCGGCTTCTACGGTCAAGCTCCTAACTTCGGCAGCAATTCTCCATCAACTAGGGGCAGAGCATCGGATTCGTACTTCTATCTATGATCCCGGTGATAACTCCTTGGTGGCGATCGGGCGGGGGGATCCCAGCTTAGATAATGCTCAATTCCAACGCCTAGGGCAGCAACTCCGCAATCAAGGCAAAGGTAATATTAATCTCTTGATTGGGGACGATAGTTATTTTCAAGGAAATTTATTTAATCCGGCATGGTCTTGGACTGATATCGAAAATGGGGATGCACCGCCTGTGAGTAGTTTGGTAGTTAACCAGAGCTATGTGTATCTAAATCTTGCGCCCCAGCAGGCAGGCAGTCCCCTGCGGTTACGTTGGAGTGATCCCCTCGCTGGCAATCAATGGCGGGTGAGCAACAATACCCGGACTGGCGGCAGTGGCTCTTCCATTCAGATTAATTTCAATCCCAACGAAAATATCCTGCGGCTAAGTGGCAATATGGCAGCCAATCGGGGAGCCGAGGAATTTGGCTTGTCAGTCATGGAGCCAAGTTTGTATTTTGTGCAACGTCTCCAATCGGAATTAAATAGTTTGGGGATCGTGGTGAATCAATCGAAAGTACAGAGTAATGGATCGCCCCTTGTGATTCCTGATCTGTGGCAAGAAGTCGCCTTTGTGGAATCTGCTCCTCTGAGGGAATTATTAAAAGAAGTGAATGCTAGTAGCAATAATTTCTATGCCGAAATGTTGGCTGCCAAACTAGGCAGGGTGACAACGGGGGACGATCGCAACTGGTTAGCGGCGGTGGAAAATACCTTAACTGAATTGGGGGTAGATCCCAGAGGTTATCGCCTTGTAGACGCTTCAGGACTAGCTAGGCAAAATCAAGCCTCGGCGAGAGCGATCGTCCAGACTCTCCAAGCTATGGCAAAAACTCCAGAAGCTATAGCCTATCGTGATTCCTTCGCCCTTGCGGGAGAAACTGGCACTCTCAGTAATCGTCTCCGCAATACTCCTGCTGCTCGCATTTTTTGGGGTAAAACTGGGACTCTCCGGGGTGTTGTGTCTCTTTCTGGCTATCTAGAAAATCCCAACAATGAGCCATTAGCTGTCAGCATCACCGTGAATAATTCGCAAAGATCCACCGCAGATGTCCGGTTTGGGATCGATCGTCTTGTAGTTCAAATCAGTCGGCTACGCTCTTGCAACAATTGACAGTTATCAGTTATCAGTAAACAGTAAACAGTGAATAGTTGCTTTGATAAGTCTTACAATGAAAATGTCGAACTGCTTGGTACGAATATATCTTCATAGTGCAAAGCCTTGCGCCCCTACAATTGACTTTACTTCCTGTACCTCCCTGTACCTCCTGATAACTGTTCACTGTTAACTGATAACTGTTCACTGATTTATGCCTCAATCGATCGAGAAATTGGAAATAGAATTGGCAAAACTAGAATTGGCGATCGCCGATCTCTGTCAACAATTGACCACCATCTATCCTCCCTACCTCAAACTCTTTGGGGAAACTATTCGCCGCCAGTTAATCATGGCTGTGTATCAAATCTGTACGGATACCCATCCCCACGCTTTTCTACAAATGTCCCTGACCCAAAGATCGGATCTACAAACCAAAATTAAGCATATTGCCCAAGGCATCCAGCAGCAAACTTTAGCTCCCTTAGAAAATCTGCGAGAGATTACGACTCCCGACTCTTCCCCGGAACTTCCTGATACACCAAATAATCTGCCAAGTAGTTCACTGAGTAATTCTCCAAATAATACCCTGAGTAACCTACTAACTAAAGCATCGGGCGATTCTCCAAAGGAGAGACTACACCAGCGACAATCTGG
Source organism: Microcoleus sp. GA_180221_E-2-1-MAG-45_12 (assembly GCA_020692245.1). Taxonomy (GTDB): domain Bacteria; phylum Cyanobacteriota; class Cyanobacteriia; order Cyanobacteriales; family JAAUUE01; genus JAAUUE01. Next base: position 40,991 of record JAIMKT010000019.1, read on the forward strand.
AAAAATCAAAGCTCTTGTACATTGGCAAAAACAAACAGATACAGAGATTAATCAACTATTGCAACAGGCTTCCCAAGAAGTAAATCAAGTCCTCCATCAAGCGGGATTACTTACCCAGAAACTGCCCCTGGGACTCCTCGAAGCTGCTGCCAAAATGGAATCCCTAAACGCCACTGCCATTGTAGGGAAGCCCAGTATTCTCAACTTGATGATGGAAGTAGAAAGCCTCAAAGAAGGAAAAGATGATGATTCAGAAGAAGAGGAATCTGCCCCAAAGGAACCCATTGGTTTAACTGCGGTGTATCTCCGGTGGACAGAACTAGAATTTCATAGTCCAGAGTTGAGTCTGGCAGCCCAGAATGTTCGATCGACCGTCAGCAAGCTCCACAACCTCGATCGAGAGTATCACCGCCTGTTAAAATATCATCAAGTTGCCCAAGCCCAAGCTGCTTGGCGATCGAGTTGGGTCGATGATTAGAGAGCGAGTTTCCCCATATTTTGCGCTGGATCGATCGAGTCAAGGCTCAACCCCATTACATCAGTATTACCGACTAGTGACGAGTGGCTCCTGATTTAGGAGATCATGCAATAATGGTAATTATAGATATATATTTTTTTAATCTTCAAGATTTCCTAAATTAAGAGCGATCGCCGTCCCATGCAAGAAATCCTATACCTAGAAATTCCCACCCCTCATACTTCTCAAGTGATCCAGTGGCTCCAGCAGCATTGGCAACCCAGCCATGGGGAAATTAAGCCTAGTCCAGAGGGAGTCCAGTGGTATGCAGCCTCCACATCTCAGGAGCGATCGTCCCTAGGAGCAAGCAATCTAGGAGATATTAATATTTTTCTGTGGTCATTGCAGAGGACTACCTACCTGAAGGCGTTTCGCTACCAAGCCCAACCCCTTCCCCAAGAATCTGTCCTGCTTGTCCAACTCCAACGGCAACTAAGGATTACTTTCCCGCCCCAGTATCCAGAGCCGCCCTCGATCGATCCTCAAGTTTCCATCTTCACTGCCCTCGCACCCTACTACCCCGAAACCGTTAAATTTTTCCAAAAAATCCCCAAGGGAGAAGCAGACCTGAACCGAGTTTATTGGTGGGAGCAGCGCTGGCGGGAAGGAGTCCGCAATCCCCAAACCCCGAAGCAGGTCTTATTTGCTGATCATGCAAAAAGTAGTTCTGGTGATCCAGAGTCACCCAGTTATGATTTGGTTTACCTAGGGGGAGCCTTGGGCGTGATCCATGCCGCAGTGATGGCTCGGTTGGGCTACAAGGTACTGCTGGTGGAGCGGTTAGGCTTTGGCAGAATGAACCGGGAATGGAATATTTCTAGAGATGAATTCCAGAGTTTAATTGATCTAGGTTTGTTTACACCAAGCCAGTTTGCCAGCGTGATTGCCAAGGAATATCTAGATGGGTTTAATAAATTTTTTGATGCCAACAATCCCCCCAGTCTAAAATCCCCAATTCTCCATACTCCCAAGGTGTTAAATATTTGCATCGATGCGGAAAAGCTCCTCAACCTCTGTGGGGAAAAACTGCGGGCAGCCGGGGGCGAAATTTGGGATGAGACGGAATTTATTTCTGCCAATATCGCCGTCGATCGAGCCACCCTTTCCCTCACCCATTTACCGACTAAAACCCCAAAAACCGTAACTACCAGATTAATTGTGGATGCCATGGGAACCGCTTCCCCGATCGCTTGGCAGTTGAACGGCGGACGAGCCTTTGATAGTGTGTGTCCGACGGTGGGCGGGGTGGTGAGCAAGGGGTTTGATCCTGAAGTTTGGGATCTCGACTACGGCGATGTCTTAAATAGTCATGGGGACATTTCCCGTGGCAGGCAGCTAATTTGGGAACTCTTCCCCGGTGCGGATGGCGAAATTACCATCTATCTATTCCACTACCATCAGGTGAATGCCACTAACCCCGGTTCCCTGCTGGAAATGTATGAAGACTTTTTTACCATCCTGCCAGAATATCGGCGTTGTGATATGGAAAAACTGGAGTGGCGGAAGGCAACTTTTGGTTATATTCCGGGACATTTTAGCGTGGGGAGTCGCGATCGAACCGTGGCTTTCGATCGATTAATTGCCATTGGGGATGCGGCTTCTTTGCAATCTCCCCTCGTGTTTACGGGCTTCGGCTCCCTAGTGCGGAATTTAGGCAGGTTAACCCATCTTTTAGATACTGCCCTCAAGCACGATCTCCTCAAGGCAGAGAACCTGAATCAAATCCGGGCTTACCAGAGCAATACTGCTGTCACTTGGCTCTTTTCTAAGGGGATGATGGTACCGACGGGGGCGAGTCTCCCACCCCAGAGAATTAATTCTATGCTGAATACCTTTTTTGGGATTTTAGCCGACGAACCCGCCTCGATCGCCGATACCTTCATCAAAGACCGCACTAACTGGCTCACCTTCAACCGTCTTGCCATCAAAGCTGCCCTCAGAAACCCCGGTCTGCTCATCTGGATTTGGCAGTTGGCAGGATTTAAGGATATTCTCCGGTGGCTGGGTAGCTATGTAGATTTTACTGTCACCGCTTTTATTGGTTGGTTACTGGCGGGTTGGGTTCCCCAGCTTTTCCAAAAATATCAATCTTGGCTAGAATCCAAATTTCCAGCTCTGTGGCTCCGGTGTTTGGCGCAAACCTATGCTTGGAAGCATGGCTTAGGGAAAAATCAAAAACTTAAAGTTACTGGGGAAATTCTTAAGTCTCCCATGAAAAACTCGCTCCCGGTCGATCGTCCCCTCGTGGCTCCCCTGCCGCCCCAGAAAACTAATAATTAAATGATCGATCGCAACCAAGAAACCTATCAAACTCCCAGTCTTGTTCGGCACTACACCCAATTAAACAAGCTCCAACCCGCAGAACAGACAATTTTGGAACTCTTGCGAGACCAACTCCCGACCATGAGAATGTTAGATATTGGCATTGGTGGCGGCAGAACAACTCAGCACTTTTCCCCTTTAGCTGGAGAGTATACGGGGATAGATTATTCTCCCCAAATGATTGCCGCCTGTCAGCAACGATTTGCCCGATCGCCCCAAACCATGGCTCTAGAGGTGATGGATGCCAGAAACATGCACCAGTTTGCGGATAATTCCTTTGATTTTATTTTGTTTAGCTTCAATGGGATTGATTATGTGTCGGGGAGCGATCGATTAAAAATCCTCTCAGAAGTCGCTAGGGTTGGCAAAACTGGCTGTTACTTTTATTTTTCTAGTCACAATCTTCAAGGCATAGCAGCAGAGTTTAATTGGCGCACCAAGTTAAGTTTAAATCTTCTAAAGACCTATGTTAATTTAGTGATGCTGGGCTTATTAAATATATTCAACTTAGAAACTACTCGCAAACAACTAGAAACCGCTGATTATTTAATCATTAAAGATGAGTCCCATAACTTCCGGCTACAAACTTATTACATCCGTCCCCAAGCCCAAATCCAACAGTTAGAACCTAGTTTTGAAGAGATTAAAATCTACTCATGGCAAACTGGTTTAGAAATTACTAATCTTCAAGAGTTATCGACAAATTTTGATATGTGGTTTTATTATCTTTGTATAGTTAAATAGGTTAAACAAATTAAACAAATTAAATGAATTAAATAGTTAATTCTTAATCCCAGTCGCAGCAATTCCTCGGATAAATTGGCGTTGCCCAATAATAAATAAAACTACGATCGGAAGCGTGGCGATCGCTACCCCCGCCATGAGTAATTGCCAATTATTTGTAAACTGTTCCTGCAACTCTGCTAGAGCTAATTGGACTGTGCGTAATTCTGGGCGAGTCGTAAAAACTAGGGGCTTAAATAAATCATTCCATTCCGCAATAAAAGTAAATAAAAATAATGTCACCAAGGCGGGACGAGCCAAGGGCAGAATAACATGCCAGAGAATTTGCCACGGTGTTGCTCCATCAAGGGCAGCAGCATCTTCTAGCTCAATGGGGATAGTTTGGAAATATTGACGCATGAGAAATATGCCAAAACCATTAGCCGCCGTGGGGAGAATTAACGCCCAGTAAGTATTAATCATCCCGCCCCATTTTAATACCAAAAAAATAGGAGATCATGCAATAATGGTAATTATAGATATATATTTTTTTAATCTTCAAGATTTCCTAAATTAAGAGCGATCGCCGTCCCATGCAAGAAATCCTATACCTAGAAATTCCCACCCCTCATACTTCTCAAGTGATCCAGTGGCTCCAGCAGCATTGGCAACCCAGCCATGGGGAAATTAAGCCTAGTCCAGAGGGAGTCCAGTGGTATGCAGCCTCCACATCTCAGGAGCGATCGTCCCTAGGAGCAAGCAATCTAGGAGATATTAATATTTTTCTGTGGTCATTGCAGAGGACTACCTACCTGAAGGCGTTTCGCTACCAAGCCCAACCCCTTCCCCAAGAATCTGTCCTGCTTGTCCAACTCCAACGGCAACTAAGGATTACTTTCCCGCCCCAGTATCCAGAGCCGCCCTCGATCGATCCTCAAGTTTCCATCTTCACTGCCCTCGCACCCTACTACCCCGAAACCGTTAAATTTTTCCAAAAAATCCCCAAGGGAGAAGCAGACCTGAACCGAGTTTATTGGTGGGAGCAGCGCTGGCGGGAAGGAGTCCGCAATCCCCAAACCCCGAAGCAGGTCTTATTTGCTGATCATGCAAAAAGTAGTTCTGGTGATCCAGAGTCACCCAGTTATGATTTGGTTTACCTAGGGGGAGCCTTGGGCGTGATCCATGCCGCAGTGATGGCTCGGTTGGGCTACAAGGTACTGCTGGTGGAGCGGTTAGGCTTTGGCAGAATGAACCGGGAATGGAATATTTCTAGAGATGAATTCCAGAGTTTAATTGATCTAGGTTTGTTTACACCAAGCCAGTTTGCCAGCGTGATTGCCAAGGAATATCTAGATGGGTTTAATAAATTTTTTGATGCCAACAATCCCCCCAGTCTAAAATCCCCAATTCTCCATACTCCCAAGGTGTTAAATATTTGCATCGATGCGGAAAAGCTCCTCAACCTCTGTGGGGAAAAACTGCGGGCAGCCGGGGGCGAAATTTGGGATGAGACGGAATTTATTTCTGCCAATATCGCCGTCGATCGAGCCACCCTTTCCCTCACCCATTTACCGACTAAAACCCCAAAAACCGTAACTACCAGATTAATTGTGGATGCCATGGGAACCGCTTCCCCGATCGCTTGGCAGTTGAACGGCGGACGAGCCTTTGATAGTGTGTGTCCGACGGTGGGCGGGGTGGTGAGCAAGGGGTTTGATCCTGAAGTTTGGGATCTCGACTACGGCGATGTCTTAAATAGTCATGGGGACATTTCCCGTGGCAGGCAGCTAATTTGGGAACTCTTCCCCGGTGCGGATGGCGAAATTACCATCTATCTATTCCACTACCATCAGGTGAATGCCACTAACCCCGGTTCCCTGCTGGAAATGTATGAAGACTTTTTTACCATCCTGCCAGAATATCGGCGTTGTGATATGGAAAAACTGGAGTGGCGGAAGGCAACTTTTGGTTATATTCCGGGACATTTTAGCGTGGGGAGTCGCGATCGAACCGTGGCTTTCGATCGATTAATTGCCATTGGGGATGCGGCTTCTTTGCAATCTCCCCTCGTGTTTACGGGCTTCGGCTCCCTAGTGCGGAATTTAGGCAGGTTAACCCATCTTTTAGATACTGCCCTCAAGCACGATCTCCTCAAGGCAGAGAACCTGAATCAAATCCGGGCTTACCAGAGCAATACTGCTGTCACTTGGCTCTTTTCTAAGGGGATGATGGTACCGACGGGGGCGAGTCTCCCACCCCAGAGAATTAATTCTATGCTGAATACCTTTTTTGGGATTTTAGCCGACGAACCCGCCTCGATCGCCGATACCTTCATCAAAGACCGCACTAACTGGCTCACCTTCAACCGTCTTGCCATCAAAGCTGCCCTCAGAAACCCCGGTCTGCTCATCTGGATTTGGCAGTTGGCAGGATTTAAGGATATTCTCCGGTGGCTGGGTAGCTATGTAGATTTTACTGTCACCGCTTTTATTGGTTGGTTACTGGCGGGTTGGGTTCCCCAGCTTTTCCAAAAATATCAATCTTGGCTAGAATCCAAATTTCCAGCTCTGTGGCTCCGGTGTTTGGCGCAAACCTATGCTTGGAAGCATGGCTTAGGGAAAAATCAAAAACTTAAAGTTACTGGGGAAATTCTTAAGTCTCCCATGAAAAACTCGCTCCCGGTCGATCGTCCCCTCGTGGCTCCCCTGCCGCCCCAGAAAACTAATAATTAAATGATCGATCGCAACCAAGAAACCTATCAAACTCCCAGTCTTGTTCGGCACTACACCCAATTAAACAAGCTCCAACCCGCAGAACAGACAATTTTGGAACTCTTGCGAGACCAACTCCCGACCATGAGAATGTTAGATATTGGCATTGGTGGCGGCAGAACAACTCAGCACTTTTCCCCTTTAGCTGGAGAGTATACGGGGATAGATTATTCTCCCCAAATGATTGCCGCCTGTCAGCAACGATTTGCCCGATCGCCCCAAACCATGGCTCTAGAGGTGATGGATGCCAGAAACATGCACCAGTTTGCGGATAATTCCTTTGATTTTATTTTGTTTAGCTTCAATGGGATTGATTATGTGTCGGGGAGCGATCGATTAAAAATCCTCTCAGAAGTCGCTAGGGTTGGCAAAACTGGCTGTTACTTTTATTTTTCTAGTCACAATCTTCAAGGCATAGCAGCAGAGTTTAATTGGCGCACCAAGTTAAGTTTAAATCTTCTAAAGACCTATGTTAATTTAGTGATGCTGGGCTTATTAAATATATTCAACTTAGAAACTACTCGCAAACAACTAGAAACCGCTGATTATTTAATCATTAAAGATGAGTCCCATAACTTCCGGCTACAAACTTATTACATCCGTCCCCAAGCCCAAATCCAACAGTTAGAACCTAGTTTTGAAGAGATTAAAATCTACTCATGGCAAACTGGTTTAGAAATTACTAATCTTCAAGAGTTATCGACAAATTTTGATATGTGGTTTTATTATCTTTGTATAGTTAAATAGGTTAAACAAATTAAACAAATTAAATGAATTAAATAGTTAATTCTTAATCCCAGTCGCAGCAATTCCTCGGATAAATTGGCGTTGCCCAATAATAAATAAAACTACGATCGGAAGCGTGGCGATCGCTACCCCCGCCATGAGTAATTGCCAATTATTTGTAAACTGTTCCTGCAACTCTGCTAGAGCTAATTGGACTGTGCGTAATTCTGGGCGAGTCGTAAAAACTAGGGGCTTAAATAAATCATTCCATTCCGCAATAAAAGTAAATAAAAATAATGTCACCAAGGCGGGACGAGCCAAGGGCAGAATAACATGCCAGAGAATTTGCCACGGTGTTGCTCCATCAAGGGCAGCAGCATCTTCTAGCTCAATGGGGATAGTTTGGAAATATTGACGCATGAGAAATATGCCAAAACCATTAGCCGCCGTGGGGAGAATTAACGCCCAGTAAGTATTAATCATCCCGCCCCATTTTAATACCAAAAAAATCGGAATTACTAATAGTTGAAAAGGAATAATTAGGGTGGCAATTATCAATAGTAATAGAAGTTTTCTGCCGGGAAATTGTAATCTGGCGAGGGCATAACCAGCTAGGGATGAGGTGATTATTTGGAGGGCTGTTACTGCCAAAGCAACTAGGGTAGAGTTGCCAAAAGCAAGGAGAAATTTCCCCCGACTCCAAGCCTCTTCATAGTTTGCCCAAGTAAAACCGCCTTCTAGGTTGGTGAAGGAAAAATATAGGGGGACTAATAAAGGTAGAAGAACAATTAATACACCTAGAAATAACAGCAGGATAGAGAAGATCGATCGATCCCCCAACATCACACCCCCTAAAACCTGTCGCCCAGAGTTAGCTTGTGAATTATGAGAAGTGCTTAAATTACTAGATAGCTTATTTGGTGAATTTTGATTCATAGCCATTGATTAACCTGTTCTTGAGATAGATTCATAATCTCCGCTACCTGTTGCTGAGAAATCTTCTACTTAATAATTGGTGATTTTCTCCATCCATTCAGTACCTAGTGTATCCTGAGAAAAACACTTGAGGAGAGAATTATGGGTTGGCAGCGATCGCACGGCAGAAAATTTAATCAGCTTCGTCCCCTGAGTTTTGTCCGCAGTTTTACCCGCTTTGCTACTGGTTCCGTGTTAGCTAAGTGTGGTGATACTCAAGTTCTTTGTACTGTAAGTATCAGTCCGGGAGTACCTAGATTCCTCGAAGGACAGGGACAGGGATGGCTAACGGCAGAATACCGAATGCTCCCCGGTGCTACCCCTCAGAGACACCCACGGGAATGGCAAAAACTTTCTGGCAGAACTCAAGAAATTCAGCGTTTGGTGGGGCGGAGTCTCCGGGCTGCTCTAGACATGAAGCTCTTAGGAGAAAGAACAATCACCATTGATGCAGATGTGCTGCAAGCTGATGCTGGCACGAGGACTACGGCGATTAACGGCGGTTTTGTGGCTTTGGGGGAAGCGATCGAGCAACTTTTAGCCAGGGGTGAACTGGAGCGATCGCCGATCGTTCATCAAATTGGGGCTGTTTCCGTGGGCTTATTAGAAAATGAACCTTTTTTAGATTTAGATTATCCTGAAGATGTGGGTGCAGAGGTAGATCTCAATGTGGTCATGAACGAGGAATTACAGTTAATTGAAGTGCAAGGTACTGCCGAACACCAAAGTTTTAGCCGTCAGCAACTTAATGAAATGCTGGATCTAGCCGAAGTTGGTATTAAAGAAATATTTGACTTGCAAAAGAAAGCCCTGATTTCTTCCTGAAACTTTGGTAAATAGAAATAATATCAAACCTTCTATTTATTTTATTAAATTTTATTTATATCTATGCCAGAAATCATCAAGAATACTTGGCAACATCTCCAGAAAAATGCCAGAGCAAAATTAGCATTGATCATGTTAGTTATTGCTCTCATCGGTCTGCCTGTAGTGAATGACTACGGGATCACTGTAGATGAAGGCACAGAAATTTCTATGGTACGCCGCAATCTAGAATGGGTCGCCAATGGCACGCCAATTCCGGGTGATTTAAAATATTTTGGGACGGCTTTTAATGTTTTCTCAGAAACAATTTTTCAAGCAAAAGAATTTGTAGTTAATGGCTTTTCTTTTAAGAGTCTAGATTATGCACAACAGCTAAATAGTGAAGCAAGTAGGCTCCAAGCTCTGAAGGATCGAGTGATCGTCAAACATTATGTAACTTTTATTTTTTCGGGAATTACCTACCTCGCAGTAGCTGGGATCGTAAGTATTTTTTGTGGGGTAGAGTATGCATGGTTAGGAGCTTTGAGTTTAGCAGTGATGCCAATTCATTGGGGGCATAGTTTCTTTAATCCCAAAGATACTCCCTTTGCAGCCATGTTTACTCTCTCTAGTTTAATGGGAGCTTATTTAATTAATTATTATCTAGGCAACAATCAGGATAGTAATAATCAGGAAGAAAATAATCGGGACGATCGAGCTTATCCAAACAATTCAAAGCCCACAGAGTATCCAGATCATCCAAATCCTCTCGGTAATCTAAATCAGCAAAAAATCAAGCTAGGTAATAATCAAGCTACTACCTATACTATTTTTTATGGAATTCTTCTAGGCTTAAGTTCTGGGGTGAGAATTGGAGCTTTTTTGATTTTATTTTTCTTTTTGATTACTTACTTAATTCTCTGGTGGGAACGGGGTAGAGATAAGGAATCATTAGTTAATTTTGCTGGGTTATATCTAGCTCTGGGTATTACTTGGGCGATCGTTCATGCCATTTTTTATCCGGGGTTTTGGGGTAATCCGATCGCTGGCTTTTTTGAAACCTTAAATTATCTATCTAACCATAGCCTCAAGATTACGGTTCTATTCAAGGGCTGGAATTTTCCGATCCAAAAAATATCAAGATGGTATTTGCCTACGTGGATTTTTATGGCAGTGCCTGTAATATTTAACTTTGGATTTCTAGTCGGTTCAACGTGGATTATTGCTCGGTATCGGCAGCTTTCTATCTTACAAAAATCCTGTGCTATGCTCCTCTGGTGGCAAATATTACTCCTGCCTCTATTTGCTGTAGTTAGAAGAACTCCTGTATACGATGGAATGCGGCATTTTCTATTCATTACACCGGGATTAGTAGCCTTTACAGTAATAGCAATTGTTTGGTTATATCAGGGATTAAATAAATTTAGTAGCAAAAATTATCAACGTTTTAGTAGCAAAAATTATCAACGTTTTTTAGTAGGGCTAGTAACAGCCATATATTTAGCAATCATGATAGACATGGTGAGTTTACATCCTTACCAGTATGCCTATGTGAATCGAGTTGCCGGCGGAATTCAGGCGACCCCAGACCAGTTTGATCTAGAAATTCTCGGCTTGAGCCTGCGGGAGGGGATGGAATGGTTAAATGAAAATGGAACTTCTAGTAGTAAGGTATTAATAGGCGGATTACCAAATTCAGCCAAATTATATGCTGCTCCCAGATTTCAAATATTTTCTGTTGAAGATAGTCAGGCAAATTTTGATAAACCTTTTTATTATCTAAGTTGGCTGCGTTGGGGACAGCAGTATGAATTTTCAGAATGTCCGATCGTCCATCAAGTAACCCGGCAAGGGGTATCTTTTGCGGTAATTCGTGAGTGTAAATAGTGTACATTAGGTAATGTAAATTAATATTGAAGTATGAATTATTTAATTGCTGTTCTGAGCGATCGCATCCAAGCAGAAGAGGCTTACACAGCTTTGGAAACGGCTGGATTAACCACTAGGCAAGTCAGTATTCTGGGCAGGGGCTATAAAAGTGCCGATGAATTTGGTCTCATTGATCCTAAGCTGCAAGCCCAACAGCAGGCTCAACGGATGATTTACTGGTTAGCTCCCTTTGGCTTTATTGCCGGATTTGGTTTTAATGTTGTTACCGGGCTAGATACTTTTCCTTGGGCAGGAACCTTGGGTAATCAGATCATTGGCGGTATTTTTGGGTCGATCGCTGGGATGATGGGCGGTTTCTTCGTTGGCGGTGGCGTGGGCTTGGTGGGCAGTGGTGATGCTCTACCCTATCGAAATCGTCTTGATGCGGGTAAGTATTTAATCGTTGTCCAAGGGACGGATAGTTTAACTAGTCAAGCTACTAAGGTTTTGAAAAAGTTTAATCCCGAAAGCATCCAAGGCTACCAAGAAGAAGGTTAAAAATCATTGTTTATGTTACCTTATGTTACCTAGAGTAGAATTATTAAAAGGTTTAGAAAATCGAGAAACCATTGCAAGGGTGATTGATCTAGCCGAGCAAGCCATTAAAACGTGGGAAGTGGTGGTGACGGATTTTCTCTCGCCGCCGGAGTTGGTCGAAGTTCGCCAAGTATTCGATCGCCTCACAGAAATTCAGTTAGTGGTCTGGGGTGGTTATCCCCAAGCAGAAAGACAGCGTTGTGCGATCGCCAGAGCCGATATTCCCCTCAGCCAAGAGAGTGTCACCCTCGCCGCCGTGGACATCGCCGGAAATTTTCTCTTTGATCCCGCCACTCACCGAGATTTTTTGGGTTCTTTGCTGGGCTGTGGCATTGTCCGAGAAAAAACTGGGGATATCATTATCCTCGGAGAACGGGGAGCGCAGGCGATCATAGTACCAGAAATGGTGGAATTTCTCACTCTGCATCTGCAACAGGTGCGATCGGTACCAGTCCAAGTCAAAGAGATTTCCCTCACTGATCTAAAAATTCGAGAACCCAAGAAAAAAGAACTAACCACCGTTGAAGCCTCCTTGCGTTTGGATGCGATCGCTTCGGCTGGGTTTGGGCTATCTCGGAGCAAAATGGTAGATTTCATTAACTCTGGGGATGTACGGGTAAATTGGAAGGATGTGAGCCAATCTAGCTACAACCTAAAGATGGGGGATTTGGTAGCTCTGCGGGGTAAAGGTCGGCTAGAAGTCGGGGAAATTACTGTCACCAAAAAAGACCGTTATCGAGTTCAGTTAACTCGTTTTCTCTAAAGTTTTATCTAAAAAAATCAACTCACTAATTCCCCCATCAAATCTACACTAAATCTATGCTAAATCTAGGAGATAGTTAATGCTAGATATTAATAAACATCCTGAAAAGTCAAGAGTCAAATTTAGTGTGGTGATTACGACTTTTAATCGCTGGCAATTACTTGAAAGGGCAATTTTTAGTGCTTTGCAACAAACTATTCCCTGCGAAGTAGTCGTGATTGATGATGCCTCCACTGATGCCACAGAGAAACACATTAAAAAACTCCTTGTCACCTATTCTGAGAGATTAATTTACCATCGTTTTTCTGAAAATTTAGGACATTCGGCGGCGGTGAATCAAGGGGTAAAATTAGCTACGGGAGACTGGATTAAATTAGTTGATGATGATGATTATTTAGCGATTAATTGCCTAGAAGAATTAAGTAACGTAATTAACTATTATCCTCAAGCAGTGATCTGCTCCATGCAAGCCTTTCAAGTAAATGAAATGGGGCAGGAAATTAGTAGAACCAGAAAAGTTGGTCAGGAGCCAGTGGTTTATATAAAACAGGAGGATATTCACTACGGGATGTTGTTGGAATTAGTCCCCTTTGGTACACCGATTCAAGTGTCTTTTCGTCGGGATGTTTTTTTGGAAACTAAAGGATGGGATTCGCACCTAGATACTAACTACGATGATATTGATTCTTGGATTAAGATTGCAAAGTTTGGGGATGCAATTTTTATTAACCATTGTCTAGGGTATCGCACGGTGTGGGCAGGGGGATTAAATCAAAAGTTCTCGATCGTCGATCGCCTTAAAGTTAACATCTGGATGAAGGCAAGAATCTATCAATTAATCAACCCCAAATACAAGGATCATCTCCCCAGTCTAGACACCATCCAAATCTATCTCCGTCTCCATTGGGGCTTAGTTGCTCTCAAACAAAAACAACTTTCTACGGCTTTTTCTTTACTATTTCCTGCCCTCTTTTTCCCTAGAGCTTGGCAACTCCTTTGGGGCAGAAAACACCAAGGACAATTAACTCAGAAAATTTATCAAAAGTTACCAGAAAATATTTAAATTAGCTGAGAACTTTAGCCGAGAATTATTGTTTGTCTTACCAAGGATTGCCGACCATAGTAAATGCACTCCAGAAATAGGGATGCCGGAGCGATCGATCGCCCAGACTTCTTAATTCATCAGTCAGAGGAATAGTACCATTGACTGTTACCAGATTTCCACCCTCTAACCGCACTTCTCCCCGGAGCATTGCTAACTGTGCTTGTCGTAATGCTTCTGCCTTAGTAGTTGTCACCTGTAATTGTTGATAGAACTTAGTCATTAACCCTAAAGTTGCTGCATCATTCACTTCCCACAAACTCGCTAGGGCAGACCTGACTCCAGCATTGATGGCTAAACTGGCAAAACCTAACTCCGCATCTCGATCGCCCAAGGCGGTTTGACAAGCACTAAGTACCAATAAATCTACCGGAGGATTGCCCCAATTAAGCTGGCTAAGTTGGTCTAGGCTCAGTTTCTGATCCCAAAGTTGAATATAGGAATTGGCTCGATCGCCCGGACTAAACACTGCATGGGTGGCAAGATGAATCATCCGAAACGGTCTAGCCTGTCGTTGCTGAATAAGGTTATTTAGGGTAAAGCGATCGTTCAAAAACTCTGAACCTTGCCATAGTTCACTAACGGTATTTACTTCTAAAGACACGGCGGGTAAAGGACTTAAGCCAGAATCACCAAAAGTCGTCGCCCCCATCGCCAAGACCTGAGAACCTTCTAGAGGATTGTAGGTAGGTGGAGTTAAGTTGAGAGAGGGCATTAAGCCTACACTGTAGCGTTCTACAATAAATCCCTGACCATCATGGAGAGCCGCGAGGGGGATCGATCGTAGTCCTGTATCCATCAAAAATACTAAGTTATCAATCCCTTGGGCTTGGAGTTCAGCTTCCAAAGGTGCTATTAACCACTTATACATCTGTTGAGATGGAGTCAGAAACCCACGCGAGCTACGAAAATTAGTCACTTCAGAACGAAAATTATTAGCTACTTCCAATACTTGGCGGCGGGTAGTTGTAGGAAACTGGACTCGAACCGGTTCTCCTTTCCCATTAATCATAATTATTTCCAGAAGATCATTCTCCCCAGCAGTGCGATTAGTTTGGGCAGCTAAATTAGCACTATTAAAGTTATTAGAGCTATCTTGAGGAGCAAAGAAAACATAAACTAGGGCAGGTTTAACTCTAGTAGTTTCAGTAATCAGATTGAGCTTAATTTTAGTGTCTTGTAAATTATATTGGGTGTTTAATTGCGAGTTAATATCTTCTTCCGATCTATTAGCTGTTGTCGAATTGCTTGTTTGATTGGAATTTGCTAAAGAATTTGCTTCACTTCCCGATCCATTAGCTGTTGTCGAATTGCTTGTTTGATTGGAATTTACTAAAGAATTTGCTTCACTT